>NZ_MPOB01000004.1:0-300000 GCF_002148795.1 Oceanibaculum nanhaiense | reverse complement strand
GCCGGATTTCGCGCATCTGGTCATCGACTATGTGCCGAAGGAAAGGCTGGTCGAGAGCAAGTCGCTGAAGCTGTTCCTCGGCTCCTTCCGCAATCACGGTGCGTTCCATGAGGACTGCACCGTCTCCATCGCGCGCCGGCTGGTCGAGGCGATGCAGCCGGAATGGCTGCGCATCGGCGGCTACTGGTATCCGCGCGGCGGCATCCCCATCGATGTGTTCTACCAGACCGGCCCGGCACCCGAGGGCGTATGGATCCCCGATCAGGGCGTGCCCTCCTATCGCGGCCGGGGATGACGGAAGACATCAAATCCCGCATCCGGGAGCAGGCGCTGGCGCTGGGCTTCGACGCCGTCGGCTTCGCGCCGGCGCAATTGAGCGATCAGGTGCGGCAATGGCTGGCCGAGTATCTGGCCGAGGGCCGGCACGGCGATATGGGCTGGATGGTCGATAAGGCCGATCGGCGCGGCGACCCGCAGGTGCTGTGGCCCGACGCGCGCAGCATCGTCGTGCTGGGCATGAATTACGGGCCGGGCCGCGATCCGCTGGCGATCCTCGACCACCCGGAGCGCGCCGGCATCTCGGTCTATGCCCAGGGGCGCGACTACCACGATCATGTGAAGAACCGGCTGAAGGCGCTGGCGCGCTGGATGGCCGACGAAATCGACAGCGGCGTGAAGGTGTTCGTCGATACCGCCCCTGTGATGGAAAAGCCGCTGGGCCAGCAGGCCGGCCTCGGCTGGCAGGGCAAGCACACCAACCTGGTCTCGCGCGGCTATGGCTCCTGGCTGTTCCTGGGCGAGGTCTATTCGACGCTGGACCTCGCCCCCGACGCGACGGAGATCGACCATTGCGGCAGCTGCACGCGCTGCCTGACCGTCTGCCCGACCGACGCCTTCCCCGCGCCTTACCAGCTCGATGCCCGGCGCTGCATCTCCTACCTGACCATCGAGCATAAGGGCGTCATCGCGCGCGAGTTCCGCGTGCCCATGGGCAACCGCATCTATGGCTGCGACGACTGCCTCGCCGTCTGCCCCTGGAACAAGTACGCGACCCCCACCGGCCACGAGGCCTTCCTGCCGCGCGCCGAGCTGATGGCCCCGCGCCTGGCCGACCTGGCGCAGCTCGACGATGCCGGGTTCCGGCAGCTCTTCTCCGGCTCCCCCATCAAGCGCATCGGCCGCGACCGTTTCGTGCGCAACGTGCTGATCGCGATTGGCAACAGCGAATCGCAAACGCTTGTTCCAATTACGGAAACCCTTCTAACTGACGAGTCTTCCCTGGTGCGCGGCATGGCGGTCTGGGCGCTGTCGCGGCTGCTCGATGCCGGCCTGTTCGCGGCGTTGCGTGAAACGCATCTGCCGACCGAGACGGATGAAGACGTTAGGGCGGAGTGGGAAGCGCCCTAACGTCCTTCTCCTTCCTCATAAGATCGTCTGCGTTCACCTCAAACCGTCATTCCCGCACTTGTTGCGGGAATCCAGGGTTCAGCCTGCTCGGCAAACATCCAGCAAACGGAAGCCTGGACCCCCGCAACAAGTGCGGGGGTGACGGTCTGAGGAAACTGGGACGAAGAAAGAAACCCATAAGCTCCCCCGTTGACTCCTCCATCCCCCGCCCGTATTTTTCCGCTTAGCGCCGATTTGAGCAGCAGCTTGCGGGCGCTTTACAAATGCAGCTAAAGCGTCGGCCCCATTCCGCCCAGCTTTAGCTGCGGCGGATTTTTTTTGACGAGCATGCGGAGATGGATCATGGACGCGACCACCCTGAAGGCCCTGCAGGCGCCGCTGAAGGCGCAGTACAAGGACCAGCCGGACGCCGCGAAGATCACCCTGAAGGCCGACGGCAAGCTGGGTGAGGAAGCCATCACCTGCTCCGTCGATACCGGGCGGGCGCTGGTCGAGGCCGGCCTGCATCCCGCCACCGGCGGCGACGGGCTGTCCGCCTGTTCCGGCGACATGCTGCTGCAGGCGCTGGTGGCCTGCGCCGGTGTCACGCTGAAGGCGGTCGCCACAGCGCTGGGCATCGAGATCCGCGAAGGCACGGTGAAAGCCGAGGGTGACCTCGACTTCCGCGGCACGCTGGCGGTGGACCGCGACGCCTCGGTCGGGTTCACCGATATCCGCCTCAGCTTCGACATCGACACCGACGCGACCGAGGAGCAGCTGGCCAGCCTGTTCAAGCTGACCGAGCGCTATTGCGTGGTGTTCCAGACGCTGAACACCAAGCCGGTGCTGGCGGTCAGCCACAGGGTCAATGGCAAAGCCAAGGCTGCCTAACAACAAAACTGTACTGTGTAATTTTTTCGATTGACGACACCGAAACTGTAGATTACAAAGACTTCATAGCGCCGATTTGAGGCTCAGCTTGCGGGGCGCTTTATAAATTCTGCTAAAGAGAGCGGGCGAATCCGCCCGGCTCTGGAGCCGAGGCGGATATTTTTTTGCCTTGGCCGAAGACCAGTCGGACACCCCACTCTTCCGAGCCTCCTTACCTGCGACCGGAAAACCGGCGCACACGAAGGAGAGCAAGATGACCATCAAGATCACCCGCCGCACCTTTCAGCTCGGCACGCTTGCCGCCGCCGCAATCGCCCTGACAGTCGGGGCGGGCGCCGCACAGGCCGCTCCCGACCGCATCGGCCTCGACTATGCCTATTACAATCCGGTCAGCCTGCTGCTGAAGGACAAGGGCTGGGTCGAGGAGGAGTTCAAGAAGGACGGCATCGATGTCCGCTGGGTGCTGAGCCTCGGCTCCAACAAGGCGCTGGAATACCTGAATGGCGGCTCCATCCAGTTCGGCTCTACTGCCGGCGGCGCGGCGCTGGTCGGCAAGGCCAACGGCAACCCGATCAAGGCGATCTACATCTATTCTCGCCCGGAATGGACGGCGCTGGTCACCGGCAAGGACAGCGGCATCAAATCCGTCGCCGACCTGAAGGGCAAGCGCGTCGCCGTGACCCGCGGCACCGACCCGCATCTGTTCCTGCTGCAGGCGCTGAACCAGGCCGGCCTGACCGAGAAGGACATCAAGCCGGTGCTGCTGCAGCACCCCGATGGCGGGCGCGCGCTGGTCAGCGGCCAGGTCGATGCCTGGGCCGGCCTCGACCCGCACATGGCCAAGCATGAGCTGCAGGAAGGCGCCCGGCTGTTCCACCGCGACCCGGCGCTGAACACCTATGGCGTGCTGAATGTCCGCGAGGATTTCGCGACGGAGAACCCGGAGATCGTCGAGCGGCTGCTGAAAGTCTATGAGCGCGCCCGCAAATATTCCCTGGAGAACCCGGACGAGCTGCGCTCCTACCTGGTGAAGGCCGCGAAGGTCGAGGACGAGATCGCCCGGAAGCAGCTGGGCGAGCGCACCGACCTCACCAACCCGGTGATTGGCGAGGAGCACCGCAAGGCACTGACCGCCGCCGGCACCGTGCTGAAGGAGATCGGCGTGCTGAAACCCGATACCGACGTGCCGGCGCTGGTCGCCGACCTGATCGACGACCAGTACATCCAGCGCGTCAACCGGCAGCAGGCGGCGCAGCGATGACCGCCGAGGTCTATGACCGCGACACGGCGAATACGGCGGCAGTCCCCTCGGGGGCTGCCGCTGGAGCCGTCGTTGGGGCGCGCCGGCGGCATCCGCTGGCGGCACTTGCCGGCACCAAGGGGCTGATCGTCCCGGCCCTGCTGCTGGCGGGCTGGGCGGCGCTGTCCTGGACCGGCGTGTTCGCGCCCAATCTGGTGCCCAGCCCGGAAGCGGTGCTGGCGGAAATCTCCGCCCTGTGGGCCAGCGGCGAGCTGACCAGCCATATCGGCGTCACGCTGACCCGGGTGTTCTTCGGCTTCCTCGCCGGCACCGCGGCGGCGACGCTGCTGGGCGCGCTGACCGGCTATTCCCGCACCACGCGGGAGCTGCTCGATCCCACGCTGCAGGCGCTGAAGGCGGTGCCCTCGCTGGCCTGGGTGCCGCTGTTCATCCTGTGGTTCGGCATTTTCGAGGCCTCCAAGGTAACGCTGATCGCGGTCGGCGTTTTCTTCCCGATCTATCTGAATCTGGTCGAGGGCATTCAGGGCGTTGACCGCAAGCTGGTGGAAGTGGCGAAGCTGAACCGCTTCAGCCGGCTGGATCTGGTCCGCCGGGTGCTGCTGCCGGCCACCCTGCCCTCCTATGTGGTGGGCCTGCGCGCCGGTCTGGCGCTGGGCTGGATGTTCGTCATCGCCGCTGAGCTGATGGGGGCGAGCGAGGGCCTCGGCTATCTGATGGTCGATGGCCAGATGACCGGCCGCCCGGCGGTGATCGTCGCCAGCCTCATCCTGTTCGCCATCGCCGGCAAGCTGACCGATGCCATTCTGGCCGCCTCGGCGCGCCCGTTCCTCGCCTGGCAGGACGGTTTCGGCGATATGAAGGGAGCCTCCCATGCTCGCAATCGATAGTCTCGCCAAGCACTTCCCGAATGGCGTGATCGCGCTGAACGATGTCGATCTGGCCATCGACCAGTCGGAAATCGTCAGCCTCGTCGGCACCTCGGGCTGCGGGAAGTCCACGCTGCTGCGCATCCTCTCCGGGCTGGAAAGCGCCAGCCATGGCCGCGTCGCTATCGACGGCGATCCGGTCAACGGCCCGCACCCGGAAATCGGCATGGTGTTCCAGGAAGCCCGGCTGATGCCCTGGCTGAGTGTGGCCGATAATGTCCGCTTTGCCCTGAAGGATGAGGACAAGGCGACGCAGGACCGCAAGATCGCGGATGTGCTGGCGAAGGTCGGGCTGGCCGATTTCGCGCTGGCCTATCCGCGCCAGCTGTCCGGCGGCATGGCGCAACGCGTGGCAATTGCCCGCGCGCTGGTGCGCCGCCCCTCCATCCTGCTGCTGGATGAGCCGTTCAGCGCGCTCGACAGCTTCACCCGACTGCAATTGCAGGACCATCTGCTGGAGCTGTGGCGCGAGGAGCGCTTCACCATGGTGTTCGTCACCCACGATGTCGAGGAGGCGGTGGCCTTGAGCGACCGCATCGTGGTGATGCGCGGCAATCCCGGCCATATCCATGCCGAATTCGCGCTCGACCTGCCGCGCCCACGCGCCCGCACCGAGCTGGCCTTTCAGCAATGGAAGGAAAAGATCGTCCAGGCACTGGACCTGTCGTAACCCCTTCCCTCCTCCCCTGTTCCTTTCCTGCCCCGGTCCGATGCCGCACCCTTGATTTTCGATGGGCGGTTTTCGGGCCGGGGTTTCTTTTTTCCTTGACCGGATAAGGCCAGATACAATTTACAGTCATGTGTGAGTGATTTTTATAATTCACAAATAAATTCAGGATTATTATATGCCCGCCCCGCAATCGGTCCTCACGCTGATCGGCAACACGCCGATGCTGGAAGTCACCCGCCTGGATACAGGCCCGTGCCGGCTGTTCCTGAAGCTGGAGAGCCAGAATCCCGGCGGGTCGATCAAGGACCGCATCGGCCTGTCGATGATCGAGGCGGCGGAACGCGCGGGCAAGATCACGCCGGGCAAGACCACGCTGATCGAGGCGACCGCCGGCAATACCGGCCTCGGCCTGGCGCTGGTCGCGGCGCAGAAGGGCTACAAGCTGCTGCTGGTCATCCCGGACAAGATGAGCCAGGAGAAGATCAACCATCTGCGCGCGCTGGGTACCGAGATCGTCATGACCCGGTCCGATGTCGGGCGTGGCCATCCGGCCTATTACCAGGACATGGCGGAGCGGCTGGAGAAGGAGGTTCCCGGCGGCTACTGGATGAACCAGTTTGCCAACCCGGCCAATCCACTGGCGCACGAAACCGGCACCGGCCCGGAAATCTGGGCGCAGATGGAGGGCGACATGGACGCCATGGTCTGCGGCGTCGGCTCCGGTGGTACGCTGACCGGCCTGGGGCGGTTCTTCCGCAAGGCCGCCCCCAAGGTTGAGATGGTGCTGGCCGATCCCAAAGGCTCGATCCTGGCCGAGGCCACCCGCTCCGGCCATGTCGGCGAGGCCGGCTCCTGGCTGGTCGAGGGCATCGGCGAGGATTTCATTCCGCCGAATTGCGACCTCGATCTGGTCAGCACGGCCATCACGGTGGACGATACCGAAGCCTTCGCCACGGTGCGCGAGCTACTGATTAAGGAAGGCATATTGGCCGGCACCTCGTCGGGCACGCTGATCGCCGCCGCCCTGCGCTACTGCCGCGCACAGACCACGCCGAAGCGCGTCGTCACCTTCGTCTGCGACAGCGGCAACAAGTATCTCTCCAAGGCCTATAATGATTTCTGGCTGCAGGATCAGGGGCTGACTGCCCGCGAGCAGACCGGTGACCTGCGCGACCTGATCAGCCGTCAGGCCCCGAAGGGCGAGGTGATCAGCGTTGAGCCGGGCGATACGCTGCTGACCGCCTATGGCCGGATGCGGCTCTACGACATCTCGCAATTGCCGGTGCTGGAGAATGACCGCATCGTCGGCATCCTCGATGAAAGCGATCTGCTGCTGGCAACCCACGACAATCCGGAATGCTTCAAATCCCCGGTCCGGGGCGCCATGACCAGCCGGCTGGAAACCCTGGCGCCGACCGCGAAAATCCCCGACCTGATCCCGATCTTCCGCCAGGACCATGTCGCCATCGTCGTCGAAGGCAGTAAATTCCTCGGCCTGATCACCAAGGTCGATCTCATCAATCATCTCCGTCAATCGGTGGCCTGAATCATGACCCAGAACAAGACCAACCGCGCCGGCTTCGGCACGCGCGCCATCCATGCCGGCCAGGAGCCGGACCCGACGACCGGCGCCATCATGGTGCCGATCTACGCCACCTCGACCTATGTGCAGCAGAGCCCCGGCGTGCATAAGGGCTATGAATATTCGCGCAGCCAGAACCCGACCCGGATGGCGCTGGAAGCCTGCGTCGCCGATCTGGAGAATGGCGAGGCCGGCTTCGCCTTCGCCTCGGGCCTCGCTGCCATGGGCACGGTTCTGGAGCTGCTGGACAGCGGCAGCCATGTCACCGCCATGGACGATCTCTATGGCGGCTCCTACCGTCTGTTCGAAAATGTGCGCAAGCGCTCTTCCGGGCTGGAATTCTCCTTCGTGAACCTGTCCGACCCGGCGGCGCTGGAAGCCGCGATCAAGCCAAACACGAAGATGGTCTGGGTCGAAAGCCCGACCAACCCGATGCTCCGGCTGGTCGATCTGCAGGCGATTGCCGCCATTGCCAAAAAGCACAAGCTGATTGCCGTGGCCGACAACACCTTCGCCTCGCCTTATGTGCAGAAGCCGCTGGATCACGGTTTCGATATCGTCATCCATTCGATGACCAAGTACCTGAATGGCCATTCCGACATGGTGGGCGGCATCGCCGTGGTGCGCGAGGGCAGCCCGCTCCGCCAGCCTCTCGCCTATCTGCAGAACGCCATCGGCTCGGTCGCCGGCCCGTTCGACAGCTTCCTGGCACTGCGCGGACTGAAGACGCTGCATCTACGCATGGAGCGGCATTGCGCCAACGCGCTGGCCATCGCGCAATGGCTGGAGGCGCATCCGAAGATCGAGAAGGTGATTTATCCGGGGCTTGCCAGCCATCCGCAGCACGAGCTCGCCAAGCGCCAGATGATTGGCGGCTTCGGCGGCATTGTCACCGCGGTCATCAAGGGCGGGCTGGATGAGAGCCGGCGCTTCCTAGAACGCACGAAGCTGTTCGCCCTGGCCGAGAGCCTGGGCGGCGTCGAGAGCCTGATCGAGCATCCGGCGATCATGACCCACGCCTCGATCCCGCCGGAGGTGCGCGCCGAACTCGGCATCTCCGACGGGCTGGTGCGGCTCTCCGTCGGCGTCGAGGATCTGGCGGACCTGCTGGCCGATCTGGAGACAGCGCTGGCGTAGGGTTGCTGTCATAGCTGAAACGCACAGAAGGCGGTTGCGGAAGCTGCGAAGCGGGTTCTTACTGAACCACCGCCCGTATCCATAGATTCAACGCCAATGCCGCCTTCCCCCGCCAGCCGCACGCAAACCGTCTGGATCGCCCTGTCGCCGCTGCTCTTCACCTTCCTGTGGAGTACCGGCTTCGTCGGCGCGAAATTCGGCCTGCCCTATGCCGAACCGCTGACCTATCTGCTGCTGCGTTTCGTGCTGGCGGCGGCGCTGCTGGTGCCGATTGCCCTGATGCTGAAAATCAGCTGGCCGAAACGGCACGAGATCAAGCATGTCGCGCTGGTCGGCCTGCTGGTGCAGGGCGTCTATCTCGGCGGCGTGTTCATCGCCATCCATAACGGTGTTCAGGCTGGCGTTGCCGCCTTGATCGTCAGCGCGCAGCCGATCCTGACAGCGGCGCTGGCCGGCCCGATGCTGGGCGAGAAGGTCACTCGCAGGCAATGGCTCGGCCTGCTGTTCGGCCTGGCCGGCGTGGCCGCCGTCATCGCAGAGAAGATCGATACCGCCAGCGCCGATGCCGCCTGGGCGACGCTCTATGCCGTGGCCAGCCTGCTCGCCATCACGCTGGGCACGCTCTACCAGAAGAAATACTGCCACGGCGTCGATGTCGTCGGCGGCAATTGCGTGCAGTTCGTCACCGTCATCTTCGCCTTCGGGCTTGGGGCGCTGCTGTTCGAGACGAATGTGGTGCACTGGACCGGCGAATTCGTATTCGCGCTGGCCTGGCAGGCCATCATCCTGTCGATCGGCGCGACCACCCTGCTCTATGTGATGATCAAACGCGGCGCGGCCTCGCAGGTCGCCAGCCTGTTCTATCTGGTG
Organism: Oceanibaculum nanhaiense; assembly: GCF_002148795.1. Classification (NCBI taxonomy): domain Bacteria; kingdom Pseudomonadati; phylum Pseudomonadota; class Alphaproteobacteria; order Rhodospirillales; family Oceanibaculaceae; genus Oceanibaculum; species Oceanibaculum nanhaiense. Next base: position 291,277 of record NZ_MPOB01000004.1, on the reverse strand, counting down.
CCGCCCTTCACCGCGATCCTGGCCTGGCTGATGTTCGGCGAGACCTTCGGCATCTCCGCCATCATTGGCATGGTGCTGGTCGCCATCGGCATCCTGCTGATCCGCACCGAAGGTGCCCTTGGCGGCCGGAGGCGGCCGGCATGAGCGACGCGCCAGAAACCGCCGACCAGCCACGACAGCCTTCGTCGCCGGAAACCCGCAAGCGCGCCTTCAAGCTGCTGTTCTTCAGCCTGACCTGCCTTGGCATGGGGCAGTCACTGATGTTCGCCAACCTGCCGCCGATCGCCCGTGAGCTGGGATTCTCGGAATTCCATGTCGGCGCGATCTTCATGGTGTCGGCGATCTTCTGGGTGTTCTGCTCGCCGATTCTGGGCCGGCGCAGCGATATCTGGGGCCGCCGCCCGGTCATTCTGGTCGGGCTGATCGCCTATGCCGTCTCCACCGCCGCCTTCGGCTTCGTCATCCAGATGGCGCTGTGGGGCTGGCTGGCCGTCGTTCCCACCGTCGTGCTGCTGGTACTGTCGCGCATCCTCTATGGCGCGCTGGGATCGGGTACCATCGCCGCCGGCCAGGCCTATGTCGCCGACCGGACAAGCCGCGCGGAGCGCGTGCGCGCCGTGGCCGGCATGAATGCCGGCTTCAGCCTGGGCGTGACCATCGGCCCCGGCGTCGGTGCGGCGCTGGTGGTGTTCGGCCTGCTGATGCCGTTCTACGGCATCGCCCTGCTGGCGCTGGCAAGCGCCGTGTCGCTCTATCTGATGCTGCCGGAGCAGACCCAGCCCAAGGGTCAGACGATGCGGCCGCGGCTCAGCCCGTTCGACCGGCGCGTGCGGCCCTTCCTGCTGGCCAGCATCATGATCACCACGGTGCAGGCGCTGACCATCCAGACCGCCGCCTTCTATTTCATGGATGTGCTGGGGCTGGCCGCCGCCGAGACGGTGCAGTATGTCGGCGTCGGGTTGATGGCCTCGGCCATGGCAGCGGTGATGGCGCAGCTTGTCATCATCCCGCGGCTGAACCCGTCGGCGCAGTTCCTGATGCGCATCGGCTGCGTCATCGGTATCGCCGCCTATATCATGTTCCTGCTGGCCGACAGTTACGGGCCGCTGGTGTTCGCGCTGGTTATCTCCGGCCTGGCCTTCGGCCTCGCCCGCCCCGGCATCGCCGCCGCCGCCTCGCTGTCGGTGCGGCAGGACGAGCAGGGATCGGTGGCCGGGCTGGTCGGTGCAACGGGCGCTGCCGGGCATGTGATCTCGCCGGTCTTCGCCATGCCGCTCTACAAGATCGACCCCAGCCTGCCCTATCTCGCCGGGGTGATCCTGTTCGTGATGTTCGGCTTCATGGTCATGCTGAACGGCACCATCCGGCGCGCCGGCCGCAGCCTTGCCGAGGAAGGCCAGGGCGGCCCCGACGAGCCGACGAGCCTGTAGGGCTCAAAGAAGTACGCCATCGCTTGACAGCCGGAAGCACGGGCCCTATACGAAGGCCCTCCGCCGCCAAGCGGCGGGCCTAAAGGGCGGTTAGCTCAGCGGGAGAGCACACGCTTCACACGCGTGGGGTCACTGGTTCAATCCCAGTACCGCCCACCATTCCCCCTCCGGAATACGTTCAGGTGCGCTGCACGATGCAGCCATACCAGCCGAGGCCGGCATAGGTCTCGTAGCCCGGCGTCAGCGCGAAGCCGACGCGGCCCCCTGCCTCGTCGCGGTAATGGCCGCTGCGCGCCTGGCCGGTGTTCAGCCGCAGCGTCTCGGCCAGGATGCCCTTGCCGTCCGAGGACGCGATCACCCGGAAGCGGTTGTCCAGCAGCAGAACCCGCGTGTTCTCCCCCTCTTCCGGGGTCAGGCGTACGCCCTTCACGATGGCGTCGGCCTGCGGGCCCCAGTCGAAATGAATGCCCAGCACGCCAAGCACCTTGCCATGCGCTTCCCCGCCCTCGCGGATCGCCGCCGAATAGGTTGCCACCGGCCTGTTGCCAAGCTGCGGCGAGGCGGCGATGTCCGCCACCGCGTAATCATCGCCCGTGGCGGTGTGCAGCGCGTCCCGGAACCAGGATTCGCGCGACACGTCCGTGCCTTTCACATGGTAGGAATCCGGCCGGCCATTGGCGATGACCTGACCGTTCAGATCGGCGATCCACAGGTCGAGATAGACCGTATAGGCCGACAGGATGACGCCCAGCCGCTTGGCGGCGTAGGAACAACGCTCCGCCGAGGCATCCGCCGCGCAATCGACCACGGCGCTGTCGGTCGCCCACCAGCGCACATCACAGGTGCGTTCGTAGAGGTTGCGGTCGATCAGCTCCACCGCGTTCAGCGCCAGATCGACAAGCCGGTCGCCGCGCATGTGATCGACCAGATTGCTGCCCAGCCGCTGCAGCCCGTCAACCCTGTGCGACAGCTCGCTTTCCAGCGAGTTGGAGATCATCTCGATCTCACCCGATACCGACTTCACCTCACCGGCCACCACCGCGAAGCCGCGCCCCGCCTCGCCGGCGCGGTTGGCCTCGATCAGCGCATTCAGCGCCAGGATCTTGGTACGGCTGGTGATCGCCCGGATGGCCGTGATCTTGTCCCGCGTCAGGGCCGCAAGATCGGAGGTCAGTTCGATAATCCGCTCTGGCTTGTTATCGTCGGCCGCGGCCAGGCTGTTTTTTTGGTTCTGCTGAAACGCAATCAAGAGAATTCTCCGGGCAAAAGCGCAAAATACGATCAAGCCCGGCGCACCTGGGGAGGATTGCCGGGAGTGCCGGAAGCTGGATTCATCTCAACGGCCCGCTTCGAGGCAGGCTTTTTCCAATGCATGCTGGCATTGGGATTATTAAGGTTTCCTTACCGTCCTGGACCGGGACCTAAGGATTCAGTCGCCTGAAAAGCGAAAAGCGCAGACAAGGCGAGCATTCAACGTATTTCTATCTTTTTAATCAAGTCGCAAATGCTAGTTTAAGGAAGATTCCAGAAAGCAAAGAGATAAGATGTCGAATATGAGCCGATGGTTTGAAACCTGGTCTATTCTCTTTCTTGCCGACAAGGATGCTGGCGATGTCACGCAGCTATAGCAGGAAAGAAGCCCAGGAAATGCTAGCCGCGCTGGAACGGCAGGCGCGGGAAATCATCGTGCTGGCGGCACAGACCGAGAAGAACGTCCATCAGCACAGTTTCCATTCCTACCGGCAGTTCCGCGACAAGATCTCGGAATTCGAGACCTTCGGCATCCTCATCGAGAACCGGCTGAAGAATCTGGAAACCGGCCGCGACGAGCGGCTGGACGAACAGTTCGATGCGCTGAACATCCTGATCTCCAAATCAGTGCTGCGCACCAGCACGAAATTCTTCCTGGCGCTGAGCAAGAGCACCGCCCTGCCGATCGGTTCGCGCGAGATTTTCGTGCAGGAGCTGCACAATCTGCATGAGGCCAAGAAGCGGCTGGCCGAACCGCGCTACGCCCATCTGCTGGACAAGGAGGCGGAGCGCAACATCGAGGTCGCCGAGAATATCCTGAACGAAATCATCGAGCGGGCGCCCAGCCTGCTGAACCTCTAGTCCCCTCCTCTCCCTGCATTCCTGCCGTGAACGCGACAGCCTTGCCAGACAGGCCCCCAAGCCGTTATCAGGACTCCTAATAAAGAAACAAAACGCATGAGGGGCAGACGCAATGGGAAACCGCCTGAGCGGGAAGAAAGCCTTCATCACCGCCGCCGGACAGGGCATCGGGCGCGCCTCGGCGCTGGCCTTCGCGCGCGAAGGGGCAAGGGTCGTCGCGACCGACATCAATGCGGCGGCGCTCGACTCGCTGAAGGCGGAAGCGCCCGGCATCGAGACCCGGTTGCTGGACGTGACCGACAGCGCCGCCGTGCAGGAAGCCGCCAGGGATGTCGGCCCGGTCGATGCGCTATTCAGCTGCGCCGGCTTCGTTGCCAGCGGCACCATCCTGGAGTGCGAGGAGAAGGATTACGACTTCTCGTTCGAGCTGAACAGCAAGGCGATGTACCGCGTGACGCGTGCCTTCCTGCCGGCGATGATCGATAATGGCGGCGGTTCCATCATCCTGATGTCCTCGGTCGCCTCCTCGGCGGCGGGGGTACCGAATCGCTTCGTCTATACCGCCAGCAAGGCCGCCGTGATCGGCATGACCAAATCCATCGCCATCGACTTCATCGCCAAGGGCATACGCTGCAACGCGATCTGTCCGGGAACGGTGGAGACCCCCTCGCTGCACGACCGCATCAACGCCTTCGACGATCCGGCCGCCGCGCGCCAGGCCTTCATCGCCCGCCAGCCGATGGGACGGCTGGGCACAGCGGAGGAGATCGCGGCGCTGGCGCTCTATCTCGCTTCCGACGAATCCGCCTATACAACGGGGGTGGCCCATCTGATCGATGGCGGCCTGACCCTCTGATGAACTGACCCTCTGATCCAACGCACGCCAAAACAGGGAGAGTAACCATGCGTCTTTTGCGCTACGGAGAAGCCGGCAAGGAAAAGCCCGGCCTGCTGGATGCCAATGGCACCCTGCGCGATCTGTCCGGTCATGTCGCCGACATCGATGGCGGAACGATCTCGCCCGAAGGCCTGAAGAAGCTGGCCGCCCTCGACCCGGCCAGCCTGCCGGCCGTGTCCGGCGATCCGCGCCTTGGTTGCCCGGTCGGCGCCATTGGCAAGATCATCTGCGTCGGCCTGAACTATTCCGACCATGCCGCCGAAACCGGCATGCAGGTGCCAGCGGAGCCGATCATCTTCATGAAGGCGACGACCTCCATCAACGGCCCCAACGACACCGTCATCATCCCGAAGAATTCCAAAAAGACCGACTGGGAAGTCGAGCTGGGAATCGTCATCGGCAAGAAGGCGCAATATGTCGAGGAGAAGGACAGCCTCGACCATGTAGCCGGCTATGTGCTGGTGAACGATATCTCGGAACGCGAATTCCAGATCGAGCGCCATGGCCAGTGGGTGAAGGGCAAGAGCGCCGACACCTTCGCGCCGATCGGCCCGTGGCTGGTGACGAAGGACGAGATCGCCGATCCGCAGCAGCTGAAGATGTGGCTGGATGTGAACGGCAAGCGCTGCCAGGACGGCTCCACCACCACCATGGTCTATGGTGTGAAGCATCTGGTCAGCTATATCAGCCAGTTCATGACGCTGATGCCGGGCGACATCATCCCGACCGGCACGCCGCCGGGCGTGGGTGCCGGCATGAAGCCGCCGATGTTCCTGAAGCCGGGCGACGTTATGAAGCTCGGTATCGAGGGGCTTGGCGAACAGCAGCAGGACGTCGTGGGATACAAGGGCTGATGTCTGCAAGCTATAAAGGGCTCGCCGGCGAGGCGCTGGAGCGGGAATATAACCCGCGCCTCGCCGCGCCGAACTTCCAGGCCTATCTTGACGCCCAGGCCAGCCGCAGCGCAAAGACCCGGGACGCGCTGACCGGCTCGCTGGACATGCGCTATGGCGACGGCCCCTTGCAGACGATGGATATCTTTCCGGCGAAGACACCCAACGCGCCGATCCATGTCTTTATCCATGGCGGTTACTGGCGCGGGCTGGACAAGAACTTCTACAGCTATATCGCCGAACCGCTGGTTGCCGCCGGCGCCACGGTGGCGATGCTGAACTACGATCTGGCGCCTACCCTGACGATCGGCGGCATTGTCGGCCAGACCGCGGACGCGGTACGCTGGCTGCACGCCAACGCACGGCAGATCGGCGGCGACCCGGACCGGCTGTATCTGTCCGGCCATTCCGCCGGCGCGCATCTGGCGGCGATGATGCTGGCCCGCGATTGGGCTGCAGAAGGCCGCCCCGCCGACATTGTGAAGGGCGTGGTGGCGGTCTCCGGCGTCTATGAGCTGGAGCCGGTAACGATGCTGAAGGTCAATTCGGAGATCGGCCTGACAGCCGATGAGGCGGCACGCAACAGCCTGGTTGCCAACCTGCCGCGACCGGTCTGCCCGATCCTGGTGGCGGTCGGCGGCGGCGAAACGCCGGACTGGATCCGGCAATCGGCCGATTTCGCGAAGCTGTGCCGGGAACGCGGCCTTACGACCGATTATTGGGAGATCGGCCGCGAGAATCACTTTTCGATCTGCGACCGCATGGGCGAAGCCAGACATCCGCTGGTCCGCGCCATGCTGGCCCAGATGGGGTTATAGCTTCGCCGAGCGCACGAGGTCGCGGAGCATCCCGCGCAAATCGGGGCTTGCCCCCAGCGCCAGACCGGCCACCAGCATACCGAGCGTGCCGGTCTTGGCGTGGGCACGCAGCCCCTGCTCCAGTTCTATCTGAAGCAATTGCAGCTCCGCCAGCGCGGCGGCCTTAGCCACCTCGCGGTGGCGGCTTCGCGCACCGGCCCGTGTGATGAGCCAGACAACCAGCACGACCGACGCCGCGACGGCGATGCACAGCAACCCCGTCCACAGCGCGGCGTCTGGCGCCGGCACATGGCGCAGCAGCCACAGATGGAAGGACAGCACCAGGAAGCCGAGACCGAGGGCCGCGACGAGGCCGGCGGCGGCGAAACCCGCCACCCGCCAGCACAGCCGCCCGGCGCTTTCCTTAGCGGTGCGGAGTTCCGCCTGCGCGTAAGGAAGCGCTATATCGAGAAGATATCGCACGATGCGTCCGCTCAGCGGCGGTCCAGCAGCTTGCCGATGAGCAGGCCGGCACCCAGCGCGATCAGCATGCTCTGCAGCGGCTTCTGCTCTATATGGTGCTCGACGGCCGCGACACCCTCGGCACCGCGCGCCCGGGCCGACTTGGCCGCCCCTTCGAGTTCGCTGCGCAGTGCGGCAATCCTCTCCTTCAACCCATCCATCGCATCATCGGAGGTTGTGGAGGCCTGGTCGCCGACCGTCTTGGCCAGCGCGCCAATATCCTTGCGCAGCGCCGCGAGGTCGTTCTTCAAAGCCTGGATATCGTCGGCAGGTTCGCGAGTCGCCATGGGTGACTCCTTTCGTCATTCGTAAAGTCTGGTTTCATCAAGGCATGTGCCTCTGTTGCAATAAACGGGGACACCTGGCCAATGTTCCCGCGTCAGTCGAGAAAATTTCCTCCGGCGGCGTAACATTCCGATGAGTCAAAACATTGATGAAAGGCTGGAAGGAACCGCAAACACGCAGAAACGTTAATGCGAGGGATAGAGTATTTCCAAATCATGAAATTAAAAAATTTATCTGTGAGGCAGTAATTTTCGATGACTGAACCCGGTATTTCCCAGACCCCGCCGAATTCTGCTGACTCTGATAATTCTGTTGCGGGCGATACGGAGTCCGACGAGAGCTCGTCTCTCGCCTTTCTGCAGGCGAGCAGCGTCACCCGCATGGCCGCCATCGGCCTGTTCGCGCTGGCGCTGATCTACACAGCCTATTTCGCGAAACCGGTGCTGCTGCCGATCTTCCTGGCGCTGATCTTCGCGATCCTGCTGTTGCCAATTGTGCGGCTGCTGACCCGCCTTCGGCTGCCGCAAACGCTGAGCGCACTGCTCGTCGTCGCCATGCTGGGCGCAGGCCTGACCGTCGGCGCGGTGCAGCTTGCCGGCCCGGCGGCGGAGCATCTCGATCTCGGTCCCAGCGTCATGTACAAGATCGAACGGAAACTGACCGAACTGAAACTGCCGCTGCGCCGGGCGCGGGAGACCACCGAGAAAATCGCCGAAATGGCGAATTTGGAGAATGACAGGAAGCCGCAGATCGTCGTTGTGGAGGGCAGCCTGATCGAAACCCTGGCCAATCAGGCGCAGTCCATCCTGATGACTTCCGCCATCACCGTGGTGTTGCTGTTCTTCATGCTGGCCGCCGGCCCGTCCACCGCCAGCCGCATCGTCGAGGCCATAACCCAGACCGACCAGCGACGGCGCATGAAGCGCATCCTGCTGGAGGTGCAGTGGAAAATATCGATCTATCTGCGCACCTTCACCCTCATCAGCCTGGCGCTCGGCCTGCTGACCGCGGCCGCGATGTGGGCGCTGGGCATGCCCAACCCCTTGCTCTGGGGGGTATTGGCGGCAGTGCTGAACTTCCTGCCCTATATCGGCCCGGCAATCACGGCGGCCATCATCGCCAGCGCCGCGCTGCTGAATTTCGACAGCTGGACGCAGATCCTGATACCGCCGCTGGCCGCCTACGCGCTGACGGTTATCGAAGGGCAGTTCATCACGCCGCTGCTGCTGGGCCGGCAGCTGACTCTGAACCCGATTCTGGTGTTCCTGGCAGTGATCTTCTGGGGCTGGCTGTGGGGCCTGCCCGGCGCGCTTCTGGCGGTGCCGATCCTGACCGTCGCGAAGATCATGGTGAGCAATCTGCCCGGCACGCCGCCCGCCCTACGCGCCGCGATGGAGTAAGCCAGCACAAGAAGAAGGCCACGAAAAAAACCCCCGGCAGATGCCGGGGGTTTTTCTTATCCGTTCGCGCGCCGATCAACTCAGCGAATTGCAGAAGCGCTGGATCTTCGTGCAGGCATCCTCCAGCAACTCGGTGGAGGTGGCGTAGGAGATGCGGAAATGCGGGGACAGGCCGAATGCCTCACCCTGCACCACGGCCACTCCCTCGGCCTCCAGCAACGCGGTCGCGAAATCGGTATCGCTGGCGATCACCTTGCCGTCCGGCGTCTTCTTGCCGATCAGCCCGGCGCAGGACGGATAGACGTAGAACGCCCCGTCCGGCTTCGGGCAGTTCAGGCCACTGGCCTGGTTCAGCATGGACACGACCAGGTCGCGGCGCTCGCGGAAGGCGACGTTGCGCTCCTGGATATAGTCGGTCGAGCCGTTCAGCGCGGCGACAGCAGCCGCCTGGCTGATCGAGGACGGGTTGGAGGTGGACTGCGACTGGATCACGCCCATTGCCTTGATCAGCGGCTCCGGCCCGGCGGCATAGCCGATGCGCCAGCCGGTCATGGCATAGGCCTTGGACACGCCGTTGCAGGTCAGCGTGCGGTCATAGAGCTTCGGCTCCACCTCGGCCGGCGTGCAGAATTTGAAATCGTCATAGACGAGATGCTCGTACATGTCGTCGGTCATGACGTGGACCTGCGGATGACGCAGCAGCACGTCGGTAACCGCCTTCATGTCGGCGCGGGTATAGCCGGCACCGGTCGGGTTCGACGGGCTGTTCAGGATGATCCATTTGGTCTTCGGCGTGATCGCCTTTTCCAGATCCTCCGGCCGCAGCTTGAAATCGTTCTCCTGCGGGCACTGCACGATGACCGGCGTGCCCTCGGCGAGCAGCACCATGTCCGGATAGCTGACCCAGTAGGGTGCCGGAATGATCACCTCGTCGCCCGGATCGAGCGTCGCCATCAGCGCGTTGTAGAGAATCTGCTTGCCGCCGGTGCCGACGGTGACCTGCGAAATCTTGTAGTCCAGCCCGTTCTCGCGCTTGAACTTATCGACGATCGCCTGCTTCAGCTCGTTGGTGCCATCGACATTGGTGTATTTCGTCTGGCCCTTGCGAATCGCCTCGATGGCGGCTTCCTTGACGAAATCGATGGTGTCGAAGTCCGGTTCGCCGGCCGACAGCGCGATGACCTTGCGGCCCTGCGCCTGCAGTTCGCGCGCCTTCATCGAGACGGCGATGGTCGGGGACGGCTTGATCCGGTTCAGGCGCTGGGCGATCAGAGCCATTTCTGTTCCTCACGGGGGCTGGTTGACAGGCTGGAATGACGGCGATGCCGACAGCCGCGAACCCTACGCCCGGTATCGCCATCGTTCAACGATATTTCGCGGTATTTCGCGGTATTTCCGGGGATTTTGCGCAAACCGCCCGCGCGCCAACCGGACATAGCGGCCCAGCAAGCAAGTCTCGGCTATTGCCTTGAAAACAGGCTATCATCCAGACCATGCCTTTATCCGCCCGCCTTGGCCCTGTCGGCCGCGCCCTCTCCCACCCGAATTACCGGCTCTACGTGACCGGTAATATGGCCTCGCTCATCGGCACCTGGATGCAGCGCATCGGCATCGGCTGGGTGGCGTGGGAACTGACCGGTTCCAGCGCCTGGCTCGGCATCGTCGCCTTCGCCGATCTGTTCCCGACCGTGGTGGTCACCGCCTTCGCCGGGGTCGCGGTGGACCGCATCGGCCCGATGAAGGTCGCCAAATTCGCCCAGTACCTTGCCATCGCGCAGGCAGTGACGCTGGCCGTCCTGACCTTTACCGGCCTTCTCGATATCTGGATGCTGATCGGGCTGACCGCCTTCCTCGGCGCTGTCACCGCCTTCTATCAGCCGGCCCGCCTCGCCATGATCCCCATGCTGGTGCCGCGCGAGGATCTGGGGGCGGCCATCGCCATCAACTCGATCAATTTCAACCTCGCGCGCTTCATCGGCCCGGCGATTGCCGGCGGCGTCATCGCGATGGGCGGCGCGGGCTGGACCTTCGCCACCAACGCCGTGACCTACTTTGCCTTTCTGGTCGCGCTGCTGCTGCTGAAACTGCCGGAACACAAGCCGCGCGAGGATGGCAACCGGCCGCTCTTCACCGAGATGGGCGAAGGCTATCTCTATGCCGCACGCCATGCCGGCATCGGCCCGCTGCTGGTGCTGGTCATCGTCACCTCGACCAGCCTGCGCGCCGTGCTGGAGCTGATGCCGGCCTATGCCGACGGCGTGTTCCAGGCCGGCGCCGAGGGGCTGGGCATGCTGGTCGCCGCGACCGGCGCCGGCGCTATCCTGTCCGGCATCTGGCTGGGCTTGCGCGGCAGCGTGCGCGGCCTGACCCGCATCTCGCTGTGGGCGGTCTTCGCCTCCTGCATCGCGCTGCTGGGCTTCGCCGCGACCGAGGATCTGACCATCGGCATGATCACCATGTGCTTTGCCGGCGCGGCGCTGGTGGTGAACGGCGTCGGCATGCAGACGCTGATGCAGAACGCCGTATCGGGCGAGATGCGCGGCCGCGTCATGGGCATCTACTGGATGATCTTCCGCGGCGGGCCGGCGCTGGGTGCACTCGCCCTCGGCGCGGCATCGGAGCTGTTCGGCCTGCACTGGCCGCTGGCCGCCGCCTGCATCCTGTCGCTGGTGGCCTGGGGCTGGTCGATGAAACGCTTGCCCCGGATGGGTCAGGCGTTAGAAGCTTGAAGAAATATACCGAGGAGGAAACTGGAATGAATGCCGTGACTGCCCTGGACCGCCCTGTCCGCGATCTCGTGAGCGCCGAGGAATGGGAAACCCGCGTCAATCTCGCCGCCTGCTATCGGCTGACCGCGCTGTATGGCATGACCGACCTGACCGCGACCCATATCTCCGCCCGCGTGCCTGGCGTCGAGGGGCAGTTCCTCATCAACCCGCACGGCATGTTCTTCGACGAGATCACCGCCTCCAGCCTGGTGAAGGTCGATCATGACGGCAATATTCTGCTGCCCTCGCCCTACCCGGTGAACAAGGCCGGCTACGTCATCCATTCCGCAATCCACGCCGCACGCCCGGATGTGGACTGCGTGCTGCACACCCATACCCGCGCCGGCATGGCGGTCTCCGCGATGGAATGCGGCCTGCTGTCGATCAGCCAGCACTCGATGCGCTTCTACAACCGGCTCGGCTATCACGATTATGAAGGGCTGGCGCAGGATGAGGACGAGAAGAAGCGGCTGGTGCGCGACCTGGGCACGCACCGCGCGATGATCCTGCGCAATCACGGGCTGCTGTCGGCCGGCCGCACCGTCGCCGAGGCGTTCAGCCTGATCCATTATCTGGAGAAATGCTGCCAGTCGCAGATCGACGCGCTGTCCGGCGGCCAGAAGCTGACCATCCCGCCGGGCCAGGTCTGCGAGCACACCGCGCGCCAGTACGAGGCGTTCGGCATCCTGGGCACCCGCGACTGGCCGGGCCATCTGCGCCGCCTCGACAAGCTGGACCCCAGCTACAAGGAGTAGGCTGCGTTCGGCGCTGGAAACCGTCTGCGCGCGGTCCTATGTTAGCGCCATGTCCAGCACAGCCCCCTTCCATATGCACCCGCTCGGCGGCGCGCTCCCTGGCCCCGGCGAGAAGCGCCCGCCGATGCTGGCCGGCGAGGCCGCGCCGCAGGATCGCGGCCAGGCGCTGCAGATCGTCTCCGACTACAAGCCGGCGGGTGACCAGCCGGAGGCGATCCGCCAGCTGCTCGCCGGGCTGAGCGAGGGCGAGCGCGACCAGGTGCTGCTGGGCGTCACCGGCTCCGGCAAGACCTTCACGGTCGCCCATGTCATCCAGCAGGTGCAGCGCCCGACCATCATCCTGGCGCCGAACAAGACGCTGGCGGCCCAGCTCTATGGCGAGATGAAGAGCTTCTTCCCGCATAATGCGGTCGAGTATTTCGTCTCCTACTACGACTACTACCAGCCGGAAGCCTACGTTCCGCGCACCGACACCTATATCGAGAAGGAAAGCTCGATCAACGAGCAGATCGACCGGATGCGCCACGCCGCGACGCGCGCGCTGCTGGAGCGCGAGGACGTCATCATCGTCGCCTCGGTTTCCTGCATCTACGGTATCGGCTCGCCGGAAGATTACAGCCGGATGATCGTGAAGATCGAGCAGGGCCAGAACATCGACCGCACCACCCTGCTGCGCAACCTCATCGAGATCCAGTACAAGCGCAACGACACCGCCTTCGCGCGCGGCACCTTCCGGGTGCGCGGCGATACGGTGGAAATCTTCCCGGCCCATTATGAGGACCGCGCCTGGCGCATCAGCCTGTTTGGTGACGAGGTCGAGGAGATCGTCGAGTTCGACCCGCTGACCGGCGAGAAGAGCGCGAAGCTGGAAGCCGTCCGCATCTTCGCCAACAGCCATTACGTGACGCCGCGCCCGACGCTGCAGCAGGCCATCGAGAAGATGAAGGTGGATCTGAAAATCCGCCTGGAGGAGTTTAACAGCCAGGGCAAGCTGCTGGAAGCGCAGCGGCTGGAGCAGCGCACCACCTTCGATATGGAGATGATCGCCGCCACCGGGTCGTGCGCCGGCATCGAGAATTATTCCCGCTACCTGACCGGCCGCAATCCGGGCGAGCCGCCGCCCACCCTGTTCGAATACATCCCGGAGAACGCGCTGCTGATCGTCGATGAGAGCCATGTCACCGTGCCGCAGATCGGCGGCATGTACAAAGGCGACTATGCGCGCAAATCCACCCTGTCGGAATTCGGCTTCCGCCTGCCGGTCTGTATCGACAACCGCCCGTTGAAGTTCGAGGAGTGGGAGCAGATGCGGCCGCAGACCATCTTCGTCTCGGCCACCCCCGGTCCGTGGGAGATGGAGCGCACCGGCGGCGTGTTCGTCGAGCAGGTGGTCCGCCCGACCGGCCTGATCGACCCGGTCTGCATCGTCCGCCCGACCGCCAACCAGGTCGATGACGTGATCGCCGAATGCAAGGACGCCGCGGCCAAGGGCCAGCGCGTGCTGATCACCGTGCTGACCAAGAAGATGGCCGAGGACCTCACCGAATACATGCATGAGGCCGGGGTGAAGGTGCGCTACATCCATTCCGATGTGGAGACGCTGGAGCGCATCGAGATCATCCGCGATTTGCGCCTCGGCACCTTCGATGTGCTGATCGGCATCAACCTGCTGCGCGAGGGGCTGGATATCCCGGAATGTGCGCTGGTCGCCATTCTGGACGCCGACAAGGAAGGCTATCTGCGCTCCAAGACCTCGCTGGTGCAGACCATTGGCCGGGCGGCGCGTAATCTGGAAGGAAGGGCGCTGCTCTATGCCGACCGCATGACGGTCAGCCTGGAATACGCGATCTCGGAAACCAACCGCCGCCGCGAGAAGCAGCAGGCCTACAACGCCGCCAACGGCATCACGCCGGAAAGCATCAAGTCGAAGATCAACGACATCATGCAGAGCGTGTATGAGCGCGGCGACCATCTGACGGTCGAGACCGGCGCCGAGGAAGGCACGCTGGTCGGCAAGAACATCCGCGAGGTGATCGGCGATATGGAAAAGCGCATGCGCACCGCCGCCGCCGATCTGGAATTCGAGGAAGCCGCCCGCCTGCGCGACGAGATCAAGCGGCTGGAAGCGGCCGAACTGGGCTTCGCCACCGACGGCAAACCCTTACGCGGTGGCCCGGTCACCCGCGTGCAGGTGCCCAGCGGCACCGCGCGGGTGAAGGGCGACATCCAGCCGCCGAAGGGGCGTTCCGGTGGTAAGGCAAAGGGGCATAAGCGCCGGGGTGGGTAATAGGCCCTCCCTCTCCCCTTCCATCTCTGCCCGTCACCCCCGCACTTGTTGCGGGGGTCCAGGTTTCAACCAGCTGAATCGCCGGTAGAGTAAGCTGAACCCTGGATTCCCGGCACAAGGCCGGGAATGACGGAAGGAGAAACGGCACCGCTATATGATTCAGCTTTCCTTACCCTCTCCCCTTGCGGGAGAGGGTTGGCTAACGGCGGCACGATGAACGAATGAAGGAACCTCCACCATGCATCGCCTCTTCCTGCTGGCCGCCCTGCTGATCGGGCTCGGCGCCATAGCCGCGCCTGCCGCGAAAGCCGACGAGATCGGCTGCGTGGACAGCGCCTTCCAGTGGATCGGCCCGAACCACAAGATCTGCATCGAGGCGTTCGACGATCCCGAGGTGCCGGGCGTGTCCTGTCATATCAGCCGCGCCAAGACCGGCGGGATCAAGGGCTGGGTCGGGCTGGCGGAGGATACGTCGGACGCCTCCATCGCCTGCCGGCAGACCGGACCGATCAGCCTGCCAAAGAAGATCGCCGACGCCGATCCCGGCGAGGGCAAGACGGTGTTCCGCGAAAGCCGCTCGATCATCTTCAAGAAGCTGCAGGTCGTGCGCTTCTACGACAAGAAGCGCAATACGCTGGTCTATCTGACCTATTCCGACCGGCTGATCGAGGGCAGCCCGCAGAATGCGGTAACCAGCGTGCCGATCATGCCCTGGCGCTGAGGCGCTGAATCAGGCTTTCTTCAGGAAGCAGGTCTTCAGCACCAGCCCCTTCACCTTGTCGGCGTTGCACTCGATCTCCTCCTCGTCGCTGGTGAGGCGGATATTCTTGATCAGCGTGCCGCGCTTCAGCGTCACCGAGGTGCCCTTCACCTTCAGGTCCTTGATGACCTGAACCGAATCGCCATCGACCAGCGCCGTGCCGTTGCTGTCTTTCACTGTCACAATACTTGTTCCATCAAGGAGTTATGCCGCCGCGCGGCGCATGTCGCTGACGATGCCGGCGAGAATTTCGTAGGAGCGCAGGCGCTTCTTATGATCGTAAATCGCCGAGGCGACAATCAGTTCGTCAGCGCCGGTGTCGGCGATGAAGCGTTCCAGCCCGGCGCGTACCGTCGCCGCAGAGCCGACGAAGGAACAGGCCAGCATGCGCCCAACCTGCGCCTTCTCGTCCGGCGACCACAGGCTCTCGATATCCTCGACCGGCGGCGGCAACTGGCCACGCCGCCCGCGGAACATGCCGATGACCCGCTGCTGCGCGGAGGTGAACAGATATTTCGCCTCATCGTCGGTATCGGCGGCGAACACATTCACCCCGACCATGGCGTGCCGCCGGTCGAGCTGCGCCGACGGCTTGAAGCCCTCGCGATAGACGGCGAGCGCCTGCATCAGCGCGCCCGGCGCGAAATGCGAGGCGAAGGCATAGGGCAGGCCCAGCATCGCCGCCAGCTGCGCGCCGAACAGGCTGGATCCCAGGATCCATAAGGGCACGTTGGTGTCCGTTCCCGGCACCGCCTGGATACGCTGGTCCGGCTGCAGCGGCCCCAGCAGTGCCTGCAGCTCCAGCACATCCTGCGGGAACTGGTCGGACGCCATCGGGTCGCGGCGCAGTGCCCGCCAGGTCATCTGGTCAGTGCCCGGCGCGCGGCCAAGGCCAAGGTCGATACGGCCCGGAAACAGCGATTCCAGCGTGCCGAACTGCTCCGCGATCACCAGCGGCGAATGGTTCGGCAGCATGATGCCGCCCGCCCCCACCCGCATGGTCTTCGTCGCGGCGGCCACCTGGCCGATCACCACGGCTGTGGCGGCGCTGGCGATGCCGGTCATGTTGTGATGCTCGGCCAGCCAGTAGCGGTTATAGCCCCAGCCTTCCGCATGGCGGGCGAGATCGAGTGTGTTGCGCAGCGCATCACCGGGCGTCGAGCCCTGCGGTACCGGCGCCAGATCGAGAACCGAAAAGGGAATCATCGGCTTTCCTCTATTCCACGGTCATGAAGAAGCCGGCCCACAGCCATTTCGAATCGTCCATGCCCTTCAGCTTCGGGTCGGTGTCGCGCGGATAGACCAGCCAGACCGGCCCGCGGTCGCCGATGCCGAGATAGCGGCCATCGATTTTCACCGCCAGCACGGCATCGTGATTATAGGCGTCGGTCACCGGGATTTCCGGCTCGTAACCGTCCAGTCCCAGAAAACGGATGGTGCTGCCCCTGGCGCCGGCGGCGGTCAGCACGTCGCGCAGCAATGGCCCTTCGAAGGTGTAGCCCTTCGGCCATTCAGGATAGCGCACTTTCAGGCTCTTCATGCCCAGCGCTTCCAGCATGGCGACATCGAAGGTGGCGGCCTTCTGGAAACCGGTGACGCCATGGCTGTTCAGCAGACCGTCCAGAAACGGGTCGAACGGGCCGCGGTTGGACTTGTCCACGCTGCCGGTGATGGTCAGGACGACCGGCCCGGCAGGCTCCGGCAATTGCTGCGCCGAGGCAGCGCCGGAGGCCAGCAAGCCAAGGGCGACGAAGGCGCCGAGCAGACGAGATTTCATGATTGACCTATTCCCAATATCCGCGCCGCATCCCGGCGTCCGTTTCATTAACTTTAGCGCAGACCATTCGGCAGGTCACGCACAGGCCCTATCAAGGCAGACCGGACAAAATGCAGCTTGAGCCCCAAGGCCGTCACCCCAGCACTTTTGCGGGAATGACAATTGCTGTGAACGGACCGCTTAGTGAAATCGCGCCATGATGCGCCCCGCACCGCTCGACAGCAGCGCGGTTTTCCGGTCTGATCCGGGATCATAGGCACGTATATGAAAATGGATGCCGCACCGACCGAACAGGAGGCAGGGCGAAACATGCAGGCCAGAGAGGTGAAGTCAGCCGCCGACGCCAGGCGGATCGTCGAGGCGCGCGGCCTCAGCCATGTGAAGATCGGCGTGTCCGACATCGATGGCGTGCTGCGCGGCAAGTACATGGCGCGCGACAAGTTCTTCTCGGCGCTGGAGGGCGGTTTCGGCTTCTGCGACGTGGTGCTCGGCTGGGACATGCATGACGAGCTGTACGACAATACCGCCTTCACCGGCTGGCACACCGCCTATCCCGACGCGATGGTGCGCATCCTGCCGGAGAGCTGCCGCGAACTGCCCTTCGAGGACAATATGCTGTTCTTCCTGGGCGAGTTCGAGCAGGCGGCGGAAGCCATCTGTCCGCGCGGCACGCTACGCCGGGCGCTGGACAAGGCGGCCGCCATGGGGTTCGGCGTGAAGGCCGCCTTCGAGTACGAATTCTTCCTGTTCGACGAGACGCCCGACAGCATCCGCGAGAAGGGCTATTACGGGCTGAAACCGATCACCCCCGGCATGTTCGGCTATTCCGTGCTGCGCTCCACCGTCCACGCCGACTTCTACCGCGGCCTGCTGGAACTGGCGGAGACCATGGACTTCCCCATCGAAGGGCTGCACACCGAGACCGGCCCTGGCGTGCTGGAAGCCGCCATCACCGTGGATGACGGGCTGGCGGCGGCCGACAAGGCCGCGCTGTTCAAGAGCTTCACCAAGGTGCTGGCGCAGCGCAACGGCATGATGGCCACCTTCATGGCGAAATGGTCGCCCGACTATCCGGGGCAGAGCGGCCATCTGCATCTGTCGCTGACCGACGCCGAGGGCAAGCCGGTGTTCCACGATGCCAAGGCGGAACACGGCATGAGCACGACCATGCGGCATTTCCTCGGCGGCCAGCAGAAGCTGATGCCGGAGATGCTGGCGATGATCTCCCCCACGGTGAACAGCTTTTCCCGTCTCATCCCCGGCTTTTGGGCGCCGACGGCATCGCTGTGGGGCGTGGAGAACCGCACCTGCGCGCTGCGTGTCATCGGCGGCTCGCCGAAATCGCAGCGGGTCGAATACCGGGTGGCGGCGGCGGACGGAAACCCCTATCTGGTGCAGGCGGCGGCGCTGGCCTCCGGCCTGTGGGGCATCGAGAACGAAATCGAGCCGGAAGCCCCGGTGAAGGGCAACGCCTATGAGGTGAAGCCGCCGGCCCGCCTCGCCTTTCCCGCAACGCTGTGGGAGGCGGCACAGCGGCTGCGCCGCTCCAAGCCCGCCCGCGCGCTGCTCGGCGACGATTTTGTCGAGCATTTCGCCGCCACCCGCGAATGGGAGGAGCGGCAATACCGCAAGCACATCTCCGACTGGGAACTGCAACGCTATTTCGAGATCATCTGACATGACACACGACTTCAATACCCTGCGCGCCACCTGGAGCTTCCCGACGGTGATCCGCTTCGGATCGGGTTCGATCTCGCTGTTGCCGAAGGCCTGCACCGAGCAGGGCATGAGCCGGCCGCTGCTGGTCACCGATCCGGGCCTCGCCGGCACGCCGATGGTTGCCGCCATGCTGGAAGACTGCCGCAAGGCCGGCCTTGGCGCCGAGATCTTCGCGCAAGTGAAGCCGAACCCGACCGGCGGCAATGTCGAGGCCGGCCTCAAGGCGTTCCGCGCCGGCAAGCATGATGGCGTGGTGGTGATCGGCGGCGGCAGCGCCATGGATGCCGGCAAGGTGATCGCCTTCATGGCCGGGCAGAGCCTGCCGGTCTGGCATTTCGACGATAACGGCCCCGGCTGGAAGGATGCCGCGCTGGACGGCATCGCGCCGATCATCGCCGTGCCGACCACGGCGGGCACCGGGTCGGAGGTCGGCCGTGCCGGCGTCATCGTGAATGAGGAGACCCACCAGAAGATCATCATCTTCCACCCGAAGATGCTGCCTGCGGTGGTGATCGAGGATCCGCAACTGACCATCGGCCTGCCGCCGCATCTGACGGCGGCGACCGGCATCGATGCCTTCACCCATTGCCTCGAGGCCTATTGCGCCCCCTCCTTCCATCCGCTGGCCGAGGGCGTGGCGCTGGAGGGTATGCGGCTGGTGAAGGAATATCTGCCGCGTGCCTACAAGGACGGCACCGATATCGAGGCGCGCGGCCAGATTCTGATCGCCGCCAGCATGGGCGCCACGGCGTTCCAGAAGGGGCTGGGCGGCATCCATTCGATCAGCCATCCGGTCGGCGCGCTGTACGACACGCATCACGGGCTGACCAACGCCGTGGTCATGCCCTATGTGCTGGCCTTCAACCGCCCGGCGGTGGAGGCGAAGATCGGCCGGCTGGCCGCCTTCCTGGGCATCGCGGGCGGGTTCGATGGCTTCCTGGACTGGGTGCTCGCCTTCCGCCGCGATCTCGGTATTCCCCACACCCTGGCGAAGATCGGCGTCGATGCCGCCCGCGCCGGGGAGATCGGCAAATACGCCGCCATCGACCCCACGGCGGGCAGCAACCCGATCCCGCTGGACGCCGCCATCCTGCAAAAGCTGTTCGAGGATGCGGTGGCGGGCAGGCTGTAGGCGTTAGCGTACGCCCGCTTCTCTTCCCCGTTCATCTCTGCCCGTCACCCCCGGCCTTGTGCCGGGGGTCCAAGCTTCCGCTAGCTGGATACCCGCCCGCGTAAGCTGAATCCTGGATTCCCGCAACAAGTGCGGGAATGACGGTTGGAGAATTGAATTACCGGCAGCGCCTCCTGGTGACCTCATGCTGAGGAGCCGGCTGCCCAACCCCTTGGGTAGTCGGCGTCTCGAAGCATAGGGCAGCCACTCCTCACCGTCCCGCCAGCTTGTCCTCGACGAACTCCAGCCGGTCCTGGCCCCAGAACAGTTCGCCGTCGATGATGTAGCTCGGCGCGCCAAACACATCGCGGGCCATCGCCTCCTCGGTCGCGATCTGGAAATCCTGCTCGACCTCGGAATTGGTCTCGGCGGCAAGCCGCAGCCCCTTGCCATCCATGCCGAGCTTGTTGGCCACATCGACCAGCACGTCCCAGTCGGCGACGTTACGGTCCTCCGCCCAGAGCGCCGCGCCACAGGCATTGGCCAGCGCCAGCGCATCGTCGCCATTCATGCGCGCGGCGATGATCATCAGGCTGGCCGGCTTGCCATCGCCGGGAAAATTGCTGGGGTGGGTCACCAGCGGCACGCCCAGCTTCTTCTTCCAGCGCGCCAGCTCCAGCAGCCGGTAGGCCTGGCGCTGCGGCGGGCGCTTGGCCAGCGGCAGACCGCCGGAAACGGAGAAGGCCTTGCCGAGGTCGATGGGCTTCACCGCGACCGTGGCGCCATACTTCTTCGCGATCTCGGCGAAGCGCTTGCCGCCCAGATAGGCCCACGGGCTTTGCGGCGTGAAATAGTAATCGACGATGATGCTCATGACGGGGTCTGCCTTTCGATTTCGAGCGCACGCAATTCGCGCCGCATGATCTTGCCGGTCGCGGTCATCGGCAGACTATCCACGAACGCGACATGGCGGGGATATTCATGCGCCGCCAGCCGCGTCTTCACGAAGTCTTGAATGTCAGCAACCAGTTGCGGGTCGGGCACGATGCCCGGTTTCGCCACAAGGAAAGCCTTTACCGCCTCGGTGCGCAAGGGGTCCGGCACGCCGATCACGGCTGCCATCGCCACAGCGGGATGCTTCAGCAGGCAATCTTCGATCTCCGCCGGGCCGATTCGGTAGCCCGACGAGGTGATGACATCGTCATCGCGGCCGACGAACCAGAAATACCCCTCCTCATCCTGCCGTGCCTGGTCGCCGGTCAGCAGGAAATCGCCGGCGAACTTCGCCGCCGTCGCCTCGGGGTTCTTCCAGTATTCCAGGAACATGACGGGATCGCCCCGGCGGATGCCCACAGTACCGACGCTTCCGGTGGGGAGAATATTCCCTTCCCCATCGACGATCTGCACATCATGGCCCGGAATGGCCCGCCCCATCGCACCGGGCCGGACCGGCAGGATCGAGGCGCAATTGCCGATAACCAGGTTGCATTCGGTCTGGCCATAGAACTCGTTGATGGTGAGGCCGAAGGTGTCGCGTCCCCAGTCCAGCAACTCCGCCCCCAGCGTCTCGCCGCCGGAGCCGATAGAGCGCATGGCATAGTCCCAGCGGGTTTTCGGGTTCTCGACCTGGCGCATCATCTTCAAAGCGGTCGGCGGCAGGAAGGCGTTGCGCACGCCATGCTTGGCGATCAGGTGGAAGGCATGCCCCGGGTCGAATTTCCGCATGCGGTGGGACAGCACCGGCACGCCGTGATGCCAGCTTGGCAGCAGCACATCGATCAGCCCGCCAATCCAGGCCCAGTCGGCCGGCGTCCAGAACAGATCGCCAGGCTGCGGAAAGAATTCCTGCGGGAACTCCACGCCCGGCAGATGGCCCAGCAGCGTGCGGTGGGCATGCAGCGCCCCCTTGGGCTGGCCGGTGGTGCCGGAGGTGTAGATGATGAGGGCCGGATCGTCGGCGGCGCTGTCGATGGGCATAAAGCGGTCACTGGCCTGCGCCAGCGCGGCCTCCAGCGACAGGAAGAAATCACCGTCTTTCGCCGCATCGGCCGCCAGCACCAGCGACAGCTCCGGCAGGCTCGGCCGAATCTCCGCAATCACCGGCAGCCGCTCGGCATCGGTGACCAGCGCGCGGCAGCCAGCATTGCCAAGCCGGTATTCCAGCGCTTCCGGTCCGAACAGGGTGAACAGCGGCACCGCGATCAGCCCGGCCTTGTAGCAGGCGACATGGGCAATCGCCGTCTCCGGCCGCTGCGGCATCAGGATGCCGACCCGGTCACCCGGCTTCAGCCCCTGCGCCAGCAGCACATTGGCAAGCCGGTTCGACAGGCGCGTTATCTCGCCGAAGCTGTAGCGCCGGACCGAGCCGTCCTCATCTTCATGAATGAGCGCCAGCGCCGCCGGATCGTGCCGGTCGCAAATATCGACGCCGATATTGTAGCGTGCGGGCACCTGCCAGCGGAATCCGGCGACGGCATCCTCGTAGCTTGCCGCTGCTCGCAGCATGGCGTCTCATCCTCCCGTTTTTTATCGTTGGGAGGATGATAGCGGCGGACCGGGACGCTTTGCTAGGTGCGAAGACCGGAGCCCGCCTGTCCCGGCGTCATGCCGCGCAGTTCCTCCAGCAATGGCTGGCCGACATTGCCGGTAACGCTCTTGTTGTGATCATACTGGTAACGCTCAATGGCCTGCCGGGTCGCCGGGCCGTACAGCCCGTCAATGGCACCGTCATAATAGCCCAGCCGCAACAGCTCGCGCTGCACATCGCGGGTTAGCGGATCGCCCGCCGCCTGCTTCGGGGCTGTACTGCCCGTGCCTGCGGTCACTTCCGGCCGGGCGAACTTCATATGGTCCAGCACATCCTTGCTGGCAACGCCATCGACCGGCAGGCCGGCCTTGCGCTGATAGTCGCGGATGGCGCTGCGCGTGCGCGGCCCCATCGCGCCGTCCACCGGACCGGCGGTGAAGCCCTTTTCGTTCAGGGTTTCCTGGATCGCCCGGATGGTGGCGCTGCGCATCTGATCCGGCATGCTGTCCACCGCCTGCGCCAGCACCAGCGGAGTCGGCACCGGCGCATGCTCGGGCACCGGCGGCAGGGTCAGGCCAACCGCCGGCTTGGCCAGCGCCCAGAAGAGAACCGCAGCCAGCGCCAGCAGGGCGATCCGCCCCGGCTCCGCCTTTGCGGATGCGAGATTTTTCACGCGCATCACCCTCTCCTACTGCACCATCTTCCAGCTGCCATCGGCCTGACGACAGGCCACGCCATGGGCGGCCTGCGACTTGCCATCGACATAGACGGTGGTCTGGTACTCGCGACAATATTCGCCGGTCGAGGACGTGCCGTCACGCACCGGGGTGACGCTGCCGTAATTGCCGGTATTCGGGTTGTTCCAGTTGATGGTCTGGCCAACCGGCGCGCTGTTCGACTGGTTGAACGCGCTCTGCGCCTTCAGCTTATCGGCATCGTCAAGGCCGCTGCCAACCTCGGAGCCGAGATAGGCGCCCAGCAATGCGCCTGCCGCCGTCGCCGCGAGCCGGCCGCTGCCGCTGCCAAACTGCGCGCCGGCGACAGCGCCACCGACACCGCCGAGAACGCCGCCGATACCCTGTTTCGTGCCAATGCCGCTGTTTTCGCAGGCGGCGAGCGCCAGCGGGGCAGCGAGCGCGATAGCGATGATCCTGGTACGCATCTTTACTCTCCCTTGTGGGATGAAGTCTTACATGGGTGAAACGGGTTTCCCGCTACCCGGTTCCTCATATTCCAACGCCATTGCGGCTAAATTCCGTCGCTTCTTTTGAAGATCGCACTTGGCCCGCCCGGTGAAAGCGCGGCAGGATGGCGCCTCCGATTTCCCGCCGGTTTCGCTTTCGCCTTCCCGTTTCAATTTCGAGAGACATCCCATGACCGCCCTTCCTCCCGATCCCCTCGCCCGCGGCATCGCCGCCTATGGCCGCGACCTGCGCGCCGGCAAGACCACAGCCGAGGCCGCGACCCGCGCCTATCTCGACCGCATCAAGGCGCTGGACCCGAAGCTGGGCGCCTTCCAGCTGGTGATGGGCAAGCAGGCCCTGACGACCGCCAGGGCCATCGACAAGCTGCTGACCGCCGGCACCGATCTGGGTCCGCTGATGGGCGTGCCGGTGGCGGTGAAGGATCTGTTCGCCATCGAGGGCACCAAGGCCCATGCCGGCACGAAGCTGGATGTGGCCGACCTGATCGGCGGGGAAGGCAGCTTCGTGAAGATGCTGCGCCGCGCCGGCTGCATCATCCTCGGCAAGACCAAGACCGTCGAATTCGCCCTCGGCGCCACCGGCATCAGCAAGCCGCGCGGCACGCCGTGGAACCCGTGGGATGCCAAGGTGGCGCGCTTGCCGGGCGGGTCCTCCAGCGGCTCCGCCGTGGCGACCGCTGCCGGATTGTGCGGTTTCGCCATCGGTTCCGACACCGGCGGCTCGGTGCGCATCCCGGCGGCGCTGTGCGGGCTGTTCGGGCTGAAGACCACGGTCGGGCTGTGGGCGACCGACGGGGTGTTCCCGCTGTCGCCGACCTTCGACACCATCGGCCCGCTGACCAGATCGGCGGCGGATGCGGCACAGGTGTTCGCCGGCCTGACCGGCCGCCCGGTGGTGCAGTCCGCACCGCTGGACGGGCTGCGGCTTGGCCGCCCGGTGGGTTATTTCTTCGATAATCTGGAAAAGCCGGTCGCGCAGGCGACCAAGAAGGCGCTGGAGAAGCTGGTCAAGGCCGGCACTGCCATCGTCGATATCGAGGTGCCGGAAGCCGCCGAGCGCACCAAGATCTTCCCGGTCGTGCTGCCGGTCGAGCTGGTGGCGGCGCTGGGGCGCAAGCGCTTCAAGGCCGGCCGCCGCAAGATGGACCCGGTTGTCGGCTCCCGGGCCGCGCAGGGGCTGGAGATTGCCGCGCCTGAATATCTGCACGCGATCTGGCGCACCCGCGACCTGGAGAAGATCGCCGAGCAGCGCATGGGCGGGCTGGATGGCTGGATCACGCCGACCCTGCCGATCCAGGCCGCCCCCGTCGCCGATCTGGACGATCCGGAGGTCGGCGGGCATTTCGCCCGGCTGGTGACGCAGAACACCCAGCCCGGCAACCTGTTCCGCCAGGCCGGCACCTCGACGCCAATCCAGCATCTGACCGATGGCGGGCTGCCGATTGGCCTGCAGCTGCTCTGCCCCGGCTTCGCGGAAGAACAGGCACTCGCCATCGCGCTGGCAATGGAAGAGCTGTTCGGCGCGCCGCCGGCACCGAACCTGAAGGGGTTTATGTAACCGTACCCCTCGCCCCGGAAGGGGCGAGGGAAGACCTTACAGCTCCGCCTTGCCAAGCACCCACATCAGCGCATAGGTACCGCTGTCGATCGTCTTAAGCCCCGGCAGCGTGGCCAACGACACCGCCTTGGCGGCAGCGGCGGCGACTTCCGCCGAGGTGGTATCGACCAGCACGATCCAGTCTTTCGCTTCCGGGGCGTCTTTCGGCGCGTCCTTGTGCTCGGCCAGCGGCTTGGACAGCTCCGGGTCGCTTTCCATGATATGGGCGGCCAGCGTGCCGTCCTGTGTCACCAGCTCGGCCAGCACCGCCTTCAGCGCCTCGCGCGCCGTGGCCGCATCATTGTCCGAGGGGCGCAGGCGAATGACGGCGGCAGCCCCACCAAGGCCCGCCCCAAGGCCCGCGGTCGTGCGGGCAACCTGGCGCTTCACATTCTTGAAGTTCGCCATCACCGCCTTCGACCAGGCGGTCTGGTTCGCCAGCATCTGCTTGTAGGCCGGGCTGGAGAGAACGGCGAAATCCTCCGTCTCATAGAAGGAGATATATTTCGGGCTGGCGGATACGGCGATGTAGCGCCGCGCCGACAGAAAGCCTGGAATCCCGACCCGCTCCGCGACATGCTCGCGGTCGTACCAGCGGTTGAACTCCTCCTCCTCGGCGGCGGGAATATCGGTTCCCACGATCAGCATGCCGGTGCCCTGCAACGCCATCTCGTCTCCCTTTCACATAGCGGTTGGCTAAAGTTGTCATCAATGTTGCACAACTCCGGGGGCGATTGTAGCGTGCCGTTCCTTCCTTTCCCGGCCCGCCTGATCGGAGTGCCTCATGACTGCTTCCTCTTCCGCTGGTGCCCGTCTCGCCGTCGATATCGGCGGCACCTTCACCGATGTGGCGCTGGAGGTCGGCGGCCGGCTGGTGACGACCAAGGTACTGACCACCCCCGCCGCCCCCGAGGAAGGCGTGCTGACCGGCATCGCCAAGGTGATCGGGCAGGCCGGCATCAGCCCGTCCGACGTGTCGATCATCATCCACGGCACGACGCTGGCGACCAATGCGCTGATCGAGCGCAAGGGCGCCAAGACCGCGCTGCTGACCACCGAGGGCTTCCGCGACTCCGTCGAGATGGCCTACGAGAACCGATTCGAGCAGTACGACATCAATATCGACCGGCCGAAGCCGCTGGTGCCGCGCCATCTGCGCCTGCCGGTGCGCGAGCGGCTGAATGTGAAGGGCGAGGCGCTGATCGCGCTGGACGAGCAGTCGGTCCACGACCTGATCCCGGTGCTGAAGCAGTACGGCGTGGAGAGCGTGGCCATCGGCTTCATCCATGCCTATGCCAACCCGGCGCATGAGCAGCGCACCGCGGAAATCCTGCGCGAGGCCCTGCCCGACCTGTCCTACTCGCTGTCCTCCGAGGTCTGCCCGGAAGTGCGCGAATACGAACGCCAATCGACGACCTGCGCCAATGCCTATGTGCAGCCGCTGATGGCCAGCTACCTCGCCCGGCTGAAGGCGCAGCTGCACGAACTGAGCTATGGCTGCCCGTTCTTCATGATCACCTCCGGCGGCGGGCTGACGGCGCTGGACACGGCGATGAAATTCCCGATCCGGCTGGTCGAATCCGGCCCGGCGGGCGGCGCCATCCTGGCCAGCCGCATCGCCGCCGAATGCGGGCTGGACGAGGTGGTGTCCTACGATATGGGCGGCACCACGGCGAAGCTGTGCCTGATCGACAAGGCACAGCCGCTGGCCTCGCGCACCTTCGAGGTGGACCGCGTCTATCGCTTCATGAAGGGCAGCGGCCTGCCGATCCGCATTCCGGTCATCGAGATGGTGGAGATCGGCGCCGGCGGCGGCTCCATCGCCCATGTCGATACGATGAAGCGCATCACCGTCGGCCCGGAATCGGCGGGCTCCGTCCCCGGCCCGGCCTGCTACGATCAGGGCGGCACGCGGCCGACCGTCACGGACGCCGATGTGGTTATGGGCCGCATTGACCCGTCGGTCTTTGCCGGCGGCACCGTGCATCTGGCGCCGGAAAAATCGAAGGCCGCGATGCAGGCAGAAATCGGCAGCAAGCTGAACCTCAGCGACGCGCTGGCTGCCTTCGGCATCGCCGAGGTGGTGGACGAGAACATGGCGAACGCGGCGCGCGTGCATGCCATCGAATGGGGTAAGGATATCGCCCGGCGCGCGATGATCGCCTTCGGCGGCGCCGCCCCGCTGCATGCCGCGCGGCTGGCCGAGAAGCTGGAAATCGACACCATCATCATCCCGACCGGGGCCGGCGTCGGCTCGGCGCTGGGCTTCCTGAAGGCGCCGGTCGCCTATGAGGTGGTGCGCAGCCGGCACATGAAGCTGTCGCAGTTCGACTCATCCGTCGCCAATGCGACATTGAAGGAGATGCAGGAAGAGGCGCTGGCCATCGTGCGCGAGGGCGCGCCGACCGCCGATCTGGTGGAAATCCGCCAGGCCTATATGCGCTATGTCGGCCAGGGCCACGAGATCGCCGTCGATGTGCCGGTGCGCGACCTGACGCAGGCCGACGCCCAGCATATGGCCAGCGTCTTTGCTGAGGCCTATTCGGCGCTGTATGGCCGCACCATCCCCAATCTCGACATCGAAATCCTGAGCTGGACGCTGACCACCAGCACGAAGGTGGAGAAGCCGGCGCCGGTGCCGATGCCGAAGGCCACCCTGCCCGCCCCGGAACCGAAGAGCCGCAAGCAGATTTTCGATCCCGTGAAGACCGATCATGTCGAGGCCGGCATCTACTGGCGGCCCGATCTGAAGCCGGGCATGAAAATTCCCGGTCCGGCGCTGATCGCCGAGGAGCAGACCACCACCGTCGTCTCGTCGAGCTTCGATGCGCTGATCAACGAGCTGGACTATATTGTTCTCGTCCGCAAGCCGGCAGCCTGAGGAAGGACGCCCCCATGACCAAGAATTCCGCGCTCGACCAGATCCATCTGCAGATCATGTGGAACCGCCTGCTCTCGGTCGTCGAGGAACAGGCACAGGCGCTGATCCGCACTGCCTTCTCCACCTCCGTGCGCGAGGCCGGCGATCTGTCCGCCGGCGTGTTCGACGCGCGCGGCCGCATGCTGGCCCAGGCGGTCACCGGCACGCCCGGCCATGTGAACGCGATGGCGGCCTCGGTCGGCTTCTTCCTAGAGCGGTTCCCGGCGGAAACGATGGAGGAAGGCGACGTTTACGTCACCAACGATCCCTGGCTCGGCACCGGCCATCTGCACGATTTCACCGTCGTCACGCCGACCTTCAAGGACGGCAAGATGGTCGCCCTGTTCGCCTCGACCAGCCATGTCGTCGATGTCGGCGGGCGCGGCTTCGGGGCCGACGGGCGGCAGGTCTATGAGGAAGGCATCAACATCCCGATCATGGCGCTGGCCAAGCGCGGCGTGATGAATGAATCGCTGCTGCACATCGTGCGGGTGAATGTGCGCGAGCCGGTGCAGGTCGAGGGCGACCTCTATTCGCTGGCCGCCTGCAACGAGACCGGCAGCCGTCGCCTGGTCGATATGATGCGCGAGTTCAACCTGGACTCCATCGATCCGCTGGGCGAGCACATCATCGAACACAGCCGGGCGGCGATGCTGGATGAGATCCGCGCGCTGAAGCCGGGCACCTACAAGAACGCCATGCGCATCGACGGTTATGACAAGCCAATCGACATCGTCGCCACCATGACAGTCGGCGAGGACGGCATCGACGTGGATTTCGACGGCACCTCCGCCGTCTCCACCTATGGCATCAACGTGCCGCTGACCTATACCCAGGCCTATGCCAGCTTCGGCGTGCGCTGCATCATCGGCGGCAAGGTGCCGAACAATGCCGGCTCGCTGGCGCCGGTGCGGGTGACCGCGACGGAAGGCTCGATCCTGAACGCGCCGCATCCCTGCGCCGTCGCCGCGCGCCATGCCGTCGGCCAGATGCTGCCGGACGTGGTCCTGGGCTGCCTGGAGCAGGTGATCGGCGAGGTGCCGGCGGAAGGCACGTCCTGCCTGTGGAACCCGATGCTGCTGGGCGGGCATGGCCTCGTCGGCGATGCCGATTACGGCAAGGCCACGCCGTTTGCCGTGAACCTGTTCCATACCGGCGGCACCGGCGCGCGTCCGACCAAGGACGGCTTGTCGGCCACCGCCTTCCCGTCCGGCGTGCGCAACACCCCGGTGGAGATCAACGAGACGGTCGCCCCGCTGATCGTCTGGAAGAAGGAATACCGCACCGATTCCGGCGGCGCCGGGCGCTATCGCGGCGGCACCGGGCAGGTCATGGTCATCACCCATGCCGAGGGCGCGCCCTTCGCGATTTCCTCGATGTTCGACCGCATGATCCACCCGCCGCGCGGCCGCAAGGGCGGCGGCGAGGGCCAGGTCGGCAAGATGTATCAGCGCGACAGCGGCCTCGGCATGAAGCCGAAGGGTCGCCAGCCGATCCCCGGCGGCGAGACGCTGGTGCTGGAGATGCCGGGCGGTGGCGGTTTCGGCCGCGCCCATGACCGGCCGGCAGCGGAAGTCGCGGCCGATGTGCTGGCCGGATTCGTCTCCCGCGAGGCGGCGGAACGCGACTATGGCGTGGTGCTGAACGACTATTACGATGTGGACGAATCGGCCACGCAGCAGCGCCGCGCGCAGGTGGCAGCGGAGTAATTCATTATCGTCACCCTCGGACTTGACCCGAGGGTCCAGAGAGGCTTCGCCGTTCGCTGGATGGTCGGATCAAGTCCGACCATGACGATTAAATGTGGCCCTAAGCCAGCTTTTCCTTGGTCTTCAGGAAGCGCAGCTTGGGGTTCTGCTCGATGGTGGTGTCGAGGTGCCAGTTGTTGCGCGCGAGGAAGACGGGATCGCCGTCATGATCCTCCGCCAGGGTCGAGCCGTTGGCGTCGCGGAATTTCTTCAGCACCAGCGGATCGTCGGTCTCGATCCAGCGCGCGGTGATGTACTGGGTCTGCTCGAACTTCACCGGGATGCCGTATTCGGTGCGGATACGGTCGGCCAGCACGTCGAACTGCAGCACGCCGACCACACCGACGATCCAGCCCGAATCCATCGTCGGCTTGAACACGCGGGCCGCCCCCTCCTCCGCCAGCTGCAACAGCGCCGCGCCCAGATGCTTGGCCTTCATCGGGTCTTCCGGGCGCACCCGCTGCAGCATTTCCGGCGCGAAGCTGGGAATGCCGGTGAACTGGATGTTCTCGCCCTCGGTCAGCGCGTCGCCGATGCGCAGATTGCCGTGGTTCGGGATGCCGATGATGTCGCCGGCCACCGCCTCCTCGGCGATCTCGCGATCCTGCGCCAGGAACAGCAGCGGATTGTGCAGGTTCACCTGCTTGTCGGTGCGCACATGCTTCAGCTTCATGCCGCGCTTGAAATGGCCGGAAGCGACACGGAAGAAGGCGATACGGTCACGGTGCTTCGGGTCCATGTTCGCCTGGATCTTGAACACGAAGCCGCTGACCTTGTCCTCCAGCGGATCGATATTGCGGCCAACCGCCGGCTGCGGGCGCGGCGGCGGGGCCAGCTTCGCCAGCCCGTCCAGCAGCTCGCGCACGCCGAAGCTGTTCACGGCGCTGCCGAAATAAACCGGCGTCAGATGCCCCTCGCGGTACATCTCCATGTCGAATTCCGGCATCAGGCCGCGCGCCATCTCCACCTGCTCGCGCAGCTCCGTGGCGGCGTAAGAAGGCAACAGCTTGTCGATCTGCGGATCGTCCAGCCCGGTACAGGTCACGGTCTCGCCGGAGAGCGCGCTGCGGCTCTTCGGCATCAGCACCAGCTGATCCTTCATCAGGTCGTAGCAGCCCAGGAAGCCCGGCCCCATGCCGATCGGCCAGGAGGCCGGGGTGACATGCAACTGCAGCGTCTCCTCGATCTCCGAGATCAGCTCGAACGGGTCACGCGCCTCACGGTCCATCTTGTTGATGAAGGTGATGATCGGCACGTTGCGCAGGCGGCAGACCTCGAACAGCTTGCGGGTCTGTTCCTCGATGCCCTTGGCGGCGTCGATCACCATGACGGCCGAATCCACCGCCGTCAGCGTGCGGTAGGTGTCCTCGCTGAAATCCTCATGTCCCGGCGTGTCGAGCAGGTTGAAGGTGCAATCATCATAGTCGAAGGTCATCACCGAGACGGTGACCGAGATGCCCCTCTCCTTCTCCACCTTCATCCAGTCGGAGCGCGCGCGCCGCGCGTCGCCGCGCGCCTTCACGGCGCCGGCAAGCTGGATGGCGCCGCCGAACAGCAGCAGCTTTTCGGTCAGTGTGGTCTTGCCGGCGTCCGGATGCGCGATGATCGCGAAGGTCCGCCGCCGCGAGACAATGTCCGCGAAGTCGGTCATGGGGCTCTTCAGGCGTTTCGAAACGTGGGCGTTAGGTGCCCCGTCGCGCCCGCGAAGTCAATGGCAGCGTGGAAATTCCCCCTTGCCTGCCGGGGCATTCTGCGGCCAACTTGATAGCGGTACTTACATTTAGGGATGTCCATGCGATGACCGAAACCACCGTAATCCGCAATGCCGACTGGGTCGTGGCCTTTGACAAGGCGAAAGGCGAGCATGTCTATCTGCGCGATGCCGATGTCGCCTTCGAGGGCAACCGTATCACCCATGTCGGCAAGGGCTACGAGGGCAAGGCGGATGTCGAGATCGACGGCCGCAACCGCGTCGTCATGCCGGGCATGATCAATGTCCATTCACACCCGACCAGCGAGCCGCTGCGCAAGGGCATCACCGACGAGACCCGCAGCCCCGGCTTCTGGCATTCCTCGCTCTACGAATATCTCTCCACCTTCGAGAACGACCCGGACGGCTATGCCGCCTGCATGCAGGTCGCGCTGGCCGAGCTGCTGATGAGCGGCTGCACCACCGTCGCCGATCTGTCCATCGCCTTTGATGGCTGGCTCGACACGCTGGCGGACAGCGGCATCCGTGCCGTCATCGCACCGATGTACCGCGATGCGCGCTGGTACACGACCGATGGCCATGAGCTGAAATATGACTGGAACAAGGAAAACGGCCGCAAGGGCTTCGAGAAGGCGGCGCGGCTGCTCGACCTCGCCAAGCAGCACCCGTCCGGGCGGCTGTCCGGCATGGTCTGCCCGGCGCAGATCGACACCTGCTCGCCGGAGCTGATCCGCGACAGCTATGACCTCGCCGTCGAGAAGAACCTGCCCTTCCAGATTCACGCCGCGCAGTCGGTGACCGAATTCCTGGAGATGCAGCGCCGGCATGGGCTGACGCCGATCCAGTGGATGGACTCCATCGGCGCGCTGGGCGAACACTCGATCATCGGCCATGGCATCTTCCTCGACCATCACCCCTGGCTGCACTGGACGACGCGCAAGGATCTGGGCCTGCTGGCCGATAGCGGCTCGACCGTGGCGCATTGCCCGACCGTGTTCGCGCGGCGCGGCATCACCCTGCGCACCTTCGGTGGCTATCTCCGCGCCGGGGTGAATATGGGCATCGGCACCGACACCTATCCGCATAATTTCCTGGAGGAGATGCGCTGCGTCGCCATGTATGCCCGCGTCATCGGCGAGAGCGTGGACGATCTGAACACCTCCGACGTGTTCAACGCCGCGACCATGGGCGGGGCCAAGGCCCTGCGCCAGCCGGACATCGGCGGCATCGCGCCGGGGTTCAAGGCCGATATCGTGCTGCTGGATGCCAGACACCCGGCGATGATGCCGCTGCGCGAACCGGTGCGCAGCCTAGTCTATGTCGCCGGCGACCGCGCGGTGAACGATGTGTTCGTCGATGGCAACCAGGTGGTGAAGGACGGCAAATGCCTGACCATCGATCTGCAGGCCGCCTCCGAGGCGCTGCAGGAGGCGCAGCAGCGCTCGCTGAAGAAAGTCTCGAAGCTGGACTGGAACGGCCGCAGCGCCGACGAGCTTGCGCCTATGGCCTATCGCACCGTTGACCGGCTAAACTGACTTCGAATCGTCACTCAACCTTCAAAAAAGAAACGCCCAAAACCATGACCAAGACCTATTTCCCGGCTGCCGGTTCCGATTGGGAACGGCAGGAGCCGGAAGCCGCCGGTTTCGATTCCGCCGCTCTTCAGGCCGCCGTCGATCATGCCGTCGCCAACGAGACCGGCTGGGACCGCGACATCATGAAAGTGCTGACCGAGGGCCATTTCGAGCCGCCGCCCTATAACGAGATCCTGGGGCCGGTGCGCGAGCGCGGCGGGCCGAACGGACTGATCCTGAAGGGCGGGCGCATCGTCGCCGAATGGGGCGACACCAACCGCGCCGACATGACTTTCTCGGTGTCCAAGAGCTATCTCTCGATCTGCGCCGGCCTTGCGATCAAGAAGGGGCTGATCAAGGACATCCACGCCGCGATCCACGAACTGGTAAAGGATGGCGGCTTCGACTCCGAGCAGAACCGCGACATCACCTGGCATCATTTGCTGCAGCAGACCAGCGAGTGGGAAGGCACGCTGTGGGACAAGCCGGATCTGCTGGACCGCCACCGCGACCTGACCAGCGAGGGCGCCAATTCCAAGAAGGGCACCCACCGCGACCTGCAGAAGCCAGGTACTTTCTGGGAATATAACGACATCCGCGTGAACCGGCTGTCGCTGGCCCTGCTCCGCGTGCTGGGCGAAGGCCTGCCCGCCGTGCTGAAGCGCGAGGTGATGGACCCGATCGACGCCTCGCAGGACTGGGAATGGCATGGCTACCGCAATTCCTATGTCGAGATCGGCGGTAAGCAGGTGCAGTCCGTCTCCGGCGGCGGCCATTGGGGCGGCGGCATGATGATCGGCTCGCGCGACCATGCCCGCGTTGGCCTGCTGATGGCCAACAAGGGCAAGTGGAACGGCACGGAAATCCTGCCGGAAAGCTGGATCGAGGCCTCGCTCCAGCCCTGCGACCTGCAGCCGATCTACGGCTATATGTGGTGGCTGAACACCGGCCGGAAACAGTATCCCAGCGCACCGGAGACCAGCTTCTTCGCGGTCGGCGCCGGCAATTCTATCATCTGGATGGACCCGGCGCACGATCTGGTCGCCGTGGTGCGCTGGATCGGCAAGCCGGGCATCGACGGTTTCTGCCGACGCGTGATGGAGGCGATGCGCTAGGGGGCGGTATGTCCTCCCCGGCCCCACACTCTGAACAGCCCGGCCTGCCCAACGCGGTGAAAGGCATCCTGTGCATGATCGTCGGATCGGCGATCATCACGCTGAACGACACCGCGATGAAATGGCTGACGACCGACGGCGTGCCTGTCGGACAGGTCATGTTCATCCGCGGCTGCGTCGCCATCCTGCTGGTCTATCTGACGATGCGCCGGCTGTTCGGCCGCGAATCGCTGCGGGTGAACAGCTGGAAGGCGCAGCTTGCCCGCGGCTTCCTGTTCTGGCTGGCCGCCTTCATCTACAACCACGCCCTGCATCACCTGCCGCTGGCGACCGCCATCAGCCTGTCCTTCGTCGCCCCGTTGTTCGTCACCGCGCTGGCGGTGCCGCTGCTGGGCGAGCGGGTCGGCTGGCGGCGCTGGACGGCGGTTCTGGTCGGCTTCGCCGGCATGCTGATCATGATGCGGCCGGGCGGCGACATCGTACTGGCCTTTGCCATGCTGCCGATCATCGCCGCCTTCGTCGGCGCGGTGCGCGACATCCTGACACGCAAGATGAGTGCCACCGAGACCTCCGCCTCGATCCTGATGGTCACCACGATCATGGTCACGCTGACCAGCGTGCCGACCGCCTTCGCCGGTGACTGGATCGTGCCGCGCGCCGATCATCTGGCGATCATGGTGGCCGCCGCCTGCTGCATGGTGCTGGCGCATTATCTGGTGATCGAGAGCCTGCGCCTCGCCGAGGCTGGCCTCGTGGTGCCGTTCAAATACACCCAGCTGATCTGGGGTGCGGTCATCGGCTTCGTGATCTGGGGCTATGTGCCGGATATCTGGCAATGGATCGGTGCCGCCGTGGTGGTCGGCAGCGGGCTGTTCATCTTCCGACGGGAGGCGACGCTTGCCCGACAGAGACGATAGGCCGGCAGCGATCCCGCTGCCCAGCTCGCCGACCGCGCAGTCGGCGGCACCGGTGCGGCCGGTCTCGGTCTCGACCGCGCCGGGCAAGGGCATTGGCCTGACCGTCGGCGGCACGGCGATCATCACCTTCAACGACGCCATCATGAAGTGGCTGTCGGCCTTCCTGCCAGTCGGCGAGGCGCTGTTCATGCGCGGCGGCTTCGCCATCCCCTTCATCTGCCTGCTGGCGGTGCTGACCGGCGGCTGGCGTACCCTGCGCGTCGGCCGCTGGAAGGCGCAGCTGCTGCGCGGCGCGCTGGTCGTCGCCGGCTCCTATTTCTTCTTCTATTCGGTGAAGTATCTGCCGCTGGCCGATGTCGTCGCCATCGGCTTCGCCGGGCCGCTCTTTACCACCGCGCTGGCGCCGTTCTTCCTGGGCGAGCGCGTCGGCTGGCGGCGCTGGGCCGCCGTGCTGATCGGCTTCGCCGGGGTGCTGCTGATGGTCCGCCCGCAGGCAGCGATGACGGGCGAACTCGGCTGGATCGTGCTGTTGCCGCTGTGCGGCGCCTGCACCGGCGCTGTCCGCGATATCGTCACCCGCAAGCTGATGGCGACCGAGACCACCTCCGGCACGCTGCTGGTGACCACCTTCTGCGTGACGCTGTCCGGCCTCCTCACCTGGCCGCTGGGCTGGGTGCCGCTGGACACAAAGCTGGTGCTGCTGCTGGCCGCCACCAGCGTGCTGCTGGCCTCGGCGCATTTCCTGCTGATCACCGCCTACCGCTTCGCCGAGGCGGCGCTGATCGCGCCCTTCCGCTTCATCAACCTGCTCTGGGCGACGATCTTCGGCTATCTGTTCTGGGGTGATGTGCCGAACGCAACCATGCTGGCCGGCGCCGCTGTGGTTATCGGTTCCAACCTGTTCATCTGGCACCGCGAAACGCGGCTGGCGAAGCGCAACTAGATCGCGGCGTCCAGGAACATCATGGTGACGAAACCGGCCATCAGCGAGAAGGTGGCCGGCGTCTCGTAGCCGTTGCGATGGGTCTCGGGGATGACCTCGTGGCTGATGACGAAGATCATGGCGCCCGCCGCCGCCGCCAGCGCCCAGGGCAGGGCCGGCTCCACGACGCTGACCAGCGCCGCGCCGATGAAGCCGCCGAACACCTCGACCACGCCGGTCAGCAGCGCGATGCCGATGGCCACCGCGCGGCTGTAGCCCAGCCCGAGCATGACCAGCGCCACGATAAAGCCTTCCGGCAGGTTCTGAATGAAAATGCCGCTGGTCAGCGACAGACCGTTCGAGATATCGCCGCCGCCAAAACCGACGCCGACCGCCAGCCCTTCCGGGAAATTATGGAAGGTGATAGCCAGCACGAACAGCCAGACCCGCCGGATTTCAACGGCATCGGCATTCTCCGGCCCCTTGATGAGATGCTCATGCGGCAGATAGCGGTGCACGATATAGAGGGAATAGGCGCCGATCATCATGCCAACGATGACGACGACGACACCGCTCATCGCGCTGCCATATTGTGCCGCGCCGATATCGATGCCCTGCACGATCAGCGAGAAGCAGGCGGCCGCCAGCATGACGCCGGCAGCGTAGCCCAGCATCATGTCCTGGGTGCGCTGAGAGATCGTGGTTACCGCGAAAACAGGCAGCGCGCCGACGCCGGTCGCCGCACCGGCGGCCAGGCTGGCGATCACGCCAATCCAGATCATCGGCAGGCCGGCAAAGAACAGTTCGACGCTTGCCATCAAGGGTTCTCTCGTTATGCACACGCAAAAAGGCGCCGGACTTTTTAAGCTGGCCCGTCGCCCGATGCGAGACTATTCGGCAATGCCTATTGCAGCATGCTGCGCAGCATCCAGGCAGTCTTCTCGTGAATCTGCATGCGCTGAGTCAGCAGATCAGCGGTCGGCTCGTCGCTCGCCTTCTCGGCCAGCGGGAATACCTCCCGCGCCGTGCGGGTGACCGCTTCCTGATCCTTGACCAGTTGGGCGATCATCTCCTCGGCCGACGGCACCTCGGTTGCTTCCTTCACCGTGGACAGCTTGGCGAACTGCGAATAGCTGCCCGGTGCCGGAAAACCCAGAGCCCGGATACGCTCAGCGATCTCGTCCACCGCCAGCGCCAGCGCGGTGTACTGCGTCTCGAACATCAGATGCAGCGTGTTGAACATCGGACCCGTCACGTTCCAGTGGAAATAATGGGTCTTCAGATACAGCGTGTAGGTATCAGCCAGCAGTCGGGACAGCCCGTCCGCGATCGCCTTGCGGTCCTTCTTGCCGATGCCGATATCGATTTCCGTGCTCGTGCCCATCCGACTCTCCTTCCGGTTGCCGAGGATGACCCTGGGGGATGGCCGATAGTAACCTGGGTTACGCGGCCTCCTGCGCCTTGTTAACCTGCGCGCTCACAGCCTCCGCTTCAAGGGTGACGGCGACCGCATGCACGACAGAGGCGATGCGGATCGCGGCCTGGATGGCCTCGCTCTTCAGCCCGCCCTTGCGCAGTTCATGTTCGTGCGAATCGATGCACATGCCGCAGCCATTGACGGCGGAGACGGCAAGGCTCCACAGCTCGAAATCAACCTTCTCCACACCCGGCTTGCCGATGACGTTCATCCGCAGCCGCGCCGGCATGGTGCTGTATTCCTCGTTCGAGGACAGGTGCACGAAGCGGTAATAGATGTTGTTCATGCCCATGATCGCGGCGGCGGCGCGCGCGGCGGTCAGCGCCTCGGGCGACAGCTTCTCGGCCGCCTGCGCCTCGATTGCGGCAATCACACCCGCATTGCGCGAGGCGATGGCAGAAGCGAGGAAAGTGCCCCACAGCTGCTGCTGGGTCAGGGTCTCCTCATCGGCGAGGCTGGACAGGTTCAGCTTCAGGTCGCGCGCGTAATCGGGCAGCGCGCTCTTCAATGTGTCGATGCTCATGGCAGGCTCCTTCGAGAGGGATTGCAAAAAGGGCAGGTCGGCGGACAGGTCACCCGCGGGGGATGAGAGGGATGAGATGACGGGCGTCCCATCCGCCGTTCCTCAGGCGCTGTTTAGGCGGCCTTGAGGGTCTCTTCGCCCTTCTGCCAGTTGCACGGGCACAGCTCGTCGGTCTGCAGCGCGTCGAGCACCCGGATGACTTCCTTCGGGTTGCGGCCGACCGACAGGTCGTTCACCGACACGAAGCGGATGATGCCGTCCGGATCGACGATGAAGGTGGCGCGGTTGGCAACACCCTCTTCCTTGTCGAGGATGCCGAGGGCTGCGCTCAGCTCCTTCTTGATGTCGGCCAGCCACGGATAGGTGACAGCCTTCAGGTCATCGCGGCTCTGGCGCCAGGCCACATGGACGAATTCGGAGTCGGTGGAGGCGCCGACCAGCACGGCGTCGCGATCCGCGAAATCCTCGTTCAGCTCGCCGAACGCCACGATCTCGGTCGGACACACGAAGGTGAAGTCCTTCGGCCAGAAGACATAGACCTTCCACTTGCCCTCGAAGCTGTCCTGGTTCAGAACCGGGAAATCCTTCGGCAGCTCGGCCGACTCGACGGCCTTCAGGGAAAATGCGGGGAACTTGTCGCCAATGGTAAGCATAATGCGGTATCTCCATAAATTGGGTTCGGTTAAGCCGACACAGGAAACATGCTGCACCGCACTCATTCTTTCCAATGAGTTAATTCGATAATTACAATCGATAAAATCAATGACCCAACTTCCTACCCTGAAGCAGCTCCGCTATCTCGTCGCACTGGCCGAACATCATCATTTCGGCCGGGCCGCCGAGGCCTGTTTCGTCACCCAATCCACGCTCAGCGCCGGCATTCAGGAGCTGGAGACATTGCTGGGCACGGTTCTGGTGGACCGCGGCAAGCGCACAATCATCTTCACGCCCGTGGGCGAGGCCGTGCTGCACCGCGCTAGGAAGCTCCTCAGCGACGCGGAAGAACTGGTGGAGGAAGCCGCCGCCGGGCGTCAGCCCATGAGCGGCAGATTGCGCATGGGCGTCATCCCGACGGTGGGGCCGTTCCTGCTGCCGCGCATCCTGCCCGCCCTGCGTGAGACCTACCCCTCCTTGAAACTGTACCTGACGGAGGACCGCACCGAACGGCTGGTCGAACAGTTGAAGGATGGCACGCTGGATATCCTGCTGCTGGCCCTGCCCTATGATGCCGGCGACGTGGAAAGTGCCGTGCTGGGGGAAGACCGCTTCTACTTCGCCTGCCCGGCCAATCATCCGCTGGCCCAGCAGAACCTGATCCCGGCGGAGGCACTGAAGGACGAAAGCCTGCTGCTGCTGGAAGAAGGCCATTGCCTGCGCGACCATGCGCTGGCCGCCTGCCAGATGGAAAGCGCCCGTAACGCGCAGGGCTTCCGGGCCACCAGCCTGCACACGCTGGTGCAGATGGTCGATAACGGGCTGGGCGTCACGCTGCTGCCGAAGCTGGCGCTCGACGGCAAGCTGCTGGATGGTACAAGGCTGGTCGCGCGGCCGATGGACGATGCCGAGGCGAAGCGCGAGATTGGGCTGATCTGGCGGCGCGGCACAGCCCGGCGCGCGGAATTCCAGCTTCTCGCCGATTTCTTGAAAGCGCAGATGGCCGCGCTATCTACCTGACGTCAAAGCATTTCCGGCAGGATTATCGAATGACAGCCAACACAGCCCGCGCCTTCTGGATCGACCGGCCCGGCAAGGGCGCGATCCGCGAGGAAAGCCTGCCGGATCTGGCCGAGGGGGAGGTTCGTGTGCGCACCCTCTACAGCGCTGTCAGCCGGGGTACGGAGAGCCTGGTCTTCCAGGGCAAGGTGCCGCAGAGCCAGTGGCAGGCGATGCGCGCGCCCTTCCAGGGTGGGTTCTTCCCGGCGCCGCTGAAATATGGCTACATCAATGTCGGTGTGGTCGAGGCTGGCGCCCTGCCCGCCGGCACGCCGGTCTTCTGCCTGTATCCGCACCAGGACCGCTATGTCGTGCCGGCCGAGGCCGTTACCACCCTGCCCGCCAGCCTGCCGCCGCAGCGCGCCGTGCTGGCCGCCAATATGGAAACTGCGATCAATGGTTTGTGGGATGCCGCGCCGCTGGTCGGCGACCGCATCGCGGTGATCGGCGCCGGCGTGGTCGGCTGCCTCGCCGCTTTTCTGGCCAGCCGCATACCTGGCATACAGGTCGAGCTGATCGATATCGACCCGGCCAAGGCCGCCATCGCCGAGGCGCTGGGTCTGCCCTTCGCACTGACCCGCGACGCCATCCGCGATGCCGATATCGTCATCCATGCCAGCGGCAACCCGATGGGGCTGCAAAGCGCTCTTACCCTCGCCGCCTATGAGGGCACGATCCTGGAAATGAGCTGGTATGGCAGCACACTGGTTCCTCTACCATTAGGCGAAGAGTTTCACTCCAAGAGAT
This sequence comes from Oceanibaculum nanhaiense, assembly GCF_002148795.1. NCBI lineage: Bacteria > Pseudomonadati > Pseudomonadota > Alphaproteobacteria > Rhodospirillales > Oceanibaculaceae > Oceanibaculum > Oceanibaculum nanhaiense. The sequence continues at coordinate 251,068 of NZ_MPOB01000004.1, read as the reverse complement.
TGATCCTGAAGTCATCCCAGGTTGGCGGCGTATCCCCCGCCCGGCGCGCCCGGCGTTCCTATGCCGACCGTATGGCGCTGGCCCTGTCACTGCTCGCCGATGACCGGCTGGACGCGCTGATTACCGGCGAAAGCCCGTTCGAGGAACTGCCGGAGCTGATGGTGACACTCTCCACCACCCCTTCCGGTACTCCCATTGGCACTCTGTGCCACCGCATCCGTTACTGAGGAAATCCCGATGTTCAGCGTCACCGTCCGCGACCATTTCATGATCGCCCACAGCTTCGTCGGCGAAGTCTTCGGCCCCGCCCAGGCGCTGCACGGTGCTACCTATGTGGTGGATGTCGAATTCCGCCGCGCGAAGCTGGACAGCGACAGCATCGTCGTCGATATCGGCCGCGCGACCGAGGCGCTGAAAGCCGTGCTGGCCGAATTCAACTTCAAGAATCTGGACGACGAGGCACAGTTTCGCGGCCAGAACACCACCACCGAGTTCATGGCCAAGGTGGTGTTCGACCGCATGGCGGCACGCATTGCTTCCGGCGATCTCGGCGCGCAGGCCGGCGGCCTCGCTGGCATGAAGGTGGTCCTGCACGAAAGCCACGCCGCCTGGGCCGCCTATGAGGGCAGTCTTCCGGCGTGAACATTCTGCATTTCCTGCTGCCGGGCGATCCGGACAGCCGTACCGGCGGCTATCTCTACGATGCCCGCATCACCGCCGGGCTGGAGGCGCTTGGCTGGACAATCCATCACCACCGGCTGGCCGACAATTTCCCCTTCCCCGGTGCGGCCGAGCTGGCACATACGGCGGAAATTCTGGCTGGTATTCCCGATGACGCTCGGGTGCTGATCGACGGGCTGGCGCTTGGCTTGCTGCCCACCGTGATCGCGCCGCATGCCGCGCGGCTGCGCCTTGTTGGGTTGGTGCATCACCCGCTGGCGGAGGAAACCGGACTGGACGAGGCCGCCCGGCACTGGCTGTTCGAGAGCGAGAAAGCGGCGCTGGCGATGGTCCGCCATAGCATCGTCACCAGCCCCTTCACCGCCAGCGCCCTTGCCGATTATGGCGTGCCGGCAGAGCGTGTGACGGTGATCCTGCCCGGTACCGACCCCGCTCCCGTCGCGAAGGGCGGCGGCGGCCCTGGCCTGAATATCCTTGCCGTCGGCACGCTGACGCCGCGCAAGGGGCATGATGTGCTGCTGACCGCGCTGGGTACACTTCTCCATCATGACTGGACGCTGACGCTGGCCGGCGGCGCGCGCGACAAAGCGACAGCGGACCTCGTCGAAAAACTGATTCAGGACAAGAGCTTGTCCGACCGAATCACCCTTCTTGGAGAGGTCGATGCTGAGGCTCTGGCCGCCCTCTACGACCGGGCCGATCTGTTCGCGCTGGCCTCGCATTATGAGGGCTATGGCATGGTGTTCGCCGAGGCGTTGGCGCGTGGCCTGCCGGTCCTCAGCACAACCGGCGGCGCGATCCCGACGACTGTGCCGGGCGATGCCGGGCTGCTGGTACCGCCGGGCGATGCCGACGCCTTCGCGCAAGCGCTGGAAAAGCTGATGGCCGATACCAACCTGCGCCAGAGCCTGCGCCAGGGCGCGCTGAAAGCCCGCACAACCTTGCCGCACTGGCCAGATCAGGCCCGCGCCTTCGCCCGGATTCTGGAAACGCTATGAGCGGATTCTCCCCCGACTGGCTTACCCTGCGTGCGCCCTATGACGCCGCCGCACGCGACAAGGCGCTGCTGGAGCGGTTGCGCGACTGGCGGGTGCGGATGGGCGAGATCGGCATTCTCGATCTTGGCTGCGGCACCGGTGCCTCCTTAAGGGCGCTGGCGCCGCTGCTGGGCGGACGGCAGTGCTGGATAATGGCTGACCATGATCCGGCGCTGCTGAAGGCGATCCCGGACCACACCGCCCGCTGGGCGGCGGCGGCCGGCCATGTGATGGCCGGCAATACCGTGACCGGCAAGGGCTTTTCCGCCAAATTCGCGCCACAGCACGCCGATCTGTCCGCTCGGATGGATGCCCTGCCGCTGGATGGTGTGAGGCTGCTCACCGCCTCTGCGCTGATCGATCTGGTGTCCGCCGACTGGCTGGCGCGGCTGGTGGATTTCTGCCGGCTGCATAGCCTCGCCTGCTATGCCGCCCTCAGCTATGACGGACGCCTGGACTGGACCCCGGTGGACCGGCTGGATACGGAGATGCACACACTGTTCGACCGGCATCAGCGCGGCACCAAGAGCTTCGGCCCGGCGCTCGGTCCCGATGCCGCACCAGCAGCGGCAGCAGCCTTCAGGGCCGCCGGATTCACGGTCGAGACCGGCCGCAGCGACTGGCAGCTGGAAGCCGAAGACCGGGACATGCAGGAAGCGCTGCTGGCCGGCTATGTCCAGGCCACGCTGGAGATCGCGCCGGATCGCGCCGGAGAGATCGAGCATTGGCGGCAGCGCCGCCGCTTCGCCATCGGCGCCGGCACCAGCCGCCACCGCGTCGGGCATACCGACCTGCTGGCGCTGCCGCCCACCTAAGCCCGCATCCCGAGATAGAAGTCGAACAGCACGTCTGTGCCCATCGGAAGGATGCGGCCGGGCGGCCGCAGCGCGCTGTCCAGACTGTCGATCACCGGCAGGGTGATGGCGGGAATGCCGGAGCCGATCAGCATCGGCGCCACCGCGATCTGTAACCGGTCCAGCAGCCCGGCCTGCAGGAATGTCGAGACGGTGCGCCCGCCGCCCTCAATGAAAATGCGGTTAAGGCCGAGTCCGCGCAGCGTTGCCAGAATATCAGCAGGCGCCATACCATCCGGCCCTGATGTCACAAGCAGCCTTTCGCCAGGCCCCTCGGCAATTCCCGTCAGCACCAGCGTCCGCGCCGCTCCGTCAGTGAATATCTTGCGGTCCGCTGGCAGGCGGCCCATCGGGTCGATCACCGCGCGCACCGGGTTGCGCCCCGGCACATGGCGTACGGTCAGCGCCGGATCGTCCGCCGCCACTGTGCCGGCGCCGACCAGCACGCAATCGGCCAGCGCGCGCAGCCGGTGCAGATGGACGATATTCTCCTGCCCCGTCACATAATGCGACTTGCCGCTGGCCGTCGCGATGCGCCCGTCCAGGCTCTGGCCGAGATGGGCGAGCACCCAGGGCCCCGTCTCCAGCCCGGCGCAGGGATCGTCATCCGCCATGCTATTGCCGGATCGCCTCGGCCTCGATGATGAGATCGACCCTGTCGCCGACCAGGCCATTCTCGACCGCGTACATCATGCCGAAGTCGCTGCGCTTGAAGCTGCCGCGCGCGGAGATGCCAGTGACGAAGTTCGGCTTGGACAGCAGGCCGCCGCCGAACGGGTATTCGCCACTCTTGTTCCAGGTCACCTCCAGCGTGACCGGCTTGGTGACGCCGAGGATGGTGAGGTCTCCGGTGACCTTGCCGGTACGCTCCCCGGTCGGTTCGCTGCCGGTCATGGTGAAAATGATCTCGGGAAACTCCCCGGCATTCAGGAAATCCGGCCCGCGCAGATGCTCGTCGCGCTTGTCGTGCGCGGTATAGACGCTGGCACTGTCGATGGTGACCGTGAGGTCGGAAAGCTGGCGCGTCTCGCGGTCGAAGCGGAAGCTGCCCTCGGCCTCGCGGAACAGGCCCAGCACCTTGGCATAGCCAATGTGATCGACCAGGAAGCCGATCGACAGATGCTCCGGGTCAATCTTGTAGGCCTCCGGCGCTGCTTCGGCGCGCGCGGCACCCAGCATCAGCACGGCTGCCATCATCAGCGCGGGAAGTTGCCGCATTCGGGTCATGGCGTTTGCTCCTTCTTTTCCGTTCGATACAGCCCGAAACTATCGATGGCGAATGAGGCACTCACAAGGCCGGCCGCCAGCGCCGCCAGGGCAATCGCCGCGATATCCGGCAGGCCGGGCACCAGCGCGCCGACAAGGGCAATGGCCTGTACCACGAACACACTCTTGCGGCGCAGGCTGGGCGGCAGCGGCCGGTCGTAGCGCGGCATCAGCGCGAGCCAGGCGAGGAACAGGTAACGCAATGCCCCGCACAGCACGACCCAGGGCCCGGCCGCCGTGCCTTCGGCCACCAGCAGCGCCAGCACCAGGATCAGGAAGCCATCGACCTCCATGTCGAAGCGCGCGCCGTAGGCGCTGGCGAGGCCGAAGCGCCGGGCCAGCCATCCGTCCAGCCCGTCCAGCGCCAGCAATGCCGCCGCCATCAGTGGCAGCAGCCAGCCGAGAGCCGCAGCATCATCCGCCCAGCCGACGAAGCCTGCCAGCAGGCACACGCCGGCGGCGCGCGTCAGCGTCACCAGATTGGCCGCACCGAAGCGGGTGTGCGGCGCGTGATATCCCAGCCCCCGGATCAAGAAGCCGCCGATCAGCGCGAAGGGCAGCAGACTCTGCGCGATCCTGAGAGGGTGCGCCATCTGGCCGATCAGCAATGCCAGCAGGACCGCCGCCATCAGCGCCACGGCCAGAAACGTGCCCCAGCGCAAACGCGGCGTCACCGATCTGCTAGCGCCGTCCAGAATGCTCATTGCCCTTGGCCTCACGATAATTCATGACAGTTCATATGCCGTAACGCTTGACCGCGCCCCTGCGCTCTGAAAGATGGCACTCGACATGCCGCCCTCGCCAGTTCCACACCGGCGCGGCACTTTGCAAACATATAAATAAGATGGACGCCCCATGAGAGACTTCCACCGCCCCGGCCGTTCGCCGGTCTATGCCCAGAATGCCGCTGTCGCCACCTCGCACCCGCAGGCGACGCTGGCCGCGCTGAATATCCTGCAGCAGGGCGGCAACGCCGTCGATGCCGCCGTCGCCGCCGTGGCGCTGCTGGGCGTCATCGAACCGGCGATGACCGGCATCGGTGGCGATTGCTTCGTGCTCTACGTGCCCAAGGGCAAAGGCAAGGTGATCGCGCTGAACGGGTCCGGCAAGGCCCCGGCCGCCGCCCGCGCCGAATGGTATGCCGAACGCGGCGAGACCACGCAGGCGCTGAACAGCCCGCATGGCGTCACCATTCCGGGCGCCGTCGCCGCCTGGGACCGGCTGGTCGCCGATCACGGCACGAAGTCTCTGGGCGAACTCCTGCAGCCGGCCATCAAGGCCGCCGAGGAAGGCTTCGTCGTCGCCCCGAAGGTCGGCAGCGACTGGGCCGGCGATGCGCCGCGCCTGGCCGCCGATCCGGTCAGCAGCAAGATCGTACTGGTGGATGGCAAGGCCCCGGCCATCGGCTCCGTCTTCAAGGCGCCGCTGCTGGCGGCCACGCTGAAGAAGATCGCGGCAAAGGGCCGGGACGGTTTCTATACCGGCGAGGTGGCGGAGGATATCGTCAGCCATCTGAACAGCCGCGGCGGCCTGCATACGCTGGAGGATTTCGCCAGCGCCGCGCCGGAATATGTCGAGCCGATCAAGACCACCTACAAGGGTCTCGACATCTATGAATGCCCGCCGAACGGCCAGGGCATCACCGCGCTGATCATCCTGAACATCCTGTCCGGCTTCGACCTGAAGGATACCGGCCTCAGCGAGGCCGACCGCATCCATCTGCTGGCCGAGGCAACCAAGCTGGCCTATCACCAGCGCGACGATTATATCGGCGATCCGGCCCAGGTGAAGATCCCGGTGGAGAAGATCCTGAGTTCCGGCTATGCCGACGCGCTGCGCGCCCGCATCGATATGGGCAAGGCCGGCGCGCCGGTCTCCGTCGATGTGGACAGCGTCGAGCACAAGGACACCACCTATCTCTGTGTGGTGGACAAGGACGGCAACGCGATCTCCTTCATCAACTCGGTGTTCCACGGCTTCGGCAGCACCATCGTCACGCCGAAGACCGGCGTGGTGCTGCAGAATCGCGGGTTGTCGTTCAAGTTTGCGCCGGGTCATGTGAATTCCATCGCGCCGGGCAAGCGGCCGATGCACACCATCATCCCGGCGATGGCGATGAAGGGCGATACCTGCGTCGGCCCGTTCGGCGTGATGGGCGGCCAGTACCAGTCCACCGGCCATGCCGGCTTCATCTCCAACATGCTGGATCGCGGCATGGACATCCAGGAGGCGATGGACGCCCCCCGGACCTTTGCCTATGCCGGCCCGCTGCAGGTGGAAAACGGCGTCGATGCGGCGACCATCGCCGATCTGGAAAAGCGCGGCCACACGGTCGAGCGCGCCCCGGCGAAGAAGCCGATCGGCGGCAGCCAGGCGATCTTCCGCGATCTGGAGACCGGCGTTCTGGTCGCCGGGTCCGACCCGCGCAAGGATGGCTGCGCGCTGGGCTACTAAGCGGCTAATCGCCGGAACGGACCTCGCTCAGGGTGGCTCTGGCCGCCCTGAGCCGGCTGCGGCAGGCAAACACGAAGGCGCCATAGCCCAGCGCCGTGCAGACCGCCATCATGATGACCAGCGGCCAGGCGCTATCGGACAGGGCGTGGCCGATGATGAAGGTCAACAGGCCGCCCAGCGCCATCTGCGAGAATCCGAGCATGCCGGAGGCCGATCCGGCAACGCCGGGATCCACGCTGATCGCCCCCGACACCCCGCTCGGCTGGCTGACGCCATTGCCCATGGCGATCAGCCCCATCGGCGCGAACAGTCCAGCCAGCGACAGCGGAACCCAGAGCGCCGCCGTGATCATCGCCAGCACCCCCGCCGTCGAGATCGCCACGCCGAGCCGGATCATCCGATCGACGCCATAGCGCATGCTGAGCCGCCCGGCGATGAAGCTGCCCCCCATATAGCCGACCGCCACCAGGATGAAATAAATCCCGTAATCCTGCGGCGAAGCGCGGATCAGCTCGATCACCACATAGGGTGCCCCGCCGATGAAGGCGAAGAAGGCGCCGGTGGAGAAGGCGACCGACAGCGCATAGCCGGCATAGACCGGCTGGCGCGCCAGCCTGCCATAGATCCTAACCATGGCCCCGAGCCCCGCCCCTTCGACCCGCTGGAAATTGGTTTCATGCAGCCAGCGCGCGGCCGCGGCCACGACCAGCGCGCCGAATCCCGCGACGAACAGGAAACTCGCCTGCCAGCCGAACCAGGATTCGAGATAGCCGCCAATGGCGGGGGCGATGGCCGGCGCCACCGCCATCGCCATGACGATATAGGCCAGCACGCTGGCCGCCCGGTCGCGGGTGTAGATATCGCGGACAATGGCGCGGGTCAGCACCATGCCGGCGCAGCCGCCCAGCGCCTGCGCGATGCGCCCCAGGATCAGGAATTCGACCGTCGGCGCGACCATCGCCGCGAGACTGGCCAGAACATAGAGCGTCAGCCCGCCCAGCAGCACCGGACGCCGCCCGAACCTGTCCGACAAGGGGCCATAGAACAACTGCCCCACTGCCACACCCACCAGGAACAGGGTCAGGCTGAGCTGTATCGTCGCGTAATCGGTGGCGAAGACACGCGCCATGTTTGGCATGGAGGGCTGAAAGATATTCAGCGCCAGCGGGCCGGTCATGGTCACCGCGATCAGCATCGCTGTCGGCGGCGTCCGGCGTTGCATCAGGCCTTCCAGGGGCATTGCATACCATGTGGTGAAAGGAAAAATCTGGCGCGCCATCTTCCCGTAAAAGTAGCACGAGAGATAAAACCTCAATATCCCGCTTGTGCAGACCGGTTCAACGAAATACCGGCCCGTCCGTCCGCCGTGCGGCCGCTTCCCTGAAAGGAAGAAAGGTTCTAGCTTGTGCGGCAAATCAACGAACTGACCAGAGGAACTCCCATGACCGGCCCGAAAACCCTGCTTGAGATGTCCGGCGCACCGCTGACCCCATCGGCGCTGTCGCAAGCGGCCGTCATCTCGATCGACTGCCAGAACGAATATGTGACCGGCCCGCTGGCGCTGCCCGGCGTGGCGAGCGCGCTGGCCGAATGCGCCCGCGTGATCACCGCCGCACGCGCGGCCGGCGCGCCGGTCATCCACATCGCCCATCGCGGCAAGCCCGGCGGCGCGTTCGATGCCGATGCACCGCGCGGGCAGATCGCCGAGCCCGTGAAACCAGCTGAAGGCGAACAGGTGATCTGGAAGCCGCTGCCCAATTCCTTCGCCCAGACCGATCTGGATGCGGCGGTGAAGGCAACCGGCCGCAAGGAGCTAATCGTGATCGGCTTCATGACGCATATGTGCGTCAGCTCCACGGTGCGTGCCGCGCTCGACCTCGGCTATCGCTGCACCATCGTGGAGAGCGCCTGTGCCACCCGCGACCTGCCGGCGCCGGGCGGCGGGGTGATCGGCGCCACGGAACTGCACCGCGCCTCGCTGGCGGCGCTGTCCGACCGTTTCGCCATCATCGCGCCGGACGCGGCTGCCCTGCCCGCCTAAACCCGCATGACCGGCCCGCGGCACCTTCTCCGGGCCGGTCTTGCCTGCCTGTTTCTGGCACTGCTGCTGGTGCCGCTGGGCGGCTGCGGCACCGATATTGCCCGCAGCGCCGCCTGCGAGCGGTTCCTGTCGGTTCTGGAGCCGGGCTATGCCCGCATCGAGTCGCTGCGCTGGCGCCACCCCGAGGGCGCGCTGAACCCCGAGGACACGCTGAACAATGTACGCGGCGAGTATCGGTTGACGGGAAGCGGTGTAACCCGCTGGATACGCTGCGACTTCGCCGCCGAGGCCCAGGAGGATGGCAGCTTTGCCCTGACCCGGCTGGAAACCGACCGCGAGGGCGTGTTTAGCCCGGTCCAGCGCCACATGCTGTTCCTGGCGCTGAGGCTGGCCGGCCCTGCCCCGGAACGCCCGGCCTCCCCCTGGCAGCCGGCCGCCTATTTCCTGCAGCAGCTGCTGAACGCGCTGACCGTCGCCAGCCCCTATGCGTTGCTGGCGGTCGGTTTCACGCTGATCTACGGCATTATCGGCAGGATCAACTTCGCCTTCGGCGAGATAGCGATGCTAGGCGCCTATGTCACCGTGCTGCTGGCCGTGCTGGCGGGAGAGGCCGGCGGTACCTTGTCCAATCCCCTGCTCCTGCTGGGCCTGCTGATTGCCGTCATGGCAATCACCGGCCTGTATGGCTGGCAGACCGAGCGGCTGGTGTTCCGCCCGCTGCGCCACAGCCCGTCCCACGCCGTGCTGATCGCCGCCATCGGCCTGTCGATCTTCCTGCAGGAAGGCGTGCGTCTGGTTCAGGGCACGCGCGACCGCTGGCTGCAGCCGGTCTTTACCGGACGGTACCGCATCGCCGACAGCGGCGATTTCGCGGTCTATGCCAGCCTCGGCCAGCTGATCCTGATTGCCACGGCAAGCCTGCTGCTGGCGGTACTGCTGACGCTGCTTGCCCGGCACCGGATCGGCCGGGCGATCCGGGCCTGCGGCGAGGATGCCCGCATGACGGCGCTGCTCGGCGTGAATGTGAACCGCACCGTGGCGCTGTGCTTCGCCATCGGCAGCGCCTATGCCGCGGCAGCCGGCCTGCTGCTGGCGCTCTATTACGGCGGGGTAAATTTCCACATGGGCTTCCTGATCGGCTTCAAGGCGCTGGCGGCGGCCATTATCGGCGGTATCGGCTCGGTGCCGGGCGCCATTCTGGGCGCGCTGGTCGTCGGCATGCTGGAAACCTTCTGGTCCGCCTATTTTACCGGGGCTTACAAAGATGTATCGGTTTTCGCCCTGCTGGCCGTGATACTGATTTTCCGCCCGCACGGACTGCTGGGGCGGCCCCAGGGGCGCGGAGACTGAGGCGTTGCCTCCGCGCACCGGCGATGACAGGCTGCGGGATCAATTCAGAACGACAATCAATCAGGGGCTTGGACATGGGTTTCGATGTGGCACGCGCCCGGGCGGAGACGCCGAGCTGCGAGACGGTCATCCATCTGGCGAATGGCGGGGCCGGGCTGATGCCCACGCCGGTGCTGAACGCGGTAAAGGATCATCTGGATCTGGAAGCGCAGATCGGCGGCTACGAGGCGCGGCGCGCGCGGGACGACCAGGTCGAGGGGCTGTATGAGAGCGCGGCGCGCTATTTCAACTGCTCGACCGACGAGATCGCCTCGGTGGAGAACGCGACCGTCGCCTGGGACATGGCCTTCTATTCGATGTCCTTCAAGCCGGGCGACCGCATCCTGACCGCTACGGCCGAATATGCCAGCAACTATATCGCCTATCTGCAGGTGGCCAGGCGCACCGGCGCGGTGGTCGAGGTGGTGCCGAACGACAATAGCGGCCAGCTCGACGTCAAGGCGCTGGAGAACATGATCGACGGCCGGGTGAAGCTCATCAGCGTCACCCATGTGCCGACCAATGGCGGGCTGGTGAACCCGGCCGCCGCCATCGGCAAGGTCGCCCGCGCCGCCGGCATCCCCTACCTGCTGGATGCCTGCCAGTCCTTCGGCCAGATGAAACTGGACATGCAGGAGATCGGCTGCGACATGGCCTCGGTCACCGGGCGGAAATATATGCGCGGCCCGCGCGGCACCGGCCTGCTCTATGTCCGCAAGTCGATGCTGGACAAGCTGGAGCCGCCCTTCCTCGACCTGCATTCGGCGCTGTGGACCGGCCCCGACAGCTACGAAATGCAGCCGAACGCAAAGCGCTTCGAGAACTGGGAGAAATATGTCGCCGGCCAGATCGGCCTGAAGACCGCCATTGATTATGCGCTGGGCTGGGGCATCGACGCCATCGAGACGCGCGTCACGGCACTGGCCGACGGCTTCCGCGACAAGCTCTCCGCCATCCCCGGCGTCACCGTGCGCGATCTGGGGGAGAGGCGCTGCGGCATCGTCACCTTCACCCGCGACGGCGTGGAGCCGGAGGCGATCATGGCGGCGATGAGCGCCAACAGGATCAACTGCTCGGTCTCCCGCATCAGCTCGACCCGGATCGACATGACCCAGCGCGGGCTTGAGAAGGTGCTGCGCACCGGCGTGCATTACTACAACACGGAAGAGGAGCTGGATCGCTTCCTCGAGGTGCTGGAAAGCGTGAAATAACAGGGGAATAAGGCCCGCTGCTGCATGATGCCGTTGCATGGCTGCGGGCTGGCCCATGCCATCTTAGCGTTACTCCCGACTAGCGGGCGGCGCGATGCTGCGTCTGGCCGCATCGTGCGGCCCGTGCCGGACGGCGAAAGGCGCCCTTGTTTCGAGGGAGAACGCCCTGTCGTCGATGCGAACCGTCCGGCGGCAACTCCGTGTTCCAAGAGCCATTCCGGTCATGAACGCGTTTCTGATGCTCGGCCTTGCCGTGCTGCTGCTGACTGTCTTCTTTTACTTCTCCCGCTATCTGAAACAGCTTTCGTCCCGACCGACCGGCAAGCTCGCCGGCGTCGGCGGTCAGGGAACCGTGGGCGATGCCGGCTGGTTCGAGATGTTGGTGATCGTCGATCTGGTCGTGCTGATTGCCGGCCTTATCCTCGCCGTCAAGGGCACCATGGGTCTGTTCTGATCGGCCTCTAGCCTAGGGCGCCCTGTCTCAGGGCACCACGCCCGCCGGCTGCGCCAAGGCGTGCGCGGCGATAGCGCCACTGTGGGTGAGCCAGATATCACTGCGCTTTGACGCGATATGGCTCAGCGCGCGCCGGAGATGGCGCAACCGGTGCGGCTGGCCGACGATATAGGCATGCAAGGCAATACCGAAGACCAGCGGCTGGTTCTCGGATTGGCGGAGCATTTCCTCGAAGGCATCGACGATCATGTCGGCGAAGACATCGCCCTCCACCTTGCGCGCGACAATTGCCGGTATATCGTTGATTTCCTGGGGATAAGGCACGGCAAGGATGCGTCCCTGCCGGGTCTTCATCCAGATCGGCTGATCGTCAGCGCACCAGTCCAGCACATAGCGGTAGCCGGCCTCCTGCAGCAGGTCGGGCGTCACCCTGCTCTCCGATATCCAGGGGCCGAGCCAGCCTTCCGGCCGCCTGCCCTCATGCCGCTCAATGATCGCGGTCGCCTCCGTGATCAGCGTGCGCTCCGCCGCCTCGTCCAGCACGCCCTGGCGTTCGGCGTTGGTGCGGCCATGGCCGACCACCTCGTCGCCGCGCGCCCGGAAGGCATCCATCAGCTGCGGGCAATAGCTATAGATCTCGCTGTTCACCAGCACGCTGACCGGAAGATTCAGCGCGTCGAACAATTCCAGCATGCGCCAGGCGCCGACCCGGTTGCCATAGTCGCGCCAGGCATAATTCAGCACGTCGGGCTGCGGCCCGCCCGGCGCCAGCTCCGCCCCCAGCCCCTCGCCAAAGGCGAAATGCTCCAGGTTCAGCGCGATATAGACCGCCAGCCGTTTTTCACCCGGCCAGCGATAGTCCGGCCGGCCAACAATCGGCACATAGTCATAGCGGCCATGGGTCGGGAGCATTCAAACCTCGCGATGCGGATGTTAAGGTTGCGCCGAATTCCGAAGAAGAAGGAGCATAGCTCATGACCGATACCGCTTCCCAGTCCGCAGCGTCCAAGGCCACAGCACGGCCCAACCTGGTCGGCCCGCTGATCGACGAGGCGCGGCTGTGGGACCGCCATGAGACGCTGGGCGCCATCGGCGGCACGGCCAAGGGCGGCGTGAACCGGCAGGCGCTGACCGGCGAGGAGGTGGAGGCGCGCAAGCTGATCGCCGGCTGGGCGAAGGAGCTGGGCTTCAGCATCGCCAGCGACCCGATCGGCAACATGTTCATCCGGCGCGAAGGTACCGATCCCGACGCCGCCCCCGTGGTCTCCGGCTCCCACATCGACACCCAGCCGACCGGCGGCAAATATGACGGCGCGTTCGGCGTGCTGGCCGCTTTCGAGGTGCTGGAAGCGCTGGAACGCAACGGCGTAAAGACCCGCCGCCCGCTGGAAGTCGGCATCTGGATGAACGAGGAAGGCAGCCGCTTCCAGCCGGGCTGCGTCGGCTCCGGCGTGTTCACCGGCCGCAAGAATCTGGACGAGATTCTGGCCATGACGGACCGTGCCGGCATCAGTGTGCACGACGCGCTGCAGCCCTGCCTCGCCGCCACGCCGGACGCGGAAAGCCGCCCGCTGGGCACGCCGATCCACGCCTATCTGGAGGCGCATATCGAGCAGGGCCCGCGGCTGGAGGCCGAGGGGCTGCAGATCGGCGTCGTCACCTCCATCCAGGGCATGCGCCGCTTCGAGATCGATATCGAGGGCGAGGAAGCCCATGCCGGCACAACGCCGCGTGCCAACCGCAAGGATGCGCTGTCCGCCGCCGTGCGCGTGATCGCGGCGCTGGAAGAGCTGATGCACGATCCGGACGATGTGGTGCGCTTCACCGTCGGCCGCATGGAAGTCTCGCCCGGTTCGCCGAACGTGGTGCCCGGCCATGTGCATTTCACCATCGATTTCCGCCATCCGGACATGGACGTCCTGAAAGAACGCGGTGATGCGGTGGAGCGGATCGCCAAGGAGAAGGCCGCACCCTGCCCGGTCACGGTGAAGGGATTCGGCACCAACCCGCCGGTGCATTTCCCGAAGGAGATCGTGGATATTGTCCGGCGCGGCGCCGAGCGGCTGGAACTGCCCTCAATGGACATGCCCTCGGGGGCGGGCCACGATGCCGGGCTGATCAGCGCCGTCGCCCCGGTCGGCATGGTGTTCGTGCCCTGCGAGAGGGGCATCAGCCATAACGAGCTGGAACGCGCCAGCGCCAGCGACCTTGCCGCCGGGGCGCGCGTGCTGGCCGAGGCCATGGTCGAACTGGCGAACAGCTAGCCCTCACTGCATCGCGCGGGGGCGGCTGGGGTCGTCCTCGTCTTCCTCATCGGGCTGTTCCCGGGTCGGGCCGGCCTGATGGTGGACGAGACGCCACTCGCCCTCCTCCCGCACGAACAGGTTGGTGGCGATCAGGAAGCCTTCGGGAAAGGCCTCGAAGCAGGTGACATAGGCGGCATCGCCCAGCACGAAAGCCCGGGCATTGCGCGGGCTGGCGGCGGGCGTGTTGCCGGCATTGCCCAGAATGCCGCGCCAGCTTTCCATCACCGCCTCGCGCCCTTCCAGCACCCCCCAGCCGGGATGAATGCAGGCGACCGGCGCATGGCGTGCCCACAAAGCTTCCATCGCCGCGTAATCATGGCCGGCGAAAGCGGCATAGAACGCCTCGTTGGCGAACAGCAGCGCCATCCTGTCATGCATGATCGTCCCCCTCCTGCCCCATTTTGCAGCCAGCCTTGCACCATTGCCTTGCAGCCATAGATGGTGTTTCTGCAGGACCATGGAAGATGACGATCTGCAACAACGTCTGCGCGCAGTGCTGACTGGCTGTGCCCGTCGCGGCGAAACCATTGCCTATCTGGAACTCGCCCATGCCGCCGGCATGCAGCCGCCGCATCTGGTCCACCGCGTCACCGAGGCGCTGGAGGAGATGCTGCGCGCCGACCATGCGGCCGGGCAGCCGTTGCTGGCGGCGCTGGCGACGCGCAAGGACGGGCTGATGCCAGGCCGCGGCTTCTTCTGGCTGCTGAACGAGATGGGAGTCTATGACGGCCCGCCGGAGGGCGAGGAAGCCATTGCCCATTACCGGGCTTTGCTGGAAGAGGCCATCGCCTACTGGTCCGCTGACAGCGCAGGCGGCCATGCAGGCTGACCCGTTCACGCGGTGCGAGCAACCCGTTATGCTGCCCGCGACCTGTTAGGAGAATACCGTGCGCCGCTATTCGATCTGGGCCCTGGCCCGCAACGCGCTGGGCTATCACGAGGGGTGGGAGCGCGCCTGGCGCAGCCCCGACCCGAAGCCGGACTATGACGTCCTCATCATCGGTGGCGGCGGGCACGGGCTGGCGACCGCCTATTACCTCGCCAAGGAGCATGGCATCACCAATGTGGCGGTGCTGGAAAAGGGCTGGATCGGCGGCGGGAATACCGGGCGCAACACCACCATCGTGCGCTCCAACTATCTGTGGGACGAGAGTGCCGCCCTCTACGAACATTCCCTGAAGCTGTGGGAAGGGCTGAGCCAGGACATCAACTACAATGTCATGTTCAGCCAGCGCGGGGTTATGAACCTGGCCCACAACCTGCACGATCTGCGCGAGCTGAAACGCCGGGCGCATGCCAACCGGCTGAATGGCATCGATTGCGATTTCCTGAGCCGCGAGCAGGTCGGCGAGTTCTGCCCGCTGATCAATTTGTCGCCCGATATCCGCCACCCGGTGCTGGGCGCCACCCTGCAGCGGCGCGGCGGCGTGGCGCGGCACGATGCGGTGGCCTGGGGTTATGCCCGCGCCGCCGATGCGCGCGGCGTCGATATCATCCAGAATTGCGAGGTCACCGCCATCCTGCGCGAGGGCGGCAGGGTCACCGGCGTCGAGACCAGCCGGGGCACCATCCGGGCGAAGAAGGTGGGCATCGTCACCGCCGGCCATTCCGGCGTGCTGACCGGCATGGCGGGCTTCCGCCTGCCGGTCGAAAGCCACCCGCTGCAGGCGCTGGTGTCGGAGCCGGTGAAGCCGATCCTCGACACGGTGGTCATGTCGAACACCGTGCATGCCTATGTCAGCCAGTCCGACAAGGGCGAGCTGGTGATCGGCGCCGGCATCGACACCTACACCTCCTATTCCCAGCGCGGCGGCTTCAATGTCGTCGAGGACACGCTGCACGCCATCGTCGAGCTGTTCCCGATGTTCAGCCGGATGCGGATGCTGCGGCAATGGGGCGGCATCGTCGATACCTGCCCGGATGCCAGCCCGATCCTGTCGAAGACGCCGGTCGAGGGCCTGTTCATTAATTGCGGCTGGGGCACCGGCGGCTTCAAGGCCACGCCCGGCTCCGGCCATGTCTTCGCCCACACCATCGCGCGCGGCGAGCCGCATCCGCTGGCAGCACCCTTCAGCCTGGAGCGCTTCACTACCGGCAAGCTGGTGGACGAGCATGGCGCCGCCGCCGTCGCCCATTGAGGATCAAGACATGCTGACCATCCCCTGCCCCTGGTGCGGCGAGCGCGACGTCCACGAATTCCGCTATGGCGGCGAAGCGCATCTGAAGCGCGAAAGCCGCGCCGACACCCTGACCGACGCCGAATGGGCCGATTTCCTGTTCCTGCGCGCCAACCCGAAGGGCGACCATGCCGAGCGCTGGTACCACGCGCATGGCTGCCGGCGCTGGTTCAACGCGGTGCGCAACACGCACACGGATAGGGTGCTGGCGGTCTATAAGCCGGGCGAGAAGAAGCCGGAGGCAAGCCAGTGAGCCAGTCGCACCGCCTTCCCGATGGAGGCCGGATCGACCGGTCGCGCAGCCTCTCATTCCTGTTCGACGGCAATCGCTATGAGGGCCATCCCGGCGATACACTGGCCTCGGCGCTGATCGCCAATGGCGTGCATCTGGTCGGGCGCAGCTTCAAGTATCACCGGCCGCGCGGCATCTTCTCCGCCGGATCGGAGGAACCGAACGCGCTGATCCAGCTCGGCCTCGGCAACCATACCGAGCCGAACCTGCGCGCGCCGCAGATCGAGCTGTATGACGGGCTGGTGGCATCCAGCCAGAACCGCTTCCCCTCGCTTTCCTTCGACCTGGGGGAGGTGAACGACATCGCCGCGCCGCTGATCCCGTCCGGCTTCTACTACAAGACCTTCATGTGGCCGAAGCGCGGCTGGATGACCTATGAGCGCGCGATCCGGCGCATGGCCGGGCTTGGCCGCGCACCGGACGGGCCAGACCCGGATACCTATGAGCACCGCCACGCCCATTGCGACGTGCTGGTCGCCGGCGGCGGCGTTACCGGCCTTGCGGCTGCGCTGGCGGCAGGCCGCGCCGGGGCACGGGTCATCCTCGCCGACGAACAGGCGGAGTTGGGTGGCTGGCTGCTCTCGGAAGGCGAGGACGGCACCCGTATCAGCGGCAAGCCGGCCGCCGACTGGGTGGAAAAGACCGTGGCCGAGCTGGCGGCGATGGAGAATATCACCCTGCTGCGCCGGACCACCGCCTTCGGCTATTACGACCATAATTGGCTGGGGCTGGCGGAGCGCGTGACCGACCATCTCGGCCCCTTCGCCCCGGCGCATCTGCCGCGCCAGCGGCTGTGGAAGCTGCGCGCGAAGCAGGTGGTGCTGGCGGCCGGTGCCATCGAGCGGCCGCTGGTGTTCGCCGGCAATGACCGGCCCGGCATCATGCTGGCCGGCGCGGTGCGCAGCTATATCGCGCGCTATGGCACGCGGCCGGGCAATGCGCTGGTCGTCGTCACCAGCAATGACAGCGGCTACCTGACGGCGCTGGAGGCGCACCGGGCCGGCATCAGTGTCGCCGCCATCGTCGATACCCGCGCAGACGCTACCGGTCCCCTCGCCGCCCCCCTGCCCCAGGCGGCACGCGAGGCCGGCCTGCGAATTTATCAGGGGCATGGCGTCATCGGCACCACGGGCCGGCTGCGCGTCGATGGCGTGCGGCTGGCGAAACTCTCCGCCGATGGCGGCCGCATCGAGGGCAAGGGCTTCGGCATTCCCTGCGATCTCGTCGCCATGTCCGGCGGCTGGAATCCCAATGTCAGCCTGTTCTCGCAATCGCGCGGCAAGCTGAGCTTCCGCGAGGCGGACGGTGTGTTCGTGCCTGGCCAGGCGACCCAACCGTTACGCAGCGCGGGCATGGGCAACGGCGTGCTCTCAACAGCCGACTGCCTGACGGAAGGCTTCGCCGCCGGGGCGGCGGCTGCGAACGATGCCGGCTTCACCGGCCGCAAGGCGCCCAGCCTGAAGATCGAGGAGCCGGAGGTCCCGGCAGCCGCCCCCATCTGGCTGCTGCCGCCGGAAAAGCCGCTGGCGCGCGCGAAATGCTTCGTCGATTTCCAGAACGACGTCACCGCCGCCGACCTGAAGCTGGCGGCGCGCGAGGGTTTCCGCTCGGTCGAGCATGTGAAGCGTTACACCACCACCGGCATGGGCACCGACCAGGGCCGCACCAGCAATGTGAACGCGCTGGCAATCCTGTCCGCGACGCTGGGGCAGGATATCCCGGCGGTCGGCACCACCACCTTCCGCCCGCCCTATACGCCGGTCGCCTTCGGCGCCATCGCCGGGCGCAATATCGGCAGGCTGTTCGACCCGGTGCGCCGCACGCCAATCCATGACTGGCACGAAGCGAACGGCGCGAAGTTCGAGAATGTCGGCCAGTGGGTGCGCGCCTGGTACTATCCTAAAGCCGGCGAAACCCTGCACGCCGCCGTGAACCGCGAGGTGAAGGCGGCCCGCACCACTGTGGGCATTCTCGACGCCTCCACCCTCGGCAAGATCGAGGTGAAGGGGCCGGACGCGGCGGAGTTCCTGAACCGCATCTATACCAATGCCTGGCTGAAGCTCGGCATCGGCAAGGCACGCTACGGCCTGATGCTGCGCGAGGACGGCATGGTGTTCGACGATGGCGTGACCGTGCGGCTGGCGGAAGACCGGTTCCTGATGTCCACCACCACCGGCAACGCCGCGCAGGTGCTGGTGCATCTGGAGGATTACCTGCAGACCGAATGGCCCGACCTGAAGGTGTACCTCACCTCGGTGACGGAGCAGTACGCCACCATCACCATCAACGGGCCGAAGAGCCGCGATCTGCTGGCGAGCCTGACCAGCGATATCGACACCGGCAATGAGGCCTTCCCGCATATGAGCCTGCGCGAGGGTACCGTCGCCGGCATCCCGGCGCGGATCATCCGCATCAGCTTCACCGGGGAGCTGTCCTACGAGATCAATGTCCGCGCCAGCCGGGGCCAGGAACTGTGGGAAGCGCTGATGCAGGCCGGCGAAAAGTTCGGCATCACCCCCTATGGCACCGAGGCGATGCATGTGCTGCGCGCCGAAAAGGGCTTCATCATCGTCGGCCAGGAAACCGACGGCTCGATGACGCCGGACGATCTCGGCATGGGCTGGATCGTCTCGGCGAAGAAGCCGGATTTCGTCGGCAAGCGCTCGCTCGCCCGGTCCGACACGATGCGCGAGGGCCGCAAGCAGCTGGTCGGGTTGCTGACCGAGGACCCGAAAGAGGTGCTGGAGGAAGGCGCGCATGTCGTGGAGACGGTGCTGGACAAGCCGCCCATGCCGATGCTGGGGCATGTCACCTCCAGCTATTACAGCCCGAATGCCGGACGCTCCATCGCGCTGGCGGTGCTGAAGGGCGGTCGCGCGCTGGTCGGAAAAACCCTGTCCGTGCCGATGGCCGACAGGGTCATCAAGGTGACGGTGACCGAGCCGGTCTTCTTCGATCCCAAGGGGGAACGCGCCAATGGCTGACACGATGACGGACACGGCGGTGCGGATCGCCCCGTTGCCGCCCGAAGGCAGGCTGATCCTGCGGTGCGATGCCTCAGACAGGAAGATCGCCGCTACCGCGAAGAAGGCGCTGAGCATCGCTCTCCCCACCGACCCGCTGACCAGCAACGCCGGCGACAAGGCGACCGTCTGCTGGCTCGGTCCGGACGAGTGGCTGCTGCTCTGCGCGGAAGACGACCGCGAAACCTTGCAGACTGCGCTGGAGGCGGCGCTGGCCGGGCTGCATGCCTCGGTCGTGGATGTGTCGGATGCCTATGTCGGCTTCGCGATCACCGGCCAGAAGGCCGCCGAGCTGCTGGCCAAGGGCTGCGCCATCGATCTGCACCCGGAAGCCTTCGCGCAAGGCAAGGTGGTCCGCACCCTGCTCGCCAAGGCCGATATTACGCTGCTACGCGACGCGGCGGGTTTCCGGCTCTATGTGCTGCGCTCCTTCGCCGATTATACCGGCCTGTGGCTGGCCGACGCGGCACGGGAGTATGGCGGCTAGGACGGCATGTCGGCCGGCGCGAAGGGCGGCAGCTCCGCCAGCGCGCCGGCATGGTGCGCAGCCTGTTCCTCGGTGAGGTACAGCACGTTGGTTTCGGTCGCCCCGCCGAAGATATTGTAGGTATCGCCCCGGAAATTATCCGGGTTATAGGCCGTCGCCCTGGCCGTCCAGCCGCGATACCCCAGCGGATGCAGCACGGCTTCCACCGCCTCGGCACGGCCTTGTGTTGTCGCCTCCACGAACAGGGCGGGATGCAGCCGTTCTAGCGTGCCGGCCATGCCGCGCAGCACCTCTGCCTCCATGCCCTCCGCATCGATCTTCACCAGGTCGAGCCGGTCCAGATTGAGATCGTCGGCGCAGATCATCGGGATCGCCTCGAAGCTGCGGCTGGTGGAGTGCACATCGCGAAAATGCACCGCACCGAAATTGCCAGCCTTCGCATAATCGACGGGCGGCGGCAGCACATGGTCGGTGCGGTCGCCGGCGAGCGCATTCAGGATCAGCACCTGCGTATGGCCGTTGGCGGCGACACTGCCGGACAGGCAGGCATGGATATAGCGCTGCGGCTCCACCGCGATCACCCGCCCCTGCCGGCCGACCATCTGCGCGAAGGCCAGCGTGTGCGCCCCCAGATTGGCGCCAACCTCCAGCACCGTGCCGCCCGGCGCCACGAAGCCGCTCATAAGGCCGATTTCCGATTCCGCCCATTCGCCATAGCGCCGAAGCGATTCGCCTATGGTGGTGTCGCTGCGCGGAACCAGCATCCAGCCATGCCGCGTCACAATCACATCGACCGCGCCGGTATGCAGGGCCGGCGGCGGCGGCGGGAACAGCGTACGCTTTACCTTACCCGCAATACGGCGGGCCTGCCGGGCTAGGACGCTCATGGGAGATGTGTCCGGTCGCTGGGGTTTATTTCAATTATTCTTATTCAAGCAACAGCACTATGGCGTCATCCCGCCAGGAGAGCCAGACCGGCGTGCCATCATCCAGATCCTCACGCACCGTGCGCTCGACATTCTGCGCCGAAACCGCGACCGGTGCGGCCATCCCCGGCAGCCGCACATAGAACTGGCTGCGGTCGCCCAGATAGGCGGAAGTGGCCACCTTGCCCTGCACGGCAGGCAGGTTGTCCGCCGGCTTGTCCGTGGTCAGCGCCAGCTTCTCCGGCCGGATCGCGGCGATGGCTCTGCCGTTCACGGCAAAACCCGGCAGCGGCGCGCGGATCATGCCCAGCCCCTCCGCCTCCAGCACCAGCCGGTCGGTCTCCTGTCCGCACGGCGAGGCGGCGAAGAAATTCATGCTGCCGATGAAATCGGCAACCATGCGGCTGTTCGGCGCCTCGTACAGCTCACGCGGGGTCGCCACCTGCATGACCTTGCCCTCGGACATGACGGCGACCCGGCAGGACATGGTCAGCGCCTCCTCCTGATCGTGGGTCACGAACACGAAGGTAATGCCGACCTCGTCCTGGATCTGCCGCAGCTCCAGCTGCATCTTCTCGCGCAGCTTCTTGTCCAGCGCGCCCAGCGGTTCGTCCAGCAACAGTACCTTCGGACGCTTGATGAGGGCACGCGCCAGCGCCACGCGCTGCCGCTGGCCGCCCGACAGCTCGTTGGAAAGCCGCTTGCCATAGCCGGCCAGCTTGATCATCTCCAGCGCCGCATCCACCTTGCGGTCCAGCTCGGCCTTCGGCAGCCGGTCCTTGCGCAGCCCATAGGCGATGTTGTCGCGCACACTGAGGTGCGGAAAGATCGCGTAGTTCTGGAACACCATGTTGGTCGGACGGTGGTTGGGCGGCACTATCGTCATGTCCTGCCCGTCGATCAGGATGCGGCCTTCCGTAGGCGTCTCGAAGCCGGCGATCATGCGCAGCAACGTGGTCTTGCCGCAGCCTGACGCGCCGAGCAGCGAGAAGAACTCGCCGCGACGGATCGGCAGATCGACGCCATCCACCGCCGTGAAGCCGCCGAAGCGCTTGTGGATGCCCTGGATGTCGATGAAGGCGTCGTCTGTGCTCATGGCGGTCCCGTCACAAATCGGGTTGCTTGTCGGGCTGCACGCCGCGCCGCCGCAGCCACTCGGCCAACACGATCAGCAGGGCGGAGCACAGCAGGATCAGCGTGCCCAGCGCCAGCACGCCGGGCAGGCGCTGCGGGAAGCGCAGCTGGCTGAAGATGTAGAGCGGCAGCGTCGGATCGGTACCCGACAGGAAGAAGGCGATGATGAACTCGTCGAAGCTGATGGTGAAGGACAGCAGCAGGCTGGCGACAATGCCCGGAAAGACGATGGGGAATGTCACCCGCCAGAACGTCATCCACGCGCTCTCGCCAAGATCCAGCGAGGCTTCCTCAAGGCTGCGGTCAAACCCCTCGAAGCGCGAGATCAGCACGCCGGTGGCGAAGGGCACGCACAGCAGGATATGACCGACGGCCACGGTCAGCAGCGACAGGCTGAGGCCCAGCCGGTTCACCAGGATCAAGAGCGAGATGCCGAGGATGATCTCCGGAATCACCAGCGGCAGCATGACCAGCCCGAACAGCGGCCGCTGCAGCGGGAAACGGTAGCGCGTCATCGCCTTGGCCGCGAAAATACCCAGCAGCGTACTGGCCACAGCGGTAAAGATCGCGACCTTCAGGCTGGCAGCCAGCGCATCGAACATGCGCGGGCTTTCGGCCAGCTGCGCGTACCATTGCGTGGTGAAACCCTTCAGCGGAAAGGCGACGAAGATCGAATCGTTGAAAGAAAACACCGGCAGCACGAAGACCGGCACATAGAGGAAAGCCAGGTACAGCCCGGCATAGACCATGCGCAGGCGCGTGCCGCCGTCATGCCTTGCGCTGCTCATTTTATCGCCGCCACGCTGCGTTTCGACAGCCAGATCGACAGGCAGGCGATCGCCGTCACCGCCAGCATGGTGCTGATCGCCAGCGCCGATCCCAGCGGCCAGTTATTCGCCTTGCCGAACTGCGCCTGGATGATGTTGGCGATCATCACCCCGCCGGTGCCGCCGACCAGCGTCGGTGTCACATAATCGCCGACCGTCGGGATGAAGATCAGCACCGAGGCGGCGATCACGCCGGGCATGGACAGCGGCAACGTCACCCGGAAGAAGCGCCGGACCGGGCCGTCGCCCAGATCGGTCGCGGCCTCCAGCAGCGTGCGGTCGATCTTCTCCAGCGAGACATAGATCGGCAGGATGGCGAAGGCCGCCCAGGCATGGGCCAGCGTCACGATCACCGAGAACGGGTTGTAGAGCAGGAATTGCAGCGGCTCGGCGATGACGCCCAGCGACATCAGCCCGGAATTGATCACGCCGTTATAGCCGAGGATCACCTTCCAGGAGAACACGCGCAGCAGGTAGCTGGTCCAGAACGGCAGCGTCAGCAGGATCAGCCAGAGCAGCTTGTGGCGCTTCACGTCGAAGGCAACGAAATAGGCGATGGGATAGGCCAGCAGCACGGTGATCAGTGTCACCAGCGCGGAAATGGCGACCGAGCGCAGGAACAGGATGCGGTAGATTTCCCGGCTGAAGACGTCCTGGTAATTCTTCAGCGTGAAGCTGGTGTCCAGCGTGACATAGCTCTGCGACCAGAAACTGTAGGCCACCATCAGCGCCAGCGGCACCGCCATCGCCGCCACCACCACGAACAGGGTTGGCGACAGCAAGGAAAGGCCACGCGCGGCATCGCTGCGCAGCCAGGCGTGACGCGGTTTGCCCGATAATGCTTTTCCCGATATTCCGGCCGCCGCCACACGGTCGCTCACCCGCGCCTTCTCCTTCGCTTCGGTGCCCACATGCCGAATGACGCCCCCCAGGCATCGCACGGGTCCCGGGTGTCTGATGCCCCCGATAACCCTGCTTTCTATCTATTCGGAAAAAGCCGGCCTTCGCAAGCGCGGCAAAGCCGGCCTCGTGACGGTCCGTCAGGCGGCCGAGACGGTATCGCCCTTGGCGTCAAGCGCGCCATCATCGGCGCGGCCGGTAAAATGGCGCGGGAACATGCCCATGAGGAAGGCCAGGCACACCCGTCGCGCACCGTTGCGGTCGAACCGCGTCGGCGTCAGCAGCAAATCGAGCCACAGCCCGTCGGTCAGTGCCATCAGGCCGGTGGCGACATCGCCGGCATCGACAGCATCATAGCCGCCCGCCTCCACCAGCGCGGCGGACAGGCTCTGCACCGTTTCCAGCAATTCCCGGTCCTGACGCTCGCAGACATCGAGATAGGTCGGCCTGGAGCGCGCCTCGCCCCAGAAGGCGTACCAGACAGCGATCTTCTTGCGGTTGCAGACGGTCGGATGGAATTCCGCATCGACGATGGCGCGCAGCCGTGCAGCGGGATCGTCGCCCGCCTTTGCCACCGCCGCCTTCCAGAAGCCGGTATATTCGTCGGCCAGATGAGTCAGGGTCTCGACCAGCAGTGCATCCTTGCTGGTGAAGTGGAAATTCACGATGCCGCGCGATAGGCCGGCCCCTTCGGAGACCTTGGCCAGCGTGGTGTCTGCGAAGCCCGAATGGGCGATGGAATCGATGGTGGCCTCGATCAGCTTCAGCCGGGTCGCCTCCTTCGCGACGGCCCGCTGGGTTCCCGGCTTCTGGGTCCGCCCCGAAGTCTGCGGCGAGGTCAGGGATTTCGGCGGCCGTCCCCGCCGGGCCGTGGAACGCGGCGCTGACACCATTTTCCGTCGAACCTCCGTCCCTAGAGTCTGGCCCTTGATTCTGGCGGTATCATTCGCGTAAAGCCGGGCGAAAATCCAGCCCAAACAAAGAGGGCGGCCCCGGTTTCCGGGAAGCCGCCCCCGATTGCCTGTGCGCGCCGCTCAGCGGCCGGAAAGCGCGCGGATTTCCTGCCACATGGCGACCAGCTTGTCCTTCTCCGGGATCGCCTGCTGGAAGAAGCCGGTCGCCAGGAAGGCATCCACATCCTCCGGCAGTTCGGCTTTCTCGCGCACCGCCGGATCGATCGACTTCATCGCCTTGGTGTTGGCCGGCCCATAGCCCATCTCGGTCACCAGGAAGGCGGTCGCGGCCTCGGAATTGTTGGAATCGATCAGCGCATGCGCCTTCCCGGCATCCTTGGTGTCCTTGTGCATCACGAAACCGCACACGAAGGTCATCATGCCGGTCTTCGGACGCAGGAACTTCACCGGCAGATTCTCCGCCTTCATCTCGGTATAGTGATCGTTCCAGGTGATCGCGGCCACCACCTCGCCCGAGGCCACGGCCTGGGTCAGTGTCGTCGAATCACTGGTCACCAGCCGCAGATTGTCGGCCAGCTTGGCAAGATGATCGCGCAGCTTCTTCTCATTCTCCGGGGTCAGCTTCACATAGGGGTCGATGCCGAGATGAAGGGCGGCCATGGCCACCGTATCGTCCACACCCTCAAGTGCTGCCACGCGGCCCTTGTATTTCGGGTCCCAGAGGATATCCCAGCTCTCCTTCTCGGCATATTCCGGGGCGAGGTCGGTGCGGATCGTCACCGAGGTGTTGCCCCAATATTGCGGCACGAACCAGACCTTGCCGTCCCCGGCGGCCATGCCGGTGATCTTGCGCAAGGGCGGCGCGATGCTCTCCCAGGTGGACAGCTTCTTCGGGTCGATCGGCTGAATCAGCCCGGCGTCGCGCCAGCGCGGCACCTCATAGGTGCAAGGCGCCATCACATCCGGCTTGAAGCCCGCCATCATCTTGGCGAAGGCCTCGTCCTCATCGGCAAACAGCGCGGATTGCGGCTGCTTGCCGTACTTCTTGGCATAGTCCTCGAAGAAGGCCGGCTCGGCCAGATTCTCCCAGGTGAACAGCATCGCCTCGGCGGCCCTTGCCGGCTGCGGCTGACCCGCGGCCAGAAGGAAGGCGCCGGCGACGGCGCCCGAAAACAGCGCCCGGCTGAAAATCTTGGATCGGTGCATGAACATCTCGTCTCCCTGGATCGTGCGGGTTGATCGGCTGTCGTTTCGTCGGACGGCGGTGGCGATCAATTGTTATTTTGCACGATCCTATATCGGGCGCGGTCCGCCGCCAACGGGCATCAGCAGGGGCCGATACACGCTGGCGAGCCAGACAAGGCCGGAGGGATCAGATGAACAGTTTGCGCAGGCGCTGCGAAACCACGTCCAGCAGGCTAACCGAGACGATGATGATGATCATGACGGCGCAGGTCTGGGCAAAGTAGAAACCGCGGATCACCTCCCACAGCACGACGCCGATACCGCCGGCACCTACCATGCCCACCACGGTGGCGGAGCGGACATTCGATTCGAAGCGGTACAGCGCATAGGAAATCCACAGCGGCAGCACCTGCGGGATGACGCCGAACACGATCTCCTGGATGACATTGGCGCCGGTGGCGCGGATGCCCTCAACGGGGCGCGGATCGATGGCCTCCACCGCCTCGGAGAACAGCTTGGCCAGCACACCGGTGGTATGGATGAACAGCGCCATCACGCCAGCGAACGGGCCGAGGCCGACGGCGACGACGAACAGCATGGCGAAGACCATCTCGTTGATCGCGCGCAGCATGTCCATCAGGCGGCGTACCGGCTGGTTCACCCACCAGGGCGCGATATTCTCAGAGGCCAGCAGCGCGAAGGGAATAGCGGTGACGATCGACAGCACCGTGCCCCACAGCGCGATCTGGATCGTGGTCAGCATCTCCTCGACATAATATTCCCACTGGCGGAAATCCGGCGGGAAGAAATCCTTGGCGAAGGTTGCCATGTTGCCGGAATCGCGGATCAGGTCGAGCGGGCGCATCTCGGCACCCTCCCAGGACCAGACCAGCACGGCCAGGAACAGCCCCCATCCGAGATAGCTCAGAAGCGACTTCTTCAGATCGCGGGGTGGCAGTTCGAGCGCGGCGTCGGCGGTCCGGGGCGTCATGGCCATCTCCTTGGTGGAGGCTGCAGGGGCGGGCGCTGTGGGTGAGGAGCGGTGAAAATACGTCATCTTCTAAAAACCAGGGCCGGCGCGGTTTCCCGGCGCCGGCCCCCAGTCTTTACGGACCTTAGTTGGTCTTCATCTTCTTGTTCAGCTCATCGAGCTTGGCGTTGATCTCGGCCAGCTTCTGCTGCTTCTCGGCCGCCGCCATCTTGTCGTCATTCTCAATGCGGGTCTTGGAGCGGAACAGCTCCAGCTGGCGGATCGGGATCAGCTGGTCGTTGCTGCTCTCGCGGAACGGCGCCCAGGCCAGGCCAGCCAGCACCTTCTTCTCCGCCTCGACATTCGCGCCCTTCACGCCGTAATCCATGAAGAAGCCCTTGATCTTGCCCTTCATCTCAGCCGGCAGGTCGGCGCGCCAGACGATCGGATCCGACGGGATCAGCGGGGAGCGCCAGACTTCCTTGATCTGGGCATACTTCTCGGGGAAGTTCTGCTTGATCCGGTCCATGCTCTCGGTGTTGTTGGTCGCGATATCGACCTGCTTGTTGGCGACGGCCAGCGCGTTGGTCTCGTGATTGGCGGTGACCATGCGCTTGAAATGCTGCTTGGCATCGATGCCGTTCAGCGCGAACACATAGTAGCTCGGCACCAGGAAGCCGGAGGTCGAGTTGGGATCGCCATTGCCGAAGGTGTAAGCCTTGCCGTCCTTCACCAGGTCTTCCAGGCTGTTCACCGGCACATCCTTGTGCGCGATGATCATCGAGTAGTAGCCGGCGCTGCCGTCAGCGGCGACGGTCTGCACGAAGATTTCGCCATTGGCGCGATCCACGGCTTCCATGGCCGACTTGTTGCCGTACCAGGCGATATCGACCTTCTTGAAGCGCATGCCCTCAATGATGCCGGCATAGTCCGGCGCGAAATAGGCATTCACCTTCATGCCCAGCTTCTTCTCCATGTCGGAGAGGAAGGGCTGCCAGACGGTCTTAAGATTCTGCGAGGATTCGGTCGAGATGATGCCGAAATTCAGCTCCTTCATCTCGTCCGCCTGCGCACCGGCGGTCAGCGCGGTCATCGCGACTACGGCGCCCGCGAGGATTTTGCGAAGCATTCTATTACCTCCTGATTTCGTCACCGGGATATTCCGGTCTTTCGCGCCCTTCCCCCGAAGGTCACGCAACAGGCCGCGATCAGTGTGCGGCCACCAGCTCCGGGGACGCCGTAACCGGCTCCGGCCGCTGATTCTTGATGAAGTCGCCGAGGATCAGCTCCTCACTTTCGGCGCCATACAGCTCGCGCAGGAATTCCGGCGTCAGCGCCTCGCTCGGCCCGTCATAGATGATCTCGCCGGCCCGCATCGCGACGGTGCGCGGGCAATAGCGCAGCGCGTAATCCACCTGATGCAGCGAGACGACGACAGTGATGCCGTCCTCACGGTTGACGGTCGCCAGGATTTCCATGACGCGGCGCGCCGATTCCGGGTCCAGCGAGGCGATCGGCTCGTCCGCCAGCACGATCTTCGCCTGCTGCACCAGCGCACGGGCGATGGCGGCACGCTGCTGCTGGCCGCCCGACAGGGTGGAGGCGCGCTGCGCCATATGCTGATCCATGCCGACGCGGGACAGTGCCTGCATCGCCAGATGCTTTTCCTCCCTGGTGAACAGGCCGAGCGTGCCGCGCCAGGCCGGAATACGCCCCAGCACGCCGATCACCACATTGGTCATGACCGACAGCCGGTTCACCAGATTGAACTGCTGGAAGATGAAACCGATATGCGCCCGCACCCGGCGCACGTCGCGGGCGACATTGCCACCGGACTGCACCGTATCGCCGAGAATGCGGATCTCGCCCTTGCCGCGCACCGGATCGCCACCGACCAGCCCAGCCATATGGCGCAGCAGCGTGGATTTGCCGGAGCCCGAGGCACCGATCAGCGCCACCATCTCGCCCTTTTGCACCAGCAACGACACATCGTTCAGGGCGCGGGTCGCGCCGAACGTCTTGCTGAGGCCTGAAACCGTTATCGCCGTCGACATCCCAACCTCTTCGGTGGTGCGGATCGGCATTTGGTGTATCAGCCCGCCGTTACGGTTCGGTGACGCTTCCTTTACCGATTTGCAATGCTTTCCCCGGCGCAAAGCGCGCTTTCTCCACGCCGCCCGATAAGTCTATGGAAACCATCAAGCTTTGGATTAGGCTGTGTGCAGCGCCACCGAATCGGCAAGCGCCGGAGAGCCAGCACAAAGATCCGGGACAAGGAGAAACGGGAATGAGCGACGGAAAGAAAAGCGTCCTGACGGAATTCAGGACCTTCGCCATGCGCGGCAATGTGATCGATCTGGCGGTCGGCGTCGTGCTCGGCACCGCCTTCGGCGGCATCGTTTCCTCGTTGGTGAACGATGTCATCATGCCGCCCTTCGGCGTGATGCTGGGCGGGCTGGACTTCTCCAACTACTTCATCACGCTGGGCGAAGGCGATTTCGCCAGCCTGGCCGAGGCGAAGGAAGCCGGCGTGGCGACCCTCGGCTACGGCAAGTTCATCAACACCGTGGTGAACTTCGTCATCATCGCCTTCGCGATCTTCATGGTGGTGCGCCAGATCAACCGCCTGTCCGCCAAGGAGGAGGCGAAGCCGGCAGCACCGCCCCCGCCGCCGCGCCAGGAAGTGCTGCTGGAGGAAATCCGCGACCTGCTGAAGCAGCAGCGCGAATAGCCGCTAGCCCTCCGGCGCGTCGAAGACCAGCTGCACCCGTTCCGACGCAAACCGCACATAGCCGTAGCGCACCGGCACGCCGTCCAGATCGGCATCGACCGCCTCGGCCACCAGCACCGGCCGGTTGCGCGGCTGCGCGAGCATCGCCGCCTCATCCTCGCTTGGCATGCGCGCGGTGATGCGGGTCAGCTTCCGGCGATAATCGCTGACGCCATGGGCGCGCAGCATCTCGGTGACCGAGCCGTTTTCCGCATAGACCGCCGCCGCATTCGGAAACCGGGCCGCCGGGAAATAATTGTTGCCATAGGTTATCGGCCTGCCATCGGCCGCCCCGACCAGGCGCAGCATGATGCAGGGCGTATCAAGCGCAACCCCCAGCTCTTCCGCCACCTCCTCGCTTGCCGGCAGGGTACTGCTGTCGATCAGCGTGCCGCCGGGAATCCGGTTCTGCGCCGATACGATCTCGGAAAACCGGGTGCGCGCGCTCAGCGCATAATCCAGCACATGCTCCTGTACGAAGGAGCCGCGCCCCTGCTCGACACGCACCAGCCCATGGGCTTCCAGCGCCTCCATCGCGCGGCGCAGCGTATGCCGGTTCACCCGGAAGCGCTCGGCCAGCTGCTTTTCCGTCGGCAGGCGGTCGCCGGGCTGAAAACGCCCCTCGGCGATATCCTGGGTGATCGCCTGTTCGATTTGCCGCCACAGCGCGACACCGTCCCGGCGCGATAAATCGTTCTGCATCTCTGCCACCTGTCTTTCGGCCTGTTTCCGTAAACGCCGCGTCACAGGAAATTCACAACTTGCCCCCTTTACGAAACCAGGGCGCGGGAGCATAGTGGTGAAAATTGATACGGATGTCTATACAAATTATTCAGAGGTATAGCGTGACACCTCCACAAGCGGCAGATCACACGACATCGCCTGAGACCACCCAAGCAGCGATTCTGGCCGAACGGCAGCGCTGGATGTCCGTCCTCGCCAAGGCGCCGCCGCTGGCGCTGGAAACGCTCTGGGGCAGCATCGAGACCAAGCCTGACTGGACCTATCTGCGCCAGCCGGAGACCGGCATGGTCATGCTGCGCGGCCGTGCCGGCGGCACCGGCCAGCGCTTCAATCTGGGCGAGATGACGATGACCCGCTGCGCCGTCCGACTGCCCGATGGCCGGGTCGGCCATGGCTATGTCGGCGGGCGCGACAGGGAACATGCGACTCGCGCCGCATTGGTCGACGCGCTGATGCAGGACGCCGCGCAGCGCGACGCCCTGGACGCCGCCATCATCGCGCCGCTGGAGCAGGCCGCGCGGGAGGCACGCGAAACGGCATCGCGCAAGGCGGCGGCCACGAAGGTCGATTTCTTCACCATGGTGCGCGGGGAATGAGTATGACCGACACGCTGCTCGCCGGCTTCAATGACACCACGCTGGACAGCCAGCGCGCTTTCCGCGCGGCGTTGGACGCGCTGTCCCGCCCCGGCCGCGTCATTACGATGCCGGACCTGCTGCCGGACGGCGCGCCCGCCCCGCTGATGCCGGCCACCGCCGCGCTGGCACTGGCGCTGTTCGATTACGAGACGCCGGTCTGGCTGGATGAAACGGCTGATACGCCTGCCGTGCGCGACTGGCTGCGCTTCCATTGCGGCTGCCCGTTGGTGGCGGACAGGGCGCAGGCGCGCTTCGCCCTGCTGGCCGGCGCGCCCGGCACGATGGTCGGATTCGACACCGGCACGGACGCCTATCCCGACCGGTCGGCGACGCTGATCTGGCAGGTGGACAGCCTGTCGGAAGGCAGGGCGTACCGGCTGGCCGGCCCCGGCATCGCGCAGGAGGAAAGTTTGAAAACAGACTCCCTGTATGCCGGTTTCGATTCGGACTGGCAGAAAAACGCCAAGCTGTTCCCGCGCGGACTGGACCTGTTCCTGGTGGCCGGCGACCGGCTCGCCGGGTTGCCGCGCACCGTCACCATCAAGCGCGTGGAGGGCTAAGCCATGTATGTCGCCGTAAAGGGCGGACAGCGCGCCATCGACAATTCCCGGACGCTGCTGGCAGAAGAACGGCGTGGCGACCCCGCCGTGCCGGAAATCACGCTGGCGCAGATCGACGAACAGCTGTCGCTGGCGGTGGACCGCGTGATGGCGGAAGGCGCGCTCTATGACCGGGAGCTGGCTGCACTGGCCGTGAAGCAAGCGCGCGGCGATGTGATCGAGGCGATCTTCCTGCTGCGCGCCTACCGCACCACCCTGCCCCGCCTTGGCTATGCAGAGGCGATCGACACCGCCCGCATGGCGATCCGGCGGCGCATCTCGGCCACCTATAAGGATCTGCCGGGTGGCCAGGTGCTCGGGCCGACCTTCGACTACACGCTGCGCCTGCTGGATTTCGATCTGGCGGAAGACGGCACTGTTCCGGCCAGCGAGCAGGCGACGGAACCGCTCGACGGCTCGATGCCGCGCGTCGCCGACATTCTGGGCCATGACGGGCTGATCGAACCGGAGGACGCAAACGACGCGCAAGAGGTCGGCGACCTGACGCGCGACCCGCTGACCTTCCCGGCCGACCGCGATGTGCGGCTGCAGGCGCTGGCGCGCGGCGACGAGGGCTTCCTGCTGTCGCTTGGTTATTCGACACAGCGCGGCTATGGCAAGAACCACCCCTTCGCCGGCGAGATCCGCATGGGCGAGGTCGCCGTCGAGTTCGTGCCGGAGGAGCTGGGCTTCCCCATCGAGATCGCCGAGATCACCGTCACCGAATGCCAGATGGTGAACCAGTTCCAGGGGTCGGCCACCGAGGCGCCGAAATTCACCCGTGGCTATGGCCTGACCTTCGGCCATTGCGAGCGCAAGGCGATGGCGATGTCGCTGGTGGACCGCTCGCTGCGCGCCGAGGAGCTGGGCGAGTCGGTGAAAGCCCCGGCGCAGGATCAGGAATTCGTGCTGTACCATTCCGATAATGTCGAGGCGTCCGGCTTCACCCAGCATCTGAAGCTGCCGCACTACGTCGATTTCCAGGCCGAGCTGGTGCTGGTGCGCAAGATGCGTGAGGCCGCCGCCAACCAGGCGGAAGCGGCTGACCGCGATATCGAGGAGGCGGCAGACTGAGATGAGCAAGGTCGAAGGTTATAATTTCGCCTATCTCGACGAGCAGACCAAGCGGATGATCCGCCGCTCGGTCCTTAAGGCGGTGGCAATCCCCGGCTACCAGGTGCCGTTCGGCAGCCGCGAAATGCCGCTGCCCTATGGCTGGGGCACCGGCGGCATCCAGGTAACTGCCGCCGTGATCGGACCGGACGATGTTCTGAAGGTCATCGACCAGGGTGCGGACGACACCACCAACGCAGTGAACATCCGCAGCTTCTTCGAGCAGACCACCGGCGTCGCCACCACCGACAAGACGCGCGCGGCGACGCTGATCCAGACCCGCCACCGCATCCCGGAGGCGCCGCTGACCGAGGGCCAGATCATGGTCTATCAGGTGCCGATCCCGGAACCGCTGCGCTGGCTGGAGGCGCGCGAGACCGAGACCCGCAAGATGCACGGGCTGGCCGATTACGGCGTCATGCATGTGAAGCTGTACGAGGACATCGCGCATTACGGCCAGATCTCGACCGCCTACGACTATCCGGTGCGGGTGAATGACCGCTATGTCATGAGCCCCAGCCCGATCCCGAAATTCGACAATCCGAAGCTGGACAATTCGCCGGCGCTGCAGCTGTTCGGGGCCGGCCGCGAGAAGCGCATCTACGCCATTCCGCCCTATACCAAGGTGGAGAGCCTGGATTTCGAGGATCACCCCTTCCAGATCGAGAAATGGGACCGCGCCTGCGCCATCTGCGGAGCCACCGAATCCTATCTCGACGAGATCGTGACCGACGACAAGGGCGGACGCATCTTCGTCTGCTCTGACACGGATTATTGCGGCGAGCGCGTGGCCGCCGGCCATCGCGGTGCGGATGAGGAGCAAGCGGCATGACCCCGCTTCTGCAGGTCAGCGGACTGACCAAGAATTACGGCGCCCATATCGGCTGCCGCGATGTCGGCTTCGAGCTGTTCCCCGGCGAGGTACTGGGCATCGTCGGCGAATCGGGCTCCGGCAAGACCACGCTGCTGCGCTGCCTGTCGGCGCAGCTTGCCCCGACCTCCGGCAGCGTCGCCTATGACATGCGCAGCCAGGGCCTCACCGACATCTGGGGCCTGTCCGAACCGGAGCGCCGCATGCTGACACGCACCGACTGGGGCATCGTGCATCAGAGCGCCCGCGACGGGCTGCGCATGGAGGTCTCGGCCGGGGCCAATATCGGCGAGCGGCTGATGGCGGTAGGCGCCCGCCATTACGGCAATATCCGCACCGAGGCGGAGGACTGGCTGACCCGCGTCGAGATCGAGACCGGGCGTATCGACGATCTGCCGACCACCTTCTCCGGCGGCATGCAGCAGCGGCTTCAGATCGCCCGCAATCTGGTGACGCAGCCGCGTCTCGTCTTCATGGACGAGCCGACCAGCGGCCTCGACGTTTCGGTGCAGGCCCGTCTGCTCGACCTGATCCGCACGCTGGTCAACCGGCTGGGCATTGCCTGCATCATCGTCACCCATGATCTCGGCGTGGTGCGGCTGCTGGCGCACCGGCTGATGGTCATGCGGCGCGGCCAGGTGGTGGAGCACGGCCTCACCGACCAGGTGCTGGACGACCCGCAGCACCCCTACACCCAGCTTCTCGTCTCCTCGATCCTGCCGGTGTGATCCATGACCCATAATGAAAAGACCATCATCGCGGTCGAAGATCTGGGCAAGAGCTTCACCCTGCACATGCAGGGGGCGACGCACATCCCGGTCCTGTCGGATGTCAGCTTCTCTGTCGAGGCCGGCGACTGCCTGGTGCTGGACGGCCCGTCGGGGGCCGGCAAGTCCAGCCTGATGCGCTGCCTCTACGCCAATTACCTGCCGCAGCGGGGCCAGGTGCTGATCCGCCATGATGGCGCGCTTGTGGACATCACCCACGCCGAACCGCGCACCATTCTGGACATCCGGCGCCGCAGCCTGGGCTATGTCAGCCAGTTCCTGCGTGTCATCCCGCGCGTGCCGACGCTGGAACTGGTGATGGAGCCGCTGCTGACCCTCGGTGTGGCGGAAGAAGCGGCGCGCGAGCGTGCCGGCACCATCCTCGCCCGGTTGCGCATCCCGGAGCGGATGTGGCATCTGCCGCCCGGCACCTTCTCCGGCGGCGAGCAGCAGCGCGTGAACATCGCCCGAGTCATGGTGGTGGAGTATCCCGCATTGCTGCTGGACGAGCCGACCGCCTCGCTGGATGCCGACAACCGCCAGACCGTCGTCGAACTTGTAACAGAAGCGTGCGCGCGCGGCGCCGCGATTGTCGGTATCTTCCACGATGCGGCGGTACGCGAAGCGCTCGCCACCCGCACCCTGACCATAACCTCCAGCGACAAAGTGGCTGCCTGATGAGTGCCGAGACGATCCTGACCAATGCCCGCATCGTGCTTGCCGATTCCGTGCTGGAAAGCGGCACGCTGCTGGTGCGCGACGGGCTTATCGTGGAAATCGCGGAGGGAAGCAGCCAGGCCGCCGGCGCCATCGACCTGGAGGGCGATTACCTGCTGCCCGGCCTGATCGAACTGCACACCGACAATCTGGAAAAGCATCTGGCCCCGCGCCCCGGCGTGCGCTGGCCCGCCGTGCCGGCGCTGCTGGCGCATGACGCGCAGATCGCCGCGGCCGGTATCACCACCGTGTTCGACGCCGTGGTGCTTGGCAACACCATCGGCCAGTCCGCCCGCCTGGAGCTGCTGGATATCAGCGTCGAGGCGGTCGATGAAGCGCTTGCCGCCGGCCTGACCCGCGCCGACCACCTGCTGCATCTGCGCTGCGAAGTGGCCGATGCCATCGTGCTGGAACTGTTCGAGAAAGTGCAGGACCACCCGCTGGTCCGGCTGGTTTCGCTGATGGACCACACGCCCGGCCAGCGCCAGTTCGTCGATCTGGCGCAATACGCGCTGTACTACCAGAAGAAGCACAATGTCTCCGATTCCGAGCTGCAGGCGATGATCGTCTCGACCAAGGCCAATCAGGAGAAATACGCCGACACGCACCGCCGCACCCTGGCCGCCGCCTGCCGCGAGCGCGGCATTCCCATCGCCGCGCATGATGATGCGACGCTGGCGCATGTCGAGGAATCAGCGGAGCTGGGCATCACCATCAGCGAGTTCCCGACCACGATGGAGGCCGCCGGTGCGGCGCGCGACCGCGGCATGACCACCATCATGGGCGCGCCGAACGTGGTGCGCGGCGGCTCGCATTCCGGCAACATCGCGGCGCATACGCTGGCCGAGGAAGGGCTGCTCGACGCGCTGTCCTCCGACTATGTGCCGATCAGCATGCTGCATGCCGCCTTCAAGCTGCATGGCCAGCACGGGCTGACCCTGCCGGACGCGGTCGCCACGGTCAGCCGCAACCCGGCCCGCATGCTGAAGCTCGACGACCGCGGCGAGATCGCCGCCGGCAAGCGTGCCGATCTGGTGCGCGTCGTCCAGCATCAGGGCTTGCCGCTGGTCCGCCAGGTCTGGCGCGAGGGCACGAGGATTGCCTAACCGATAAAAAAATGGGGAGCAAAATGAGTGTGCAGATGACGGCGCCGGCCGATCCGGTCGATGTGATCTTCGAGATTCTCGCGCGCAAGGGCGGTGCCGATTACGGCGGGGAGTGCGTGTCGCAGCTGCAGCACGCGCTGCAATGCGCGATGCTGGCCGAGCAGGCCGGATCACCCGCACCGCTCATCACCGCTGCCCTGCTGCACGATATCGGCCATCTGATCGATGCGCAGGCGCATCAGATGCGCGACAGCGGCCAGGATGCCCGTCACGAAGTGCAGGCCGAACGCTATCTGAAACAATGGTTCGGCCCGGACGTGACCCAGCCGGTACGGCTGCATGTCGATGCCAAGCGCTATCTCTGCGCCACCGACATCGCCTATTGGGACAGCCTCTCGGACGGCTCCAAGCACAGTCTGGAAATGCAGGGCGGACCGTTCGACCGCGCCGAGGAGCTGGAATTTATCGACCTGCCCTATGCCCGCGACGCGGTCATGCTGCGGCGCTGGGACGACATGGCGAAGCTGCGCGACGCCGTCACCCCACCGCTCGAGCATTTCCGGCAGCACGTCGCGGCATCTCTGCTGGAGTAGAAAGGCCGGCTAGACCAGCCCCCGCAGCGCCGCCACGAAAGCCGCAACGGACTCCGCGAGATCGCCGTCATTGCGGATGTCGATCACATCCGGCCCGGTCACCTTGAAAGCAGCAGCACGGGCAAGCCGGCCTTCGATCTGCGCTTCCGTTTCCCGGCCGCGCGCGCGCAGCCGGGCCGCCAGAATCTCCGGCGACACACTGATGCTGACGATAGCGACACGGCCGTATTTCCCGCGCGCCTCCTCCAGCACGCCGCGCGAGACATTCGCGATGACAATGCGGCCCGCCGCCAGATCACCCTCCACGCTTTTCGGGATGCCGTAGCCGAGATCGTGTGCGTCCCAGGACAGCGCATAGAGGCCGCCATCACGGCGCTGCTCGAAATCGGGGCGGGACACGGCAATATGGTCCTCGCCACCGGAATCGGCCGGGCGGGTGATCTCCCGCCGGGCGAAGACGAAGCGCGGATCGCCGGAAAGCGCCGCACGCGCGCCGTCCAGCAGACTGTCCTTGCCGGCCCCGGACGGGCCGACCACGAGCACCAGATATCCCTCAGCCATCGACCTGCTGCCGGCAATAGGTTTCGCGCAGCAGCATGGCGCACAGCACGCTGATGCCGCAACAGACAGGAAGGATCAGGAAGGCGGTCTGAAACGCCTCGACCGAATAGAGCCTGGCACCCTCGACCATCTGGCCGGCCCAGTTCAGGTCCAGCAGATAGCCGATCAGCGGCTGGAAGATCGCGCCGCTGCCGACCACGCAGGTGTTGACCAGACCGTAGGCCGCACCGCTGGAGCGCAGCGCATTCAGCTCCCGCGCGGATGCAAAGGTCAGCACCATGCAGGCCGAGGCAAAGCCGTTCAGGAACAGCAGCACCGTCACCAGCAGCAATGACAGGCCCGGCAGATACAGGATCGCCGTCAGGGTCAGCATGGAGAGCGCCGTGCCGACGATCAGCAGCGGCTTGCGGCGCTCCATCCGGTCGGACAGCCAGCCCAGCGCGATGGCGCCGACACCCCAGCCCAGAAAGCTGGTCGCCAGCGTCGAGGCGGAAGTCGCCCGGTCAATATCATAGGCTGCCGTCATATAGGGCACGGCCCACAGGCCGGTGAAGGACAGCATCGGCGCGGTCATGAACATGCCGAGCAGTGCGGCGTACCAGCTCTGCCGGTTTGCCATCACCCGCTTCAGCCCACCCATGATGGTGCCGCTGCCGCTGCCGGCATAGGGCTTGTCGCGCGCCACCAGCCACAGCGCCAGCGCCAGCGCAAGGCCGGTGAAGCCGATGCCGAGCATGGCATCGCGCCAGCCGATCACGCCGACCAGCGCCGCCAGCGGCGCCTGCCCCAAGATTCCGCCACCGGTGCCGGCGAACTGGCTGATGCCCGACAGCATGGCGAAGCGCGAGGGCGGCAGCCATTGCGTCGCCAGCGTCAGCGCCCCGACCCAGGAGAAGGCGCAGCCGATACCGATCATCAGCCGCCCGGCATAGGCGACCTCCACCGTCGGCGCCAGGCCGAACACGATGCTGCCCAGCGCCACCGTCGCGATGGCGCCGGTCATCAGCCGGCGCGGGCCGATGCGGTCGAGCAGGATGCCGACCGGCAGCTGCAGGCTGGCATAGGCGTAGAAATAAAATGCGGAAAGATGGCCGAGGATGGCGCCGCCGACCGCGAAATCGCGCATCAGTTCGGTCACCATGACGCTGGGCGAGACGCGCAGGATGAAGGCGTAGCAGAAGAAGGCCGACCCCAGCATCCAGGCGGCATAGGCGCGGAAGCTGGGCCGATCCAGGCTGGTTTCGTTCACCGTCACGCTTCCCCCGTCCCAACGGAACCGTGCGCACTTAGCCCGCGCCTCTTGCCCCGGTCAAGCGTCCCGGGCTGGCAGCGGCCTTGCACCCGGCGCATCGCTGGCCCGCTGACGAGCCCTTGCCCGCATGGCATCTCTCGCGCAGGCTAGGCGATCCTTTCCAATAGCCCTGTCAAGAAGGTCGCCATGGATATCCTGACCGCCGTCCGTCACTGTTTCTCCGCCGACTATGCCGAGGCGCGCGAGAAGTTCCGCCATCACTGCCGCGCCTATGGCGTGGAACCGAAGGCCTATGTGAACCCCAATCGCGGGCCGCTGGGCGAGGAGCTGACGACGGACGCCGCCTGGTTCGGCCCGAAGGACGCGAAGAAGGTGCTGGTCACCATTGCCGGCACGCATGGCGTGGAAGGCTTCACCGGGTCGGGCGGTCAGATCGACTGGCTGTGTTCCGGCGGTCCGCTGACCCTGCCGGAAGGCGTGGCCGCGCTGCATATCCACGCGATCAACCCGCATGGCTTCGCCTGGCTGCGCCGCGTCACCGAGGAAGGCGTGGATCTGAACCGCAACCATGTCGATTTCTCCAAGCCGCTGCCGGAGAATGCCGGCTATGACGAGCTGGCCGATGCGCTGCTGCCGGCTGAGCTGTCCGGCCCGGTGTTCGAGCAGGCCGAGGCGAAGATCGCCGCCTACAAGGAAAAGCACGGGCTGTGGAAATTCTCCGAGGCGCGCGGCGGCGGCCAGTACAAACACCCGACCGGCTTCTTCTTCGGCGGCTTCGGCCCGACCTGGTCACGCCAGACGACCGAGAAGATCGTCGCCGATTTCGGCGTGAAGAATGCCAATCTGGTCTGCGTCATCGATTATCACACCGGCCTCGGCCCGTTCGGCTATGGCGAGCCGATCTGCAACCATCCGGTTGACGGTGTGGCGGTGAATCGCGGCAAGGCCTGGTTCGGCCAGTCGGTGACGGAGCCCTTGCTCGGCACCTCCTCCTCCACCGCCAAGTCCGGCCTCAGCGAATTCGGCTGGGAATTCCTGCTGGGCGAGAAGGTCACCTTCGTCGCGCTGGAATACGGCACCTACACGCCGGAGGAAGGCCGCCGCGCGCTGCGCGAGGATCACTGGCTGCACGCCTACACCAATGTGGACTGGAACGATCCGGAGACGAAGCGCATCAAGGCGCAGATCCGTCGCCAGTACTATCCCGACACGCCGGACTGGAAGGAGATGGTGCTGTACCGCAGCCGCCAGATCCTGCGCCAGGCGCAGGACGGGCTGGCGGCCTCGTAGGGGCTGTCAGACATTTTTTCATCGTCACCCTCGGGCTTGACCCGAGGGTCCAGAGGTCCGTGCAGTTTGCTCGGTCAATGGATGGTTGGATCAAGTCCAACCATGACGAGAGAGAAAACAAACCGACAGGGGCATGCCCTACCGGTTGGATTCCGGGCAACAGTTCCCTACTTCCGCGCCCGGCCGGGAAAGACATGCGGCCAGGTCTCCGGCTTGGAACGCAGATACTGCGGCGGGTAATAGGGCGTCTCCGCGCCCAGCGCCTCGGCGGCGTGCCAGGCCCAGCGCGGGTTGTAGAGGAAGGAGCGTGCCAGGGCGACCATGTCCGCCTTGCCGCTCTCGATGATCTCCTCCGCCTGTTTCGGCTCGGTGATCATGCCGACGGCCATGGTGGCGATGCCGGTCCGGGCCTTCACCTCGGCGGCGAAACCGACCTGATAGGACGGACCGACCTTGATGCGCTGCTGCGGCACCACGCCGCCGCTGGAGACGACGACATAGTCGGCCCCCGCCTCCTTCAGCGCGCCGGCGTACTTCACCGCATCCTCGACATTCCAGCCGCCCTCTTCCACCCAGTCGCTGCCGGGGATACGCACGCCCATCGGCTTGTCCGCCGGCCAGGCCCGGCGCATCGCCTCGAAAGTTTCCAGCGGAAAGCGGATGCGGTTCTCGAAGGAGCCGCCATAGCGGTCATCGCGGTTGTTCACCAGCGGCGACAGGAAGACATTGCCGAGATAGCCATGCGCGTTGTGGAACTCGATCAGCTCCACGCCCAGCCGGGCGGAGCGCAGCGTCGCCTGCACGAAGGCGTCCTTCAGCCGCGCCAGCTCCGCCGCGTCGGCCATCTTCGGTGCCGGCCAGTCGTCATAACCCTCGGCGGTGGAGGATACCGTCTCCCACGGGTCCTCGTCCGGCCCCAGCGCCTTGCCGCCGTTCCAGGGATGATGCACCGACCCCTTGCGGCCGGAATGGGCGAGCTGCACGCCGAACGGCGTCTGGCCGTGCCGGTTGCAGAAGGCGATGACACGCGCCAGCGCATCCTCATTATCGTCGGAATAGAGACCAAGGCAGCCATGGGTGATGCGGCCGCGCCGCTCCACCGCGATGGCCTCGCTGATCAACAGCCCGGCGCCGGACAGCGACAGCTGGCCCAGATGCGCCAGATGCCAGTCGGTGGCACTGCCATCAGCGGCGCTGTACTGGCACATCGGCGAGACGGCGATGCGGTTGGGCAGCGTCAGGCCGCGCAACTCGATGGGCGAGAAAAGCACGCTTGCCATTCAGAACACTCCAAATGTCGGGATAAGGATATGCAATCAGGATAGAGGCGGACGGGAAAGGGCGAAACCTGCGGCAGCGAAAGTCACTCTTTCGCTAAAGGCATCACCAGCCGTGAAACCGGGCAAAGCCGGAGACCGGCTCGCGCTCGGTGCGCAGCGTATTCACCAGCGCCGACTTGTCCTCATAGCCCAGCGCGATACCGCACAGGATCATCTCCTCGTCGGGGATCGACAGGTGGCGGCGCACCACCGGGTGATAGGTCGCCAGCGCCGCCTGCGGACAGCTGTGCAGCCCATGCCCGCGTGCAGCGATCATGATGTTCTCCAGGAACATGCCGTAATCCAGCCAACTGCCCTTCTCCAGCTTGCGATCAATGGAGAAGAACAGCCCGACCGGCGCGCCGAACAGCGTGTAGTTCAGCCCATGCTGGTGGTGCATCCTCTCCTTGTCGGCCTTGCCGATGCCGAGCAGCCCGTACATGTCCCAGCCGACCTTGCGGCGGCGCGACAGGTAAGGCTCGTACCATTGCGTCGGGTAATATTCATATTCCCGGTCGGTGGTGTTCTCCGGGTCGTCATGGGCGGCCAGCATGTCGCGCACCAGCGCCGCCAGCGCCTCGCCCGTTACCGCCTGCACCTTCCAGGGCTGGGTATTGGTGCCGCTGGGCGCGCGCGCCGCGACCTCCAGGATATGCTCGACCAGCTCACGCGGCACCGGCGTCGGCAGGAACGCGCGCACCGACCGACGGCTGGTGATGGCCTCGTCCACGCTGGGCGGCAGATCGGCTTCAGGCGGGTAGGAAAATCGGGGATCGGTCACTTTGTCTTCTCCTGTCCGGTTGGCAGCGAGATGGGGGCGGCAAGGTCCAACCCCATCCGCTCGAAGCCGCGCTTGAAATCCATGATGTGGCGTTCCATCCAGCGCCGCGCCTCGGCGGCATCGCCGGCGCGGATCGCCTCGAAGATGGCGGTGTGCGCCGTCAGCAGCCGCTCCGGTGCGGCCGGCAGGCCGCTGATGACAGCCTCGAAGGCGGGGTAGAACAGCCGCCCCAGCGCGTCGCGCGACAGCAGCAGCGCGCGGTTGCCCGAGGCTTCCGCGACCAGCGCGTGAAAATCGATATCCAGCCGGGTGACATTTTGCCGGTCCGCCAGCACCGCCCGCGTCTCGTTCAGGTTGGCCGCCAGCGCGGCGATCTGCGCCGGTGTCGCGTTGGCCGCCGCCAGCTCCGCCGCCATCGGCTCCAGCGCCATCATGGTCTCCCACAACTCGCGGAAAGTGACCGCGTGCATCACCATGGCGTTGCTCATGCGCTGCGCCAGCGCCGAGGTCTCCGGCCGGGCGACGAACAGCCGCCGGCCCTCCTCGCGCCGCACCAGCCCGCTTTCCTCCAGCAGGCGAATGCCCTCGCGCACGGTGGAGCGGTTCACCGCGAACTGTGTGGCGAACTCGGTCTCGGTCGGCAGCTTGTCGCCGGGCTTCAGCCGGCCTTCCAGGATTTCACGCTCGACGGCGTCGGCCAGCAGGCGGTAGCCGGGCGCGCGATCGAGCCGGGCAAAGCTCATCGCCTCAGCCCGCCGTCCAGCCGCCATCGACCAGCACGGTCGATCCGGTGACATAGCTGGCCGCGTCGGAGGCCAGGAACACGGCGGCGCCCCCCACCTCCGCCACCGTGCCGAACCGGCCCATCGGCGTGCGCGCCAGCAGCTTCGGGCCGATATGCTTGTGCGTGAGGACGGCATTGGTCAGGTCGGTGGTGATGAAGCCATAGGCGATGGCGTTCACCCGCACCCCCTGCTCCGCCCAGTCCAGCGCCAGCGCCTTGGTCAACTGTTCGACGCCGCCCTTGGTCGCGCAATAGGGCACCTGGCGCTTCAGGCCGACATGGCCGGCAATCGAGCTGATGTTGATGATCGAGCCGCGCGCGTGCGCCAGCATCGCCGCCCCGATGATGCGGCAGCCGAGAAACACCCCGGTCAGATTCACATCGACGATATGCTGCCATTCCGCCGGATCGGTGCGCTCCATCGGCGCGTAATGCGGGTCGATGCCGGCATTGTTCACCAGAATGTCGATATGGCCATGTTCGGCCAGCACCGCATCGCGCAGTGCCGCGACCTCCGCCTCGACCGTTACGTCGCAGCCATGCCAGCTTGCCGTGCCGCCCGCCTTGGCGATGGCCTCGGCGGTGGCCTTGAGATTTTCTTCGTTGCGGCTGGCCAGCGCCACGATGGCGCCATGCTGGGCCAGCGCCTCGGCAATGGCGCGGCCGATGCCGCGCCCGCCGCCGGTGACGATGGCGGTCTTGCCGGTCAGATCGAACAGGCTGTCCTTGCTCATTTCCGGTTCGCCCTCATCAAGCGTTTCGCGATGGCCCAGCGATGCACTTCGGACGGGCCGTCATAGATACGGAAGCCCCTGATCTCGCGGAACAGCTGCTCCACCACCGTGTCGCGGCTCATGCCCCTGCCACCCAGCACCTGCACGCAGCGGTCGGCGATGCGGAACAGCGCCTCCGACACAGCAACCTTGGACATGCTGGATTCGTGGCGGGCATGTTCGCCCTGGTCCAGCAGCCAGGCGGTGTGCCAGATCATCAGCCGGGCCTGCTGGATCTCGATCTCGTTGTCGGCCAGCATGAAACCCACCCCCTCATGCTCGCCGATCGGCTTGCCGAAGGCGCGGCGCTCGCGGGCATAGGCGATGGCAATCTCCTGCGCCCGCGTCGCCCCGCCCAGCCAGCGCATGCAATGGGTCAGCCGCGCCGGGGCCAGCCGCACCTGGGCATAGCGGAAACCCTCGCCGACCTCGCCCAGCACCGATTCCGGCCCAACATGCAGCCCGTCATAGACGATCTCGCCATGGCCGCCGGTGAAGCTGGAATCCATCGTGTCCATCAGCCGTTCCAGGATCACGCCCTCCGCCGGCAGCGGCGACAGGAACATGGTCGGGCCTTCCTTGTTACCCGGATCGACCACATTGGCCATGATGATGGTGAAGCCCGCGCCATCGGCGCCGGTGATCAGCCATTTCCGGCCATGGATACTGTAGCCGCCCTTGCCGTCAGGCCGTGCCTCGGTCTTCATCTCGCTGGGATCGGCGCCGGCGCCCATCGGTTCGGTCATGGCGAAGCAGGAGCGGCAGTCGCCGCTAGCCAGCGGGTGCAGGTATTTCTCCTTCTGCGCCGGCGTCGCCACCTTCTCCAGCAGGTGCATGTTGCCCTCGTCCGGCGCGGCGCAATGCAGCGCCACGGGGCCG
Organism: Oceanibaculum nanhaiense; assembly: GCF_002148795.1. Lineage (NCBI taxonomy): Bacteria > Pseudomonadati > Pseudomonadota > Alphaproteobacteria > Rhodospirillales > Oceanibaculaceae > Oceanibaculum > Oceanibaculum nanhaiense. The sequence continues at coordinate 206,983 of NZ_MPOB01000004.1, read as the reverse complement.
AGGGGAGAACGCCCCGCAGCCTCGAACACGATGGCACAATCGACATGGCCGAGGCCCATGCCGCCGTACTCCGCCGAGACATGCGGCGCGAACAGGCCGGCCTCTTTGGCGAGCGCGTTCAGCTCCACCCGCAAATCGTCGGTCGGGCCGTGGCTGGTGCGGCGCTTGTCCGTCTCGAAAGGGATCACCGTGCCGTCGATGAAGGCGGTCACCCGCTCCTTCAGTTCCTTCTGCCGATCCGTCAGCGCGAAATCGATCATTGTCCTCCCCCTTAGAACGCTTTTCCGCGTGCGATATCCCAGCCGAATTCGATCAGCCCGTCAGCCAGCGTGCCGAAATCGGCGAAACGCCTGTCTTTCGTGCCACCCTCGCGCCAGCGCCGGTTCAGCTGCAGGAAGATGCCGGCCAGCCGCAGCATGCCGAGCACCCGGTAATAGAGCATGTCGGAGACGTCGCGCCCGCTGATCGCACCATAGCCGGTGACCAGCTCGTGGCGCTTCGGGAAGCCGGGACCGGCGGTCGGCATCTGCTTCAGTTCGTGCATTGCCGGCGGGTCGCCTGCTTCCGTCCAGTAGGCCAGCATGATGGCGAGGTCGAACAGCGGATCGCCGCGCGTCGCCATGTCCCAGTCCAGCACGGCGATGGGATCGAGCGTCTGCGGGTTCAGGATCACATTGTCGAGCTTGAAGTCGTTATGCAGCAGGGTGACGGCGGAGGACGGCACCTTCTGGCCTTCCAGCCAGGCCACCAGCTCCGCGAACGCCTTGGTCGGCTGGTGCGGCGCCGGCCCTTCCATGGCGAGGCGGCAGCGCTTCACCCAGCCGGCCAGCGTGCGTTCCAGGAATCCCTCCGGCTTGCCGAACTGGCCGAGGCCAATCGCCTCGGAATCGACCGCGTGAAATTCCGCCATCAGCCGCACCAGCTCGCCCCCCAGCTTGGCGCCGATCTCACGCTTCCCGGCCAGCTCCGGCGGCATCTCCGCGCCGATCACCAGCCCCTCGCGATACTCGATCAGCTGGAAGGGCGCGCCAATGACGCTCTCATCGCCGCAGAAATGGATGCCTTTCGGCGCGTAGGGATAGGCCTGCCACAGCACCGACAGGACCGTGTGCTCGCGCTTCATGTCATTGCCGCCGGGCGGAATCGGCCCCAGCGGCGGACGGCGCAGCACCGTCTTCGCGCCATCGACCGACAGCAGGTAATTCACATTGCCGAAACCGTGGGCGAACTGGCGCACCGGCACGCCGCGGTCAAGATTCAGCCCGTGCGCGCCAAGATGCGCTGCCAGCCGGTCGAGCGGCAGGGCAAGCGCCTCCTCCACATCCTTTAGCGCGGGGCCGTTCCGCATAGACGAGCCTCATTGTCCGATTGTCGGACAAAGTTAGCAGAGGATAACAAGGCGTCAAGACATCCTGACGGGTGCTCATGCCTCACCGTTTGTTTCCGGTGTACGGTTTTCCGATCCGTCATTCCCGCACTTGTTGCGGGAATCCAGGCCTCGGCTCGCGTCGGCATCGCCAGTGTTGGCTGAACCCTGGACCCCCGCAACAAGTGCGGGGGTGGCAGTTGGAGTATGGTGAAACTTGGGGTCTAAGAGCCGTCTATTCCGGCACCGGCTGGCCCGGAAACAGATGCGCGAACACGCGCGGCTGCCGCAACCGCCGGCCGAAACCCTGCACATGCTCTCCCATATCGGCATCGCCGACCCAGGAAAGGTCCTTGTTCACGACGCCGATCAAACGGTCGCGCGCCGTCTTGCCCAGTGCCGCCCGGATCTCCCGTGCGGCACGGGCCGGTGCCACAAGAACGAAGCTGGCGAACTTGTCCTTCTTCGCCGCCTCCTCGACATGGCCGCCAAGCTGATGCGCGAAACGCAGCTTTTCCTTGTCCTTGGGATCGACATGAGGTTCGGCGGCGGATCGGCCCGAATTCGCGCTTTCCTGCACACGGGTCGGCTTGTCACGCCCCAGCTTGGCACCGGGCAGTCGGGCCTTGTCGTTCTTCAGCTGGGTGACCAGCTTCAGGCCGCTCTTTTCCACTTCATTGGCGAAAATCCGCGCCTGCGCGCCATCGGCGATGACGAACCACATGGTCTTGCTCATGCCTTTTCTCCCTTTGAGTCACGAAGCTCAATCAGCACCACTTATATATGGCGATGCAAAGGCAGCAGGTGCAGATCGCTGGTCAATTCGCCGCGGTCCTTTGCTAAAGTCACGCGCGGCGAAACGAGAGAGGTTCATCATGTCGGGCGATATCCAGCGCGTCTATCTGGTGACCGGGGCCGGCAGCGGCATCGGGGCTGCGGTCTGCCGGCGGCTGGCGGGACCGGGCATCGGCCTGCTGGTGCATACCGGATCGAAACGCGACAAGGCGGTGGCCGTGGCCGAGGAGTGTGCGGCGAAGGGTGCCGTCTGCCATGTGGCGCTGGGCGACATGGCGACACCGGAAACGGCGGCGATGCTGGTTGCGGACTGCCAGAAGCATTTCGGCCGGCTGGACGGGCTGATCGCCAATGCCGGCTTCGCCGACCGCCGCACATTGCAGGAGCTGGACGAGGACGGCCTCGACCGCTCGCTCGATGTCATCCTGCGCGGCAGCTTCCTCCTCGCCAAGGCAGCGCATCCGCTACTGGCGCAGTCGCCGGCGGGGCGGATCGTCACCGTCAGCTCCTTCGTCGCCCATGTGTTCCGGCTGGATGGCGACGCCTTCACGGCCTCCGCCGCCGCCAAGGGCGGGCTGGAGGCGCTGACCCGCTCGCTCGCCGCGCAGTTCGCCCCACAGGGCATCACGGTGAACGCGGTAGTGCCGGGCTATGTGCAGAAGGATGCCGTCTCCGGCCATTCCTCGCTGGACGACAGCCGCTGGAAACAGGCCATCGCGCGCATCCCGCTGGGCCGGCTGGGGCGGCCCGACGACGTCGCGGCGATGATCAGCCTGCTGGCCGGGCCGGACGGCAGCTACATCACCGGCCAGGCAATCCATGTCGATGGCGGGCTGACGCTTTAGTTATCCTTTACCCTGGGCGTCGAGCAGCCGGATCAGCGCCGGGAAATAGGCCTTGCCGTTACCCGCTTCGCTGGAGCGCTTCAGCATGTCGCTGGCCAGCTGCGCGCCGTCCGCCACGATGCCGACATCGCGCGCGAGCTCCAGCGCGTAGCTGACATCCTTCAGCGCGTAGTCGGTGGGGAACGCCTCATCCGGGAAATTGCGCGGCAGCATCGCCTTCATGCCGTGATTGCGCAGCGCGAAACTGTCCGACGAGCCCTTGCTCATCGTCTCCAGCAGCACCTTCTCGTCGATGCCGGCCTTGCCGCCGATGGACAGCGCCTCAGCCAGCGCCACCACGGTCTGGAACAGCACCATATTGTTCATGATCTTCACGATCTGGCCGCAGCCGACCGGCCCGCACAGCGTGACCTCGCTGGCGGCATGTTCCAGCAGCGGGCGGATCGTCTCATAAGTCGCCGCGTCCGCACCGACCATGATGCTGAGCGTACCGTCTATGGCCGCCTGCCGCGTGCGCGCGACCGGGGCGTCGCAGAAGATTGCGCCCTTGGCCGCGAACTCCTCTGCCAGCGTGCGAGTCAGCCCGACCGGCGCTGTGGACATATCGACGATGACCTGGCCGGGCCGGGCCTGCGCCAGCAGCCCGTCGGACGCGCGGCAGATTGCCTCCACCTCTTTGCCACCGGGCAGCGACAGGAACAGCAGGTCGGCGGCGGCGGCAACCGTAGCAATACCGGGCGCCAGCCGCGCGCCATCGGCGGCCAGCCTTTGCAGCGGCGCGTCGTTCAGGTCGAAAACCAGGAAATCCCGGCCGCTCTTGCCCAGCATGTTGCGGCAGATCGGCTCGCCCATCACGCCAAGCCCGATGAAACCGACCGTACCCGCCTTGTCCGCACTCATACGCTTCCCTCCCCCTAGAGCCGGATCGAACGATCCGTCTCTAATCAATAAGATAGAGGGCGATTCACGCTTTAAATGCATCACTCGGATGAAGGCATTTAAAGCGATCGCACTCTAGATTTCCGGTACGGTAGCGACAGTGCGGCGGAAGTGCGAGCCTCACGCCCGCATGGCTGCTCTACGGGGCAGACCTTCTATCGGGGAGCCTCTACCGGGCAGCGGAGGCGTCTGCACTCCAGCCGCCACCCAGCGCCTTGTACAGCTCGACAGAGGCTTGCAGCCGGTCCCGCAGGGCCTCCGACTGGTCGAGTTCCGCCTGGAACAGCGTGCGCTGGGCGTCCAGCACCTCGATATAGGAGGTGTAGCCGCCATCATAGCGGTCCCTGGCCAGTTCGACGGTGCGGCGCAGCGCCTCGACCTGCCCGTCGATGGCGGTGAGCCTTTCGGTGCTGCCCTGCTGCTTCTCGAAAGCGTCCAGCACCTCGCGGAAGGCGCCGCGCACGGTCTGGCCATAGCTCACCAGCGCCTGCTGGCGGCGCGCCTCGCTGGCATCCAGATTGGCCTGGTTGCGGCCGAAATCGAAGATCGGCGAGGTCAGGTTCGACGCCAGCCCCCAGATACCGTTGCCGGAGGTGAACAAATCGCCCAGTTCACGGCTCTGCTGGCCCAGCGTGCCGGTCAGCGCGATATTCGGATAGAATGCTGCCTTGGCGACACCGATCTGGGCATTGGCCGCGACGAGCTGCTGTTCGGCCTGCTGGATGTCTGGGCGCCGGTCAAGGATCGAGGACGGCATGAAATCCGGCACCACCGGCGGCACCGGCAGGATCTCCACCGACTGGCCACGGGCAATCGGCTCGCGCATCAGGGCGCGCGGCGTGCGGCCCAGCAATACCGACAGCGCGTTGCGCTGAAGGCCCATTTGCTGGCGCAGCGCCGGAAGCTGGGCGCGGGTCGCCGCAAGTTCCGATTCGGCCTGACGCAGCGCCAGCTCGGTCACCACGCCATTGTCATACTGCGCCTTCTGCAGCTCATAGGAATCCTGCCGCGCCTGCAGCGTGCGCTCGGCGATCTCGACCTGATGGTCCAGCGCCCGCAGGTTGAAATAACCCGAAGCGACATCGGCGGCGACCGCCAGCCGCACCGTATCCTGCGCCGCCTGGCTGGCGAGCAGATCGGCCCGCGCCGCCTCGTCCGCGCGGGCGAGCCGGCCCCAGAGATCGAGCTCGTAGCTGAGCACACCGGCAACACGCAGGCTGTTCACCGGGTTCGGCGTCGCCGCGGTGGTGAAGTCGTCGCTGGAACGCTCGCGCTGGGCACCGGCCTCGGCGCTCAGCGTCGGCAGCCGGTTGGCACGGGCGAAGCCGGCCAGTGCCCGGGCCTCTGCAACACGCGCCGCCGCCAGAGCGATGTCGGAATTGGCGGCCAGCGCCTCCTCCACCAGATCGGAGAGCGCCTGATCGCCATAGCTGCGCCACCAATAGGGATCGACCTGGGAAGCGACGACGACCGTGCCGCCCCATTGCTGCGGCATGTCGATATCAGGGCGAAGATAATCGGGCCCCACGGAGCAGCCCGCCAGCAGCGCGGCAAGACCGGCGGCAAGAAGGGAGTTACGCATCGGCGGGCTTCTCCTGGCTGCTGGGCTTTTCATGTTTGGGCGTATCCTTGCGCCGACGCTCGGTCAGCTGCGAAACTATCTTGTAGAAGGTGGGGATCAGGAAGATCGCGAGGAAGGTCGCGGCCAACATGCCGCCGATCACGCCGGTGCCGATGGAATGACGGCTGGCCGACCCCGCGCCGGTGCTGATCGCCAGCGGCACGCAGCCCAGAATGAAGGCCAGCGAGGTCATGACGATCGGCCGGAAACGCAGCCGCGCGCCTTCCAGTGCCGCCGCCTCGATGGACAGGCCCTCCTTGCGCTTCAGCACGGCGAACTCGACGATCAGGATGGCGTTCTTCGCCGCCAGCCCGATCAGGGTGATCAGGCCGATCTGGAAATACACGTCGTTCTCCAGACCGCGCAGCCAGATCGCCAGGATCGCACCGAACACGCCGAAGGGAACCGCCAGCAGCACCGCAATCGGCAGCGACCAACGCTCGTACTGCGCCGCCAGGATCAGGAACACCATCACCAGGCCGAACACAAAGGCAATGCCGGCCGTGCCCGCCGTGGTCCGTTCCTGATAAGCCGAACCGGTCCAGGCAATGGCATAGTCGGTGCCGAACAGCTCGGTCGCCAGTTCCTCCATCACGTCGAGCGACTGACCGGAGCTATACCCCGGCGCCGGCCCGCCCAGGATCTTGGCGGCCGCGAAGATGTTGAAGCGTTCGATCAGGTCGGGACCGATCTCCCGCTTGATCTTCAGCAGCGCATCCAGCGGGATCATGCTGCCATCGCCGGACCGCACGAAGATGTGGCGCAGATCGTCCGGCTTCTCCCGGAACCGCGCCTCGGAAGAAAGATTCACGCGATAGCTGCGCCCATACAGCGTGAAATCGTTGACATAGAGCGTGCCCATCGTGCTCTGCATCGCATCGAAGATGTCCGGCAGCGGCACGCCGAGCGCCTCCGCCTTCTCGCGATCGACCGTCACCTTGTACTGCGGTACGGAAGTGGAGAAAGTCGTGCTCACGCCCTGCAGTTCAGGACGCTGGCTGGCGGCCTGCACCAGCTTGTTCGCGGCCTCGGCGAGCTTCACGCTGCCGGCCCCGGTGCGATCCTGCAGATACATCTCGAATCCGCCGGTCATCGAGATGCCGGTGATCGGCGGCGGGTTGAAGGCCAGCACGACGGCGTCACGGATCTGGCTGCCCATACCGATGAAGGTGCCGACCAGATTGCGTGCGTCATTCTGCGGCTCGGTCCGCTCCGACCAGTCCTTCAGCGGCACGAAGGCCACGCCAGCGCTGGTCTTCAGGATGCCGCCGGACAGAATATCGAAGCCCGCAAAGCTGACCACATTCTGTACCGCCGGATGGTTCAGCACGTCGCTGCTCACCCGGTCCATAACCTTTGTGGCGCGGTCCAGCGAGGCGGCGGGCGGCAGGATGGCGACGACCATCACATAGCCCTGATCTTCGGCCGGCACCAACGAGCCCGGCACTTTCTCAAACAAATGGTAGGTGACGCCGAGGACGGCAGCGAACACCAGCACCGCCATGAAGCTGCGCTTCAGGAAAAACCGCACGCCCGCCGCATAGCCGTCGGTCAGTTTCTCGAAGACGCGGTTGAACCAGCGGAAGGGCGCCAGCGGCTCGGAATGCGTTGGCTTCAGGAAAACCGCGCACAGCGCAGGCGACAGGGTCAGCGCCACGATGCCGGAGATCAGCACCGAAACGGCGATGGTGATGGCGAACTGCTTGTACATCTCGCCGGCAAGGCCGCCCAGAAAGCCGACCGGAATGAACACCGCGCTCAGGACCAGGACGATGGCGATGACCGGACCGCTCACCTCCTCCATCGCCTTCAGCGCCGCGTCGTGCGGGCTGAGCTTGTGCTGCGTCATGTTGCGCTCGACATTCTCCAGCACGACGATGGCGTCATCGACCACGATGCCGATGGCCAGCACCATGCCGAACAGCGTCAGCAGGTTGATCGAGAACCCCAGCAGATACATGCCGATGAAGGCGCCGATCAGCGAGATCGGCACGGCCAGCAGCGGGATGATTGTCGCCCGCACATTCTGCAGGAACAGATACACGACCAGGATCACCAGCACGATGGCTTCCAGGAAGGTCTTGATCACCTCCTCGATCGATACTTCAACGAATTTCGTGGTGTCGAAGGGAATGCCGTATTCGATGCCGTCGGGAAAGCGCTGTTGCAGCTCCGCCATCTTGGCGCGCACCGACGCGGTCACATCCAGCGCATTGGCGCCGGGCTGCAGGAAGATGCCGATGGCAATCGCCGGTTCGCCATCGCGGCTGGCGTTGAAGGAATATTCCTGCGCGCCGAGTTCGATACGCGCGACATCCTTCAGCCGGAGACTGGCGCCGTTCTCGTCCGAGCGCAGGATGATGTTGCCATACTCCTCCGGTTCGACCAGCCGGCCCGGCGCGACGACGGAATAGGTGTAGGGCTGCGGATCAACCATCGGCGCCTGGCCGAACTGGCCGGCTGCGAACTGCGAATTCTGCTCGCGAATGGCGGCCGCCACGTCGCTGGGCGTCATATCATACTGCGCCAGCTTGTCCGGGCTCAGCCAGACGCGCATCGAATAATCCTTGGCGCCGAAAATCTGCGCGTCGCCGACGCCGTTGATGCGGCGCAGCTCGTCGATGACGTTCAACAGCGCGTAATTCGACACATAGACCGGATCGTAGCGCCCGCCCGGCGAGGACATGGTGATGACCTGCAGGATGGAGCTGGAGCGCTTGGTCACGTTCACGCCCAGACGCCGCACCTCTTCCGGCAGCCTGGACAGCACCGCCTGCACCCGGTTGTTCACATCGATGGTCGCCTGGTCGGGATCGGTACCGATCTCGAAGGTGACGGTCAGCGTGAGCGACCCGCTGTTGGACGCCGAGGAACGCATATAGATCATCCCCGGCACGCCGTTGATGTTCTGCTCCAGCGGCGCGGCCACCGTATCCGCGATCACCTGAGCGTTGGCGCCGGGATAGCTCGCCGACACCACCACGTCGGGCGGCACGATGTCGGGATATTGCGCAATCGGCAGGGAGCGCATGGCAGCCAGGCCGGCCAGCACGATCACGATGGACAGGACCGTCGCGAAGACCGGCCTGTTGATGAAGAAGCGCGAGATCATGAAATTCGTCCTAACACTTGCCGGCTAGCGGTTGCCGGCCTGGGCCTGCTGCTTCTGCCCATCCGGCTTCTGCTCGCCCGGCTTCTGCTCTACAGGGCGCACCGGCTGGTTCGGGCGCACCTTGATGACACCCTCGATGATCACCTTGTCGCCGCTCTTCAGGCCGTCGCGGACCAGCCAGCGGTCCTCAATGGCCCTACCGATCTGGATTGGCCGCGGCTTGGCGACATTCTCGCCATCCACGACATAGACCATCATGCCCTGCGGCCCCTGCAGCACGGCCGCCTGCGGCACCGTCACGGCGTTGCGCAGCACCATGCCCTTCACCATGACGCGCACGAACTGCCCCGGCATGAGATCGCGGTTAGGGTTCGACACGACGGCACGGTTGCGGATCGTGCCGGTGTTCTGATCGATGGTGCTGTCGGTGAAATCGACATAGCCGGCATCGGTCATCAGACTGCCATCCGACAGCTTCAGATCGACCATCAGCCGCCCATCGTCCGGCAGGGTGAGAGCCCCGCTTTCCTGCATGTTGCGAATCTGCAGCGACTCGGCATCCGGCACAGCGAAATTCACATAGACCGGGTCGAGCTGGCTGATCCGCGTCAACAGGCTGGAATCCTGTCCGGTACCGACCAGGCTGCCTTCGGACACAGCTTCCTGGCTGGTGACGCCGCTGATCGGCGCTTCGACGCGGGTATAGTCCAGATTGATCCTGGCTGTACGCACTTCCGCCCTGGCGCCGGCGACAGTTGCCTTCGCCAGTTCCAGCGTGGACAAGGCGGAATCGCGCTCGCGCGCGCTGACCGCATTGCGTTCGAACAGCGACGCGATGCGCTTCCATTCGCGCTCCGCCTGGGCGAGGGTCGCCTGCTGCTGCTGGAGCATCGCTTCCGCCTGCGCCAGCGCCGCCTCATAGGGGGCGGGGTCGATGAGGAACAGCAGGTCGCCCTGCTTCACCAACTCGCCCTCGGTGTAGGTGCGCTCCATCAGGATGCCGGAGACGCGGGCGCGCACCTCGATCTCGCGCGATCCGGCGACCCGGCCGGCATATTCGTAGGAGACGGGAATATCCTTCGTCTCAATGGTCGTCAGCAGCACCTCGGGTGGCGGCGGCGCGGCGGGCGCACCGCCATTCGCCGACTTCTGCTCCTCGCAGGCCGTAACGGAAAGACCGAGAGCAACCATGCCGGCCGCAATCGTGAAAAGACGAAAGGAGCGTCCTAGCGTCCCCTGCATGGTTCACCTGCTTCGATTAACAATATGATTTCTGGCTTCGCAACCCGCCGCCACACAAGCTGCGCGCGAAGTTTATGCGGAAATGATTGCATTTGCTACGGCGGGCAATATATACATTCTTGGATGTATGTAAAGGCGTAAGAAAGAAAAAAACACGATGGTGCGGAGGACGAAGGAAGAGGCGGAACAGACCCGCGACCAGATTCTGGACGCGGCGGAAAACCTGTTCTACGAGCACGGCGTGGCCCACACCTCGCTGGAGCAGATCGCCCGCGCGGCCGGCGTAACGCGCGGCGCGGTCTATTGGCATTTCCGCAACAAGATCGACCTGTTCGAGGCGATGCAGCAACGCACCCGCCTGCCGCAGGAAGATGTGCTGGAGGAGCTGGCGGAGAACGGATCCGACGACCCGCTGGAGGCGCTGCGCGATTCCTGCAAGGGCGCACTGGTCACCATCGCACGGGACGAACAGCGCCGGCGTGTCTGCTGCATCATGCTGCACCGCTGCGAATATGTGGAAGAGATGGGCGAGCCCGGCATGCGCCAGCTGCGCAACAAGGAACATATGATCGCGCTGCTGATCCGCGTGTTCGAGACGGCGCAGAAGCTGGGTACGCTGGCGCCGCGCTGGACCCCGCTGACCGCGGGGCTGGGGCTGCACGGCCTGATGCACGGGCTGATCAGCGACTGGGTGAACGGCAGCATCCCCCACGATCTGGCGGAGTACGGCCCGCCCTGCGTGGACGGCTTCTTCGAGGCATTGATCGCCCGGCCAGCGAAGGCAGCCTAGGCGTCCCTCTCCCTATCCAACCGATTTCGCCATCACCATGGCATAGAGCATGGCGAAGGACAGCAGCAGGTTGAACCGACCGGCCAGCAGCGCCGTGCGAGCCGCGCGTTGCTTCTGCGCCGGTTCCGCCGGCACGATCCCCAGCGCCTTCTTCTGGCAGGGCCAGATCACCACCCAGACATTGGCGGCCATGACCAGTGCCATCCACATGCCGATGCCAATCATGGTGTGGCGCGGGCCGGAGCCATCCAGCCCCAATGTCCACAAGGCCGACAGATAGCCCGACAGCATCGCCGTCACCAGGCCCAGCAGTACGGTCGCCACCGCCGACCAGCGGAACCAGAACAGCGCCTTCGGCGCCACGAACCGGGCGATGGCAGGCCGGCTCTCCTCCGGCATCGCCGCCAATGCCGGAATCTGCACCAGGTTGAAATAATACAGCAGCCCGACCCACAGCAGCCCGGCCAGCACATGCGCCCAGCGGAAGACCCCCGCCCAGAACGCCTGGTCGAACGCTGGCGCGCCAAGGAGCACAATCAACACGGTCAGGGCCAGCCCCAGCATCAGGGTCGGGTGCAGACTGGCGAGCGGGTTCTTCATGGCGTGGTCTCCCTCAGTTGTCCGCCACCCTACAGAAGACCGGCTAAGGACGCACCGCTTCCTTAGCCGAACGCCCCCCAGAAGATTGTAACCAGCAGGATGACGGCAAAGGCGATGTTCAGCAGCCGCGAGGCCAGAGGATCGCGCAACAGGCGTGACAGCGACACCCCGGCCAGCAGCCAGACCGTATGGATGGCGACGATCAGAAGGCTGAGTATTGCCAGCTTCACCAGCGCCTCCAGCAGCGGATCGCCGACCGGCAGAGACGATCCGGCGAACACGGCACTGATCGCCAGATAGGCCTTCGGGTTGGCAATCCCCAGCAAATAACCGCCGAGGAAGGATGGCGCCCTGCCCGCCGCCTCTCCCTCCGCCGGCCGGTCGAGCGGTGGCGCGGTGGCAATCCGATAGGCGAGATAGAGGATATAGGCGAGCGACGCAGCCAGCAGGAACGGCGCCAGCTGCGGCACCGACATCAGCATGGTGACGATGCCGGCGGCCACCGCCAGCAGCACCGAGATCGTGCCCAGATTGATACCCAGCACATAGGGCAAGGACCGGCGCAACCCGAAGGCCGCCCCCACCGCCGTCACGCTGAGGGTGGAGGGGCCAGGCGTGCCCATCACCGCCAGCGCGGAGAGCAGCAGCGCCAGCAATGAAGGCCAAAGCTCAGGACCGTGGGTGAAAAGGGAAACCGACTGCGTCAGCATCGTGCATCCTGCTAGACTGTTCTGATGCAGCCCAGCATGCCGCCATCCGACAGACGCTTTCTTGAAGGCTTGTGCGCGCCGCCGCCCGGTGCTGCCCGCAAGCACGGCGAAATCACCGTCGGCGCCGGCGGCGACGGGGTCGAGCGCATCGAGGCGCGGTTCGCGGAAAAGGCCTTCTCGCCGCACCGCCATGACAGCTACGGCATCGGTGTCACCCTGGCGGGCGTGCAGAGCTTCCGCTATCGCGGCGAACAGCGGCACTGCCTGCCCGGCCAGTGCCTGATCCTGCACCCGGACGAGCTGCATGATGGCGAGCCGGGCACCGAGGATGGCTTCCGCTACCGCATCATCTATATCGACCCGGCGCTGGTACAGCAGGCGCTGGACGGAAGCCCCCTGCCCTTCGTCGCCGACCCCGTGCTGCGCACGCCCGGCATCGGCGCGGCGCTGCTGGCCGACGCGCTGGACATGGAAGATGCGGTGGATGAGCTGCGCCGCGTGGATATCGGCACGGGACTGGCCCGCCTGCTGCGAGTGGCATCTGGGGCAGCATCGGGTGCAGATCGCACCGGTACCGGCCTGCTCGACCTGCCGGCGCTGCTGCGGGTGCGCGAACGGATCGCCGCCGACCCCCGCCGGCCGCCATTCCGCCGCCGCGCTGGAGCGCCTGTCCGGCCTCGACCGCTGGACGCTCGCCCGGCAGTTCCGCGCCGCCTTCGGCACCAGCCCCAGCCGCTTCCGCACCATGCGCCAGCTCGACCGGGCGCGGCGGCTGATAACGGCTGGCACACCGCTGGCCGAAGTGGCGCTGGAGGCCGGATTCGCCGACCAGAGCCATCTCTCGCGCCAGTTCAAGCGCGCCTATGGCATGACGCCGGCCCGGTGGCGGACGGCACTGGACCGGTCCACCGCATGACTATCAGGAGGATGACTCCCGCATCGCAACACCCTAGGCTGGTGGAATATCAAAGAAAGCCCGCAAAGGGCCCGCATGCAGGAGGATTTCATGAGCGACCATAGGGGCGAGACGCCGCTTTCCGCCGGCTGGCGCGATCATCCGCGCTATCCAGATCCCGCCATCCACACGCTCGATCCGCGCTTCGAGAAATACCGCATCTTCAGCGCGGCGGTGGAACGGCTCCATACCGGCTGCCGCTGGTCGGAAGGGCCGGTCTGGTTCGGCGACGGGCACTACCTGCTGTGGAGTGATATCCCCAACAACCGCATCCTGAAATGGGAGGAGGAGACCGGCCAGGTCTCGACCTACCGTCGCCCCACCGACTTCGCCAACGGCCATACCCGCGACCGGCAGGGAAGGCTCGTCACCTGCGAGCATGGCGGGCGGCGCGTCACCCGCACGGAATATGACGGCAGCCTCACCGTGCTGATGGACAGCTGGCAGGGCAAGAAGCTGAACTCGCCTAACGATGTGGTGGTGAAGTCCGACGGTTCGATCTGGTTCACCGATCCGCCCTTCGGCATCCATGGTAATTACGAGGGCAACAAGGCGGAACCGGAAGTCCCGCAGGCGGTCTATCGCATCGACGGCCAGACCGGCCAGGCCAGCATCGTCGCCGACGATGTGCTCGGGCCGAACGGGCTGTGCTTCTCACCGGACGAGAAAATCCTCTACATCGTCGAATCGCGTGGCCAGCCCTACCGCAAGATCCTGGCCTATGATGTGACGGCGGACGGGACAGCTATCCGCAACAAGCGCGTCTTCGTCGATGCCGGGCCGGGCGGCACACCGGACGGCATGCGCTGCGACGTGGACGGCAATATCTGGGCCGGCTGGGGCATGGGCACGGCGGAACTGGACGGCGTCATGGTGTTCGCGCCCGACGGCACCCCAATCGGCCGCATCGCCCTGCCGGAACGCTGCGCCAATGTCTGCTTCGGCGGATTGAAGCGCAACCGGCTGTTCATGGCGGCCAGCCAGTCACTCTACGCGCTCTATGTGAACACGCAGGGCGTGCCCGGAGGGTGAAAAGATGAGGGTAAGTTCTAGCCGGCCCTAACCCGCTATGCGCAGGGAGGGCGGAATCTTCGCCAGCATCTCGTCGAGCACCTGTTGGTACAGCGCCCGCTTGAACGGCACGATCAGCGACGGCACGGTCGCCGAAGGCGCCCATTTCCAGTCCATGAATTCCGGATGCTCGGTTGCGATGTTGATGTCGGCATCGCTGCCGAGATAGCGCAGCGCGTACCATTTCTGCCGCTGCCCGACATAGCGTCCGCCCCACAGCCTGTCGCGCAACCCCTCCGGCAGGTCATAGCGGTACCAGTCATCGCTCTCGGCCAGCACTTCCGCCTTGTCGGTGCCGATCTCCTCGCGCATTTCGCGGAACAGCGCGGTGGCCGGGTCCTCGCCCTCGTCGATGCCGCCCTGCGGCATTTGCCAGGCCTCGCTCGGCATATCGATGCGCCGGGCCACGAAGATGCGGCCGTCATGGTTGATCAGCATGATGCCCACACCGGGGCGGTAGAGATGGTCGCTCACGCGCGTCTTCTTTCGCTTTTTAGAGAAGAACCTTACCCCCAGCCTTTCACCCTCTGGCGCGGCGCTCCACCGTGGCGGTGACGGGCGCCAGCACTAGCCCCTTGTCGGACAGCGTCGGCAGCCAGGCGCGCAACCGCTCCAGCGTTACCGGATAGGGATGGCCGATGCCGACAGCGGAGCCAGTGCTGAGCGCCAGCCGCTCGAGATCGGCCAGCGCCCGGTCGATGGCGGCCCGGCTGGCCTCGCTGTCCAGGAATCTGCTATTCACGCTGTAGGGCAGATCGATGTTCGCCGCCACCTGCGACGCCAGGCTGGTCGAGGCGCGCTTGCTGTCGAGATACATCAGCCCGCGTTCCTTCACCGCCTGCAGGATCGGCAGCAGCGATTGCTCCGAGGTGGTGAAGCGCGAGCCTTCCAGATCGACCACGCCGACATAGCCGGTGAAGCGGCCCAGCGCCCATTCCATCCGGTCGAGATTCTCGACCGGGCTCAGGCTGGTCAGCAGGGTTTGCGGCCCCGGATCGCTCTGCGGAAAGCTGATCGGCTCCATCGGCAGCGCCAGCATCACCTCATGCCCGGCCGCACGCGCCGTCGGAATCCATTCCTGCAGCCGTGCCGCATAGGGCGTGAAGGCCAGCGTGACCTGCGAAGGCAGATCCTGGATAGCGGCCTCTGTCGCAGCCCCCGACAGGCCAAGCCCGTTGATGACGATGGCGATGCGCGGGCGCTGTTCCGCCGGATCGAAGGGATGGGCGTACGCCCGCCAGGCCACCAGCCCACCCTCGCCGGCCTTCGGCAACAGGCCATGCGGGCTGTTCTCGATCAGCGCCGGATTATGTGCCAGCACCACCTGACGGCGCTCCGGCGGCGGCGCGACCGGGGCAGGTTCTGCCGGTGCGGGTGCTGCCGGGGCGGGCGTTGCCTGCTGGGTTGCAGCCGGCGGAGTGGAGGCCGGAGGGGTGGCAGCCGGGGCCGCCGGTGCGGGTCCGGGTACGAGTGCTGGCGCTTCCGCCGTCTGGGGCGGCTGTACCGGTGGCTGTACCGACGGCTGTTCCGGTGCCTCGGCGGGTGCTGCGGCAGCCGGTGGCTGCGGCCGCGGCTGCCGCTGTTCCGGCGGGATGAAGGACAAGGTGGCGCGTGGCGTGCGCAGCACGCGCTGCGCGGCGGTTTCCGGCCCCTTGGCCGCCAGCCACGCCCCCAGCGCCCCGACGCCGCCGACCAGCAGCAACAGAACCAGAAGCTGGCCGAGCCGGCCGGTCAGGGCCGCGCCGAAGCCACGCTTTTCCTCTGCCGCCGGTTTAGGGCGGCCAGCCAGCGGCTCGCGCGGCTCGTCAGCGTCAGCCTCGTCTTCGTCCAGCTGGTCCTCGAAGGGCGGCGGGTCGTCATCAAAGGCAGCACCGCCGCTCTTGCCCGAGCGGCGGCGTCCCAGAAACGGCAGTTTGAGGCTTGGGAGTTTCAGCTCAGTTCACCGCGCGCTTGTTGAACATATGAAGCCCCCGCAACAGATCGACCGCCCGGATGAGCTGATAGTCATTGTCGTCGCCCAGCGCCGGCGGCCGGGCCGCCTGCGGAGTCGCCTGGGGGGCCTGTTCCCCAGCCGGTGCATTCTGGTTCGCCGGCGCCTGTTGCGGCTTCACCGTGTCATTGTTCAGCGCGCCACGCAGATCGGCCTCGCTGCGCCGCTTGCCCTCGTCGATCAGATCGATGCGGGCAGCCGGCACTTCCAGATCGGGTTCGATGCCCACAGCCTGAATGGAGCGACCGGACGGGGTGTAGTAACGCGCCGTGGTCAGCCGCATGGCGCCATGGCCGGGCAGCGGAATGATGGTCTGCACCGACCCCTTGCCAAAGGATTTCGTGCCCAGCACCAGGGCGCGCTTGTGATCCTGCAGCGCGCCGGCAACGATTTCCGAGGCCGATGCCGAGCCGCCATTGATCAGCGCCACGATCGGCAGCCCGTCCGCGATATCGCCATTCTTGGCGTTGAAGCGCTGGCTGTCCTCGGTCCGGCGCCCCCGGGTCGAGACGATTTCCCCCTGATTCAGGAAGGCATCACTGACCGAGATCGCCTGATCCAGCAGGCCGCCCGGATTGTTGCGCAGATCGAGAACGATGCCGATCAGGTCCTTACCCTTTTCCGCCTGCAGATCGGCAACCGCCTTTTCCAGCCCGGACTGGGTCTGCTCATTGAAGGTGGTGATCCGGATATAGCCGGTATTGTCGATCACGCGCGACCGCACCGACCTGATGCGGATGACATCACGCTTGAGCGTGACCTCGAACGGCTCCTGCGCGGCGCGGCGGATCGTCAGCTTGATCTCGCTGCCGACACGGCCGCGCATGCGCTCGACCGCTTCCGCCAGCGTCAGGCCCATGACCTGCTCGCCATCCAGATGGGTGATGAGGTCGCCCGGCTGCAGGCCGGCGCGGAAGGCCGGCGTCTCGTCGATCGGCGAGACCACCTTCACGAGCCCCTGCTCCATCGTCACCTCGATGCCCAGCCCGCCGAACTCGCCGCGGGTCTGCACCTGCATGTCCTGATAGGATTTTGCCGTCAGATAGCCGGAATGCGGATCGAGCGCGGTCAACATCCCGTTGATCGCCGATTCGACCAGCTTCTCGTCGGTCACCTCTTCGACATAGTCCGCACGCACGCGCTCGAACACCTCGCCAAACAGGTTGAGCTGGCGATATGTCTCCGAACGCTGGCCAGTCTGTGCCATGGGGGTGATGACCCCGGCGGCATAGAGCACAACCGCGACAACCGCCGTGGCGAGCGCGATACGGGAAAGATACTTCATCCTCTGATCCTATCAGTGCTTGCTGCCAACCAGGGCAGCGGATTTATCGGCTCGCCGTTCCTGCGGAGTTCAAGATAGAGCTCCTGCGCGTCATCGCCATCCCTGCCCAGACCTCCCACCGGTTCCCCGGCCAGGAGATACTGGCCAACGACGCTGTCTATCCGTCCCAGTCCCGCCAACAGGCTATGATATCCATTGCCGTGATCGATTATCAAGATTTGCCCGTAACCCCGGAATTTTCCAGCATAAACCACTTGTCCGTCGAAGGGTGCCACAACCACTGCCTCGGGCCGTCCGGCCAGCACGATACCGCGCGCCGCGCCGCCTGGCTCATTGCGTTCGCCATAGCCATGTGTCAGCCGGCCCTGCACGGGCGCTGTCAGCATGCCCTGCTTCAGGGTGCGCGGCGCGCCCGATGGCGGCTCCAGCATCACGCGCGGCGGCTGTGCCCCCAATTGTGAAGGCGGCAGGGCCGCGACGACGCGCTCCTGTCCTGCGCCGGCACCAGTACGCGTACCAGTACCGGTACTATTCGGGCTGGTGACGGACGGCTTGACCAGCGGCACCGGCATGGTGGCCGCGCGCCGTGCCGCCGCCTCGGCCCGTTTCGCTTCGGCAAGGCGGCGCTCCTCCTCCGCCCTGCGCTGCGCCTCCCGCTCCGCCTCGATCTGGCGCAGCAGGTCGCGCAGATCATTGGCCGAGTTCGACAGCCGGCTGACGGTGCGTTCCAGCCGGTCGCTCTCGGCCTCCGTGCGGCCGGCCAGGCGCTTACGGTCAGCTGCCAGCGATTCCAGCTTCTTACGCTCGGACAGCAGCGATTGCCGCGCTGCGGCCAGGCGCTTGCGCTCCGCCGCGATTTCCGCCTGCAAGGCCTCGATTTCCTCCAGCTCCGCGCGCAGCGCCAGCGCCGATTGCTGAACCTGCGGCAGCGCGGCGCGCAACAGCATACCGCCGCGCACCGTGTCCAGCGGTGCCGAGGGCGAGGCGATCATCGCTTCCGGCGGGCGGCGCGACAGGCGCTGCAACCCGGCCAGCAGCGCCGCCACTTCGGCCTCGCGCCCCTGCACGGCGGCGCGCTTGCGATTCGCCTCCCGGGTCAGGTCGCTCAAGGAATCCTCGACGCGCGACAGGATCGCCTCCTGCTCCTGCAGCGATTTCGCCACCTTGATCGCATCGGCCCGCAGCGCCTCCGATTCGGTGCGCAGCTTCTGCGCCTCGCGCTCCAGCTCCACCTTGCGGCGGGCATCGCGCTCCAGCGCCTGCTCGATGGCCTTCAGCTTGCCATCGGGCGCCGGCTGCGGAATCGGCGCCTGCTGGGGCGGCTGCTGGGAAAAGGCCGGGGCGGCCAAAGAACCGACCAGAGGACCGATCAGAAAAAAGCAAAGCGCCGCCACTGCCAGGCAGCGGCCAGGGTAACTGCCGTACAGGGCGTTATGCCGTCGCACGGGCCTCCGCCTTGGTCGTCCCGTCCGGTGCCGTGCCGGACGGGGCCTTCAGGGCCAGCAGAGAGCGGCCGGTCATCTCCCCGGGCTGCGGCAGCCCCAGCAGCTGCAGCAGCGTCGGCGCGACATCCGCCAGGATGCCGTCCTTCAGGCCTACAGCCTCCTTCGGGCCGTTCACCAGGATCGCCGGCACCAAGTTCAGCGTATGCGCCGTGTGTGCCTCATGCGTGTCCGGGTCCTGCATCATCTCGATATTGCCGTGGTCGGCGGTCACCAGCATGACGCCGCCGGCCTGCTGCACTGCCGCTTCCAGCCGACCGAGGCTGGCATCGATGGTTTGCGCCGCCTGGATCGCCGCCTGCAGATTGCCGGTATGGCCGACCATGTCGCCATTGGCGTAATTCACCACGATCAGGTCGAAATCGCCCGAGCCGATGGCCGCCACCAGCTTATCGGTCAGTTCCGGCGCCGACATTTCCGGCTGCATGTCGTAGGTCTTCACCTTCGGAGACGGCACCAGAATGCGGGTCTCGCCCGGAAATTCCTGCTCCACGCCGCCATTCAGGAAGAAGGTGACATGGGCGTATTTCTCGGTCTCGGCGATGCGGAGCTGGCGCATGCCGGCCTTGGCCAGGACCGCGCCCAGCACATTCTCCAGCGCCGCCGAGGTAAACAGCGAGGGCATGAACTTCGCCAGTGCTGTGGAATATTCGACCATGCCGAGGACCGCGCCGAAGCGGATGGTGCGCCCGCGCGCAAAACCGTCGAAGGCCGGGTCCAGCAGCGCGGTCAGCAATTCGCGCGCGCGGTCGGCGCGGAAATTCGCCATCAGCACACCGTCGCCATCCTGCATGCCGGCATAGCCGGCAATGGCCGAGGGGGCCACGAACTCGTCGGTTTCGTCCCTTTCATAGGCCGCCTCAATGGCCGCCAGGGCGCTCTTCGCAGCCGCGCCCTTGCCATCGACGGCCACGTCATAGGCCTGCTCCACCCGGTCCCAGCGCTTGTCGCGGTCCATGGCGAAGAAACGGCCCGACACGGTGGCAATGGTCGCCGCATCGCCCAGATCGGCGAGGAATTTCTTCATATAGCCGAGTGCGCTCTTCGGCGGCGTGTCGCGGCCATCGAGGAAGGCGTGGATTTTCACCGTCACGCCCTGAGCCGCCAGCAGCTTCGCCAGCGCCACCATATGGTCCTGGTGCGAATGCACACCGCCCGGCGAGACGAGACCCAGCAAATGGCAGGCGCCGCCGCTCTGCTTCAGCGAAGCCGCGAATTTTGCCAGTTCCGGGTTTTGCCCCAGCGAGCCGTCCAGGATGGCCTGGTCGATGCGTGGTAGTTCCTGCATCACCTTGCGGCCGGCACCCAGATTCATGTGCCCGACCTCGGAATTGCCCATCTGCCCGGCCGGCAGGCCGACATGCAGTTCCGACGCATTCAGCAGCGCGCGCGGGCAGCTTGCCATCAGCCGGTCCCAGACCGGCGTTTCGGCCAGCAGGATGCCGTTATTCTCGCGCTCCTCGCGATAGCCCCAGCCATCGAGGATGCACAGGACCACGGGGCCGCGCGGTTTCGGCAAGCGGCGGGAATCGGCGGAAGAAATCATATCGTTCATGGCGTCAATATAGGCCTCTGCAGCGCCCCCGCACAGGGGCAATCTCTGGGGCAATCTGTCACAAAAACAAGGCTTTTCCGGCGTTTTCTCCTGATCCGGTGCCCTATTCCCGGTGATAAGGATGGCCCGCCAAAATCTGCTGCGCCCGGTAGAGCTGTTCGGCCAGCATGCCGCGCACCATCATGTGCGGCCAGGTCGCCCGCCCGAAGGCCAGCAGCAGGTCGGCGCGCCGCCGGACACTCTCGTCCAGCCCGTCCGCGCCGCCGATGACAAAGCCGATGTCACTGGTCCCGGCATCGCGCCAACCGCCCAGCAGCGCTGCGAAATCGGCGCTGGCAAGATCGCGCCCGCGTTCGTCGAGCGCCACCAGCCGGGCGCCCGCCGGCACCGCTTCCAGCAGCAGGGCCGCCTCGCGCGTCATCATCTCCGGCGCCGGCAGCTTCGCCTTCACCTCCATCTCCTTCAGAACGACGGGCCAGCGCGAGCGTTCCACATACTGCCGATAAAGATCGCGCAGGATACCCGGCTTCGCCTTGCCGATGGCGGCGATGGTGACGCGCACCTAGTCGCTCAGGCCGTGACCGCTACGGTATTGACCTCCGCCGCGGCCGGCACCTCCAGCCCCCACATCTTCTCCAGATTGTAGAAGGCACGGACTTCCGGGCGGAACAGATGGATGACGATATCGCCGCCATCGACCAGCACCCAGTCGCCCTGGCCCAGCCCTTCGGCACCGACCTGCGCCACGCCGGCGGCCTTCAGCCGCTCGCGCAGATGCTCGGCAATCGCGCTGACCTGCCGCGAGGAGCGGCCGGAAGCGATCACCATGTAGTCGGCAAAACTGGATTTCCCGGCAAGGTCGATGACAATGACGTTTTCCGCCTTGTCGTCGTCCAGGGATTTTTCAACGAGAGCGAGCAGCTGCGCCGCCCCGTTATCGGAAAGCTTCTTCTTGGAAGACTTTCGCGTCGCTTTTACTTCTTGCATCATCCTCGCAGTCAATTACCCGCCCGACTCTTGCCCCAATGGCTTTCCGGCAGAGTACCGGTCCTGATTTGTGTCGCTGAGGCGGGATGCAATCGGGTGTGCAGGAACACCCACGCCGGTGGCTGCCTATGGGCCAGCCCCCGCGCCGATCCGGATTTCAGCCGGACCCTTGCGAACCGCCGCGCCGCCAAGCTCCACAACGCCCTTAAAGAATAGGAAGGCCGGTCGAACACCGCAACCGGCATCATGCGAAAGATATGCTGCCAATCCTTCCAGCGCGTAAATTCCGCCAGACAGTCCGCCCCCATGATCCAGACGAAACGGCGGGTTGGAAACCGCCGCTGCAGCGCCTGCAATGTATCCGCCGTATAGCGCGTGCCAAGCCTGACCTCGATATCGCTCGGTTGCAGCCTGGGGTGGCGGGCAACCCTTCTGGCGCTGGCCAGCCGTTCGACAAAAGGCGCCATGCCATTGTTCGGCTTCAACGGATTCTGCGGGGCGACCAGCCACCACACCTCGTCGAGGTCCAGCCGATGCAGCGCCAGCAACGCCAGATGGCGGTGCCCTTCATGCGCCGGATTGAACGAGCCGCCCATCAGGCCGACCGTCTGCCGTCGCCGGTCGATCGGGCCCGGCAGACCGATGCGCGCCGCGCGGCCGCTTTTATGCCAGATTTTCTGCACGGGAATATTTCCGCAAGGGATCAGGGCCGGCATCAAGGCCGGATCTGGCCGTCGCCGCGCACGATATATTTGTAGCTGGTGAGCTGTTCCGCCCCCACCGGCCCCCGCGCATGCAGCTTTCCCGTGGAAATTCCGATCTCCGCCCCCATGCCGAACTCGCCGCCATCGGCAAACTGGGTGGAGGCATTGTGCAGCACGATGGCGCTGTCCACCGAGGCCAGGAACCGTTCCGCCGTCGCCGCATCCTCGGTCACGATGCTGTCGGTATGGTGCGAGCCATACAGGTTGATGTGACGGATCGCCGCCTCGACGCCGCTCACCACCTTCACCGAGAGGATGGCATCCAGATATTCGATGGACCAGTCGTCCTCGGTCGCCGGCAGGACGCGCGGGTCAAGCCCGCAGACCGCCGGATCGCCGCGCACTTCGCAGCCTTCGGTGATGAGGTCGTCCAGTATCGAGGGCAGCATGCCCACCATCGCCTGTGCGTCGATCAGCAGCGTCTCCATGGCGCCACACACGCCGGGCCGGCGCATCTTGGCGTTCAGGACGATGCGGCGTGCCTTCTTCGCATCGGCGGCACCATCGACATAGACATGGCAGATGCCGTCCAGATGCGCCATCACCGGCACCCGGCTCTCATTCATCACCCGCTCGATCAGCGAGCGGCCGCCGCGCGGCACGATGACATCGATATAGGCATTGGCGCGCAGCATGGCGCCGACCAGTTCGCGCTCCGTGCCGGGCATGGCCTGCACCGCCGTCTCCGGCAGGCCCGCCGCCTTCAGCCCGGCCTGCAGGCAGGCGACGATGGCGGTCGAGGAATGGAAGCTTTCGGAGCCGCCGCGCAGGATCGCCGCATTGCCGGCCTTCAGGCACAGCCCGCCGGCATCCGCCGTCACATTCGGCCGCGATTCGTAAATGATGCCGATGACGCCCAGCGGCACCGACTGCCGGGAAATCCGGAGGCCGTTCGGACGCTCCCACTCGGCCAGCACGCGCCCGACGGGGTCGGGCAGATCCGCCACCTCCTCCAGCCCGCTGGCAATCGCCTCGATGCGTTCCGGCGTCAGCGCCAGCCGGTCGAGCATGGCGCGCATCAGCCCCTTGGCCTCGGCGGCTTGCATGTCGCGTTCGTTGGCTTCCAGGATGGCGGCACTGTTTTCCCGGACCGACTGCGCGGCGGCGCGCAGCGCACGGTTCTTGGTCGCGCCATCGGCCTGCGCCAGCGCGGCCGCAGCCTCCTTGGCGGCACTGCCGATCCACTCCATGGTGCGCGCGGTCGTGTCGATCGCCGCAGGCGTCTCTTTCAGCGCACTCACCTTATCCTCCACTTGCCGCACGGGGCCGTGTCTTTGGCCTCTTCATAACCCTGTGACCGGGCCTTCAGGCGAGCACCAGATCATCGCGATGGATGATCTCGTCCCGCCCACGATAGCCAAGAACAGCCTCTATTTCACGGCTTTTATGGCCCATGATCCGGCGCGCATCCCCGGCATTATAGGCCGACAGGCCGCGCCCGATCACCCGCCCTTCAGGATCGCACACCGCAATCGGATCGCCGCGCTGAAAATCCCCCTCGACCGCGACGATCCCCGCCGGCAGCAGGCTCTTGCCCTGCGCCAGCGCACGGGCGGCGCCGGCATCGACCGTGACGCTGCCGGTGGTGTTCAGATGACCGCCGATCCAGCGCTTGCGCGCCGTACGCGGCCCCGCCGACGGCAGGAACCAGGTGCAGCGCGCGCCCTCCTCCAGCCGGTGCAGCGGGTGCATCTCCGCACCATGGGCGATGGCCATGCGGCAGCCGGCGCCGATGGCGATCTTGCCGGCGGCCAGCTTGGTGACCATGCCGCCCGAGGAATAGCCGGTGGCGGCGGCACCGCCCATCGCCTCGATCTCCGGCGTCACCTCGGTCACCACCGGGATATGCGCGGCGTCCGGTGTCCGGCGGGGATCTGCGGTGTAGAGCCCGTCGATATCGGACAGCAGGACCAGCGTGTCGGCGGAGATCATCTGCGCCACGCGGGCGGCCAGCCGGTCATTGTCGCCGAAACGGATTTCCGCCGTCGCCACCGTGTCGTTCTCGTTGATGACCGGCACCGCGCCCAGGCGCAGCAGCGCGTCGATGGTGGCGCGCGCATTCAGGTGGCGGCGGCGCGCCTCGGTATCCTCCAGCGTCACCAGCACCTGCGCCACGGTGATGTCGTGCCGGGCGAGCGCCTCCTGATAGGCATGCGCCAGCTTGATCTGTCCGGTGGCGGCGGCGGCCTGCTTCTCCTCCAGCGCGAGGGCCCGGCCGGTGAGGCCCAGATGGCGGCGGCCAACCGAGATGGCCCCGGAAGAAACCAGCACCACCTCAACCCCGCGCCCGCGCAGTGCCGCCACATCCTCGGCCAGCGCCGCCAGCCAGTCCTGCCGGATACGCCCGGTCTTCTCATCCACCAGCAGGGCGGAACCGATCTTCACCACCAGCCGCCGCGCGGTCGCAAGCGCGGGCACCGCCGCGGCTTCGTTCTCTGCGGTATCGTTGGCGGCTAGGCCGTTCACGGCCGCCAGTCCTCGGCTTCCACGGCGATGCCGCTTTCCACGGCTTCGGCGCGCTTCTCGGCGGCGCGGTAGTCCTTGACGATGCCCCGCAGTGCGCGCAGCACTTCGGTCACGCCCTCGCCGGTGACAGCCGAGATCGCCATCACATCGGCCTTGGCGGCGCGCTTCAGCTTCTTCAGCTTTTCCTTCAGCTCGTCCGCCGGAATCGCGTCGATCTTGTTCAGCGCCACGATCTCACGCTTTTCCGCCAGTTCCTGCGCGTAGAGCTTCAGCTCCTTGCGGATCGTGCGATAGGCCTTCACCGGGTCTTCCTGGGTGCCGTCGATCAGATGCAGCAGCACGCCGGTGCGCTCGACATGCCCCAAAAACCGCGTGCCCAGCCCGGCGCCTTCATGCGCGCCCTCGATCAGCCCCGGAATATCGGCCACCACGAACGCCTCGCCATCGCGCTCGACCACGCCGAGCTGCGGCCACAGGGTGGTGAAGGGATAATCGGCGATCTTCGGTCGCGCCGCCGAGACTGCCGCCAGGAAGGTCGATTTGCCGGCATTGGGCAGGCCCAGCAGCCCGACATCGGCGATCAGCTTCAGGCGCAGCCAGACCCACATCTCCTGCCCCGGATAGCCGGGAGTGAACTTGCGCGGCGCCTGGTTGGTGGAGGTCTTGTAATGGGCGTTGCCCATGCCGCCATCGCCGCCCTTCAGCAGCACGATGCGCTGCCCGACCTCGGTCAGGTCGGCGATCACCGTCTCACGGTCCTCATCCAGCACCTGGGTGCCGACCGGCAGCTTCAGGATGATGTCATTGCCGTCCGAGCCGGTGCGGTTGCGGCCCATGCCGTGCATGCCGTTCTTGGCCTTGAAATGCTGCTGGTAGCGATAATCGATCAGGGTGTTCAGCCCCTCCACCGCCTCCAGAATCAGATCGCCGCCGCGCCCGCCATTGCCGCCGTCGGGGCCGCCGAACTCGATGAATTTCTCGCGCCGGAAGCTGACGCTGCCCGGCCCGCCATTGCCGCTTTTCAGATAGATCTTGGCTTCGTCGAGAAACTTCATCGTCCTGGCGCCTTTAAACGGCAAAAAGGGGAATGGTCGCCCATTCCCCTTCTTAGCAAAATTCTTAGTCCCGTCGGGGGTGGGCTTACTCTGCAGCAGCCACCGGCGGGAGGATCGAGATGTAGGTGCGGCCCTTGGCCTTCTGCGCGAACTTCACCTCGCCCTCGACCAGCGCGAACAGCGTGTGGTCCTTGCCGATGCCGACATTGGCGCCGGGATGGAACTTGGTGCCGCGCTGACGGACCAGGATGTGGCCCGGAATGACGCGCTCGCCGCCGAACTTCTTCACGCCGAGACGGCGGCCCGCGGAGTCGCGCCCGTTGCGCGAAGAACCGCCTGCTTTCTTATGTGCCATGGATTGCTGCTCCTCTTACTTCGCGCCGGCATTGATGTCGGTGATGCGCAGCACCGTCAGGTCCTGGCGATGACCGTTCTTGCGGCGATGATTCTTGCGCCGCTTCTTCTTGAAGATGATGACCTTGTCGCCGCGGGTCTGCTCGATGATCTCGGCGGCCACGCTGGCACCGGCGACCATCGGGGCGCCGACCTTGGCGTCGCCCTCGCCGCCGACCAGCAGCACCTCGTCGAGCGCAACCTTGGCGCCGGCCTCACCGAGCAGCTTTTCAACGACGATCACGTCGTTCTTGGCCACTTTATACTGCTTACCGCCGGTCTTGATGACTGCGAACATGGGACTAACCGCCTGATATCCGAATACGAAACTGATGACACGCGAAGCTGTTTTTACCCGCTTCCGCAGCAGCGTCCGCCAATCCCAGCCGGGCCGGCAGTGCGCGCGTATGAAAGCACCTCCCGGCGATTGCGGTCGTCAGGAGAGGCGCGCACTATACCTATGGGCTTTCGTATGTCAACGGCGGAATCGCTGGTATGTGCACGGTTTTGCGGCGCCGTTCACGGCACTGGGCCAAGAGCCGCATCCTAGCCCAACGCGGGCGGCGAAAAAAGGCAGATGTGTCTTGCAATCCGCGCACCGGATGGTTAGACATCACCCGCTCGTCCCACGGCGATCCTTCGGAGGGGTGCCAGAGTGGTTGAATGGGACGGTCTCGAAAACCGTTGTGCGTGCAAGCGTACCGAGGGTTCGAATCCCTCCCCCTCCGCCAGTTTTCTTTTAAAGCATTAATTTCACGATTTATTTTGCCGGATGGGAATCACACCCCATCCTGCGTTCCATCCTGGTGATTTCCTCACAAACGGCGTTTATGGCTTGCAGCGGCCGCGCGGGCGTTGCAGGACGAGAGGCATATGGTCACTGCGAGCCTGCCGCCCGGTGCGGGGCGGCTTCGCGGCGCTGGTTGCCCGGCACGACCGGCGATTGCCTGAACCCGGAACAGAGATTTCGCCCATGTCTGCATTTGAACGGTATCTTTCGATCTGGGTCGCGCTTGCGATTGTCGGCGGGCTGGCGCTCGGTCAGATCGCACCGGGGCTCGTCGGGTTCCTGGCAAGCCTCGAATACGGATCGGTCAACTTCGTCGTCGCGATCCTGATCTGGTTCATGGTCTATCCGATGATGGTGGCGGTGGATTTCTCCAGCCTCATGCGCATCCATGAACGCCCCAAGGGCATGATCATCACACTTGCCGTGAATTGGCTGATCAAGCCCTTCACCATGGCCGCCCTTGGCGTGCTCTTCTTCGAGTGGATATTCGCCCCCTTCATCGCGCCGGAAACGAGCGGCCAGTATATCGCGGGCCTGATCCTGCTGGGGGCCGCCCCCTGCACGGCAATGGTGTTTGTCTGGTCGCAACTGACCAAAGGCGACCCGAACTACACGCTGGCGCAGGTGTCGCTCAACGACGCGATCATGGTCTTTGCCTATGCGCCGATCGTCGCCCTGCTGCTGGGCGTCACCGACATCACCGTGCCCTGGACAACGCTGGTCCTGTCGGTTGGCCTGTATGTCGTGATCCCGCTGGCGGCAGGTGTCGCCACACGGATGCTCATGACGCGCGGCGCTGCAGGCCCCGCGCAGGCCGAGGCGGCGGTGGGCGCGTTCACAGCCAGGGTGAAACCGCTTTCGGTTCTGGGCCTGCTCGCCACTGTGGTTCTGCTGTTCGGCTTCCAGGGCGAGGTGATCCTGAGCCAGCCGCTGGTGATCGTGATGATCGCGATCCCGCTGCTTATCCAGTCCTATGGCATCTTCGCGGTCGCCTATTGGGCGGCAAAGGCCTGGCGTGTGCCGCACAATGTGGCTGCCCCCTGTGCGATGATCGGCACGTCCAACTTCTTCGAGCTGGCCGTTGCCGTGGCCATCGGGCTGTTCGGGCTGAATTCCATCGCAGCACTGGTCACGGTGGTCGGCGTGCTGGTCGAAGTGCCGGTGATGCTGTCTCTGGTCTGGTTCGCCAACCGCACGACGCACTGGTTTCCGGCCGAGGAAACCTCGATCCGCGCGCCCCGAACGACGGAACAGAAATGATGCTTCTCGCTGTATTGATAGCGCTGGATCATTCCGCCACCCCCGGCATCCGTGCCGCCCGAACGGTGCCGTCATGCTGATCGCCCAGCCCCTGACCGCCGAGACTTTCGCACCTTTCGGGCGGGTCATCGCCGCACCAGAGAAACCGGGCCGGGCCTTTCTCGGGCAGCTGATCGAAAACCGCCGCGACAGCGCCGCGCTCGATTTCTCGCTGACCCACACCGCCGCCAGCACCCTGCCCTTCGAGGCAAAGCTGATGGAACGCCACCCGGTATCGTCGCAGGCCTTCCTGGCGCTGGATGTGGCGCGGTTTCTGGTGATTGTCGCGCCAACTGAGGGCGGACCGGATATGAGCCGGGCGCAGGCCTTCATCGGCTCCGCCGGGCAGGCGCTGGTCTATGCGCCGGCAACCTGGCATCACGGCATGGTCGCACTCGACCGACCCGGCCGCTTCGCCATCATCATGTGGTGCGCCGAGGATGGCCGCAATGACGAGTTCCACACCCTGGCGCAGCCGGTGATGGTGGCGGGTTAACCTTTATACGGATGCGTCGCCATCCAGTGGCGGGCGATATCGATGCGGCGGGTGAGCCAGACGCCGTCATGCTTCTGCACATAATCCATGAAGCGCGCCAGCGCCGCCGCCCGGCCAGGCCGGCCGACGAGACGCAGATGCAGGCCGATGCTCATCATCTTCGGCGCGCCCTCGGCCCCTTCGCGGTAGAGCACGTCGAAGGCGTCCTTCAGATAGTCGAAGAAATCCGTCCCGGTGGCGAAGCCGTGGATCTGGCCGAACTTCATGTCGTTATTGTCGATGGTGTAGGGAATGATCAGCTGCGGCTTGCCGGCCTCAATCGACCAATGCGGCAGGTCGTCATCATAGGCGTCGGAACTGTAGAGGAAGCCGCCTTCCTCGGCGACCAGCTGGCGGGTATTGGACGACAGCCGGCCGGTATACCAGC
The DNA here is from genome assembly GCF_002148795.1 of Oceanibaculum nanhaiense. Classification (NCBI taxonomy): domain Bacteria; kingdom Pseudomonadati; phylum Pseudomonadota; class Alphaproteobacteria; order Rhodospirillales; family Oceanibaculaceae; genus Oceanibaculum; species Oceanibaculum nanhaiense. The sequence goes on along the minus strand of NZ_MPOB01000004.1, from coordinate 177,928 downwards.
CCAGCGGCCGCTCGCCGGTCGCCTGCCGGATCGCCGCGATAACGAGGCGCATGTGCTGGCGCTCGGTCTCAATGGGCATGCCGCTATAGTCGATCCAGCGCCAGCCATGGCTGGCGATCTCGTGCCCGGCCTCATGCATTGCGCGCACCGCCTCGGGATAGCGTGCCACGGCCATGCCGACAGCCCAGGATGTAAAGGGGATATTGCGCTCAGCGAAGAGCCGCATGAGCCGCCACAGCCCGGCGCGCATGCCGTAATCATAGACCGATTCGACCTGTTCGTCGCGCAGCCCCTCGCGCGGGGTGCCGCCCGGCACTTCATGCAGGAAGACTTCGGAGATGGGATCGCCGTGCAGGATGCTGCGCTCGCCGCCTTCCTCGAAATTCACCACGAAGCTGAGGGCGATCTTCGCCCCATTGGGCCAGCGCGGGTCAGGCGGGGTCGGGCCATAGCCCTTCAGGTCGCGCGGATAGGGCGCAGCCCCCAGCGCATCGGCAATCAGTTTCCTGTCGGCGTCTTGATCCTGCATGGCACCCTTCCTGACCGTGAGGCTGAATCACACGTCATAAGGGCCGGCTTGTCCAGACGAACTAGTTAGGAAGCCAAAACGCACTTCGTCATCTCCACCACGGTTCAAAAGCTTCCGATAAACTCAGCGGGACCAAGAGACGCAAAAACAGCAAGCCAGTGGCTGATTCGACAAAATCAACACAATCACATTTTAGCAACGACATGCCATGATGATGGCTGCTAAGCTTCTGAATGCAAAAGCTTCTTACAGAATAGTCTATCGTATGAGCCACTGTGTATTCATGCTGCGACCGGACTCGATCTATAATGACAGTCCCGCAATACAGTACCAGTTTCCAAAGCAATATCTGCAACGGGCAAGCGGCTCCGTTGGCGACTGGATCGTTTATTTAGAGCCCAAAAAATTGCGTGAAACGCGCGGTTACTTTGGGATAGCCCGTGTCCATAAAATCATTCCAGATCCAATGGCGCCCGGCATGTTTTATGCCTTGATTGAGCCTGGAAGTTATCTCGACTTCGCTGAGCCTGTGCCATTCAACGATGATAGCGGTCCCATTGAACGCGGACTGCTCAATGATGAAGGGCGTCTATCAGGTCGTGCCCAAGCGGCCGTAAGACCAATTTCAACAGCAGATTTCATGCGTATCATTGAAAACGGTTTGACCGATAGTGCTCCCTTGTTGCCGCGCCTTGAGACAGACACAACCATACCTGGGCTTGCTGAAGACCAGCGACCTTATGAATTCGAAACAACGCGAACGCGCCTTCAACAACTAACCAATCGCATGGTGCGTGACAGGATATTCCGTCGAGTTGTACTTCGTGCCTATGGAGAGCGCTGCGCGATCACCGGATTGAAGTTCATCAATGGGGGTGGACGGGCGGAAGCCAATGCCGCTCATATTCGACCAGTCCAATATGGCGGCCCCGATATCGTGAATAACGGTATTGCCCTTTCGGGCACGGCCCATTGGATGTTTGACCGTGGCCTCATCAGCCTTTCGGATGATTTGGACATCCTCATCTCAAGACAGGTAAATGACCCGCGAAGCATAGAGAGACTCATCGATGGAACTAGCAAAGCCATCATGCCATTGTGCGCTGCCGACCGCCCGCATACTAGTTTTCTTTCGTGGCATCGTGAGAACTGTTTCAAACACTGATGCCCCCTAATATTTCCGGCCGCGTCTCGGGTCGGGCCAGAAGGAGGTGCCGCGCCGGGCGAGGCCGCCACCAACGCCCATCGGCACGCCATCGGCGCGCCAGCAGGACGCCCCTTCCATCGTGCCATCCGCGTTAAAGGCGATGGCGCCCATGCCACCCGCGACATGGTCGGACACGGTCACCGTGTGCCCCAGCGCTTCGAAGCGGGCGCGGACATCCGCCGGCACCGCATTCTCGATCTCGACCTCCTGGCCTTGCGTGAACAGGCGCGGCGCCTCCACCGCCTCCTGCAGGCTCATGCCGTGATCGACCCGGTTCAGGATGAACTGGAACACAGCCGACGGGATGCGGTGCGCACCCGGCAGGCCCACTGCAAAGATCGGCTTGCCGTCGCGCTTGCCGATGGTCGCGGAGATGCCGCTGGTGATGCGCTTGCCCGGCTGCAGCGACAGCGCGTTGCCCGGATGCGGATCGAACAGATACATGTAGTTGGTCGGGATGATGCCGGTGCCCGGAATCATGATGCGCGCGCCGAACAGGCTGTTGATGGTCTGGGTCGAGGTGACGATGTTGCCCGCCGCATCGGCCACGGTCAGATGCGTGGTGTTCGCCGATTCGACATTCAGGATCTTCGCCTCGAAGGCGCTGGCCCGGTCCGTGCTGATTTCCGGCCGTCGTTCGTCGGCATATTCCTTGGAGATCAACCGTTCCACCGGCACATCAACAAAGGCCGGGTCGGCGGTGGTGGCGCGCCGGTCGGCCGCCGCGATCTTCAGCGCCTCGGCCATCAGATGCAGCGTCTCCGTGGTGCCGAAGCCCATGCCGGCGATGTCGAATTTCTCCAGCAAATTCAGCATCTGCACGATATGCACGCCGCCGGAACAGGGTGGCGGCGGGCCGACGATCTCCACCCCGCGATAGATACCGCGCACCGGCTGGCGTTCCACCGTGCGGTAATTGGCAAGGTCCGCCAGCGCAACGTAGGAGCCAGCCTGCTGCAGATAATCGGCGATCCGCTTGCCGAGCGCGCCGCCATAAAGGTGATCCGGCCCCTTCTCCGCAATTTCCCGCAGGGTTTGAGCGTAATCCCGCTGCACCAGCAGTGCGCCCTCCGCCAGCGGCTTGCCGCCGGGCAGGAAGATGGCGGCGATTGCCGGATCGAGCTTCAGATCGTCAGAGATTTCATCGATGCAGGAGGCCAGGTAATTGGTGACGCGGAAGCCGCGCGCGGCATGGCGGATCGCCGGTTCCATCACCGTGTCGAGCGGCAGGCTGCCGAAGCGCTCCAGCGTCTCGCACCAGGCCTTCAGATTGCCCGGCACGGCGACCGAGGCCGGACCGACGCGGTTGCGCCGCCCTTCCGCCTCCATATAGTCCGGCCAGCTGTCGGAGATCGGCTTGAAGCTGTCAGGCTTCGCCGCCATCGGCGCGGTGGCGAGGCCGTCGATCACCGTCTCGCGCCCATCCGCCAGATGCAGCACCGCCGTGCCGCCGCCGAAGATGCCGACCATCATCGGCTCGACCACGGTGAGGGTGAACAGGGCGGAGATCGCGGCATCGATGGCGTTGCCGCCCAGCGCGAACATCTCGGCGGCAGCGGCGGAGGCCAGCGGGTGGTTCGTCACCGCCATGCCGCGCGCGGCGGTCACCGGCGTCTTCTCGCACTCGAAGCGGGTTCCGGCGCGGGCGCGCCAGCCTGAATCGGTCATATCGTCCTGCCTGTTCGCCGGTGGATCGCCAGAGGATGGAACCCCATCCTAACGCCCAGGCATGTCAGGACCAGCCTAAACCCGCCCTTCGGGACTGCGCGGATAGCGGGCCAGCCATACCGAAGCCTCAGGATTCTTCCCGCAGCGTGTCGAGCGGTGCCTTCTGCGCCATTTCGCGCAGCATCCAGATCAGCCGCTCGAACAGGCCGGTCAGCTGCAGCAGCCCCAGCTTCTCCTCCCGGCCCAGGGTCAGTGTCTCGTCGCTTAGGAACTGCCGGCGCACCCCTTCCATCAGGGCGCCGCGGTCGCCGGTGATGCTCTCGACAAGCGCCATATCCTCGGGATCGCCGCTGGCCATCGCCTCGATGAAGGACAACAGCACGGCATCCAGCCCCTCGATCAGGGCGACACGGGTGTTTTCCAGCGCGTCACTTGCCTGCATCAGCGGGGCGGCCAGGGCGAATTCCGCGAATGCCGCCTCCAGCGAATCCAGCCGGCTGTGCCGGTCGAGGATACGGTACACGCGTTCCTGATTCTCCGCCGTCAGCCGGTAATCCGACATATCGTCGATATAAAGCGCGGCCTGCTTGTGCACCGAGCGGAACCCTTCGCGCAATGTCTTCAGGGCAAGGCCCTGCGCCGCCGATCCTCCGGCCCGTGCCAGCTCCACATAGCGTGGCAGGCGGCCCAGCAGGCGCAGCTGCTCCTTCTCCGCCATGATGACGCCAATCTCGGGATTGGCGGCGGCATGTTCGCTGAGAAAGGCGAGGCGCGATTCATCCTCCTGCTCGGTCGGCGGATAGAGGCGGGCCAGAAGCCTTTCCGACGGGCCGATCAGCGGCAGCAATACAAGTCCGGCAATCATGTTGAAGAACAGATAGGCGAAGGCGATCTGCTGGCCGACATCGTCGGACAATGACTGCACAGCCGCCATGAACGGCGGAAAGCCGAAGGCAACTTCCGTATAGAATAACGGAATCAGCACGATGCAGCCGACGATGTTGAAGGCAAACTGATACATGGCGACCTGGCGCGCGGTCCCCCTGATCTGACCGGACAGCAGCCAGGTGGCGATGGAACTGCCCAGATTGGTGCCATAAGCCACCATCACGGTCTGCTCGAAGCTCAACAGACCGCTCGCGGCGAAGGCGATGGCCAGCAGCGAGACACTGACGGAGGACTGGCTGATCACCGTCAGAACCGCACCGATGGCAAGCGCCGCCATCGGAGATCCGCCAGCCCCTGCCATAAGTTCCTTGAAGAAGGGTTCCTCGGCGATTGGCGCCGCTCCCATTTTCAGGAGCACAAGGCCGTAATAGAGCAGGCACAGGCCGAAGATCGCGCGCAGCGCCACCTGCCAGTTCTGGAAACGATGCATGGTCATCAGGATACCGCTGCCGCCCAGCGCCAGCAGCACCACGATCTCGATATCCAGCGTGACCACAAAGATGATGAGGGAGGAGCCGACATTGGCGCCCACGATCATCGGCAGGGCGCGGCGCGCATCGATCATCCGCGCCATCAACAGCCCGACCAGGATGAAGGTGACGATCTGCGTGCTCTGGGTAATCGCGCCCAGGATGGCGCCCCACATCAGGCCGGCTGGAATCGAGGAAGCGACCCGCGCAATTTCCATCTGGATGCGGCGGTTTGCAAGGCTGCGCAGATTGCCGGTCAGCATCTCGCTGCCGGCAAAGAACAGCCCCAGGCCGCCCAGAATCGTCGCAATGGTCCAGGCTGCCTGCATTCAGCTCCCCGCCCGTTTGCCCTAATCGCCATTATATGGCTGATAGCGAAGGTAGTTTCGTTCCAGCACCTGAGTCCAGCCCGTCTTATGACAATCCGGCAAGCTGACGCTCAGAGTGTAGGGATAAAGGAAATTCGCTGGCCGGGGCCGGCGATGACGGCGCCTCGCCGATACGTCTATCGTCAGATTCCGGCGGGACTGCTACCCTCGAACTGCTACCCTCGACTGGCACGATAATAATCTGGCACGATGATAATAACGTCACCTGGACTGCAGCGGCAGTCGCGGTGACCTCGTCGGCAGAGGATCATTTCATGATTCCTGCATCCAGAGCGTAATCGTGAAGAGCATGAAGCAGGTGACGACCATATGGCGAAGCTTTCGGCAAGGACGCAAAGATTGACGGTCTTGCACGACAGTCTGGCCGATACGCTGTCCCTGTTTCTGCAAGATAGCGCGGACTCCAACCTGCCCGACCTGATCGCCGAATTGCAGGAACATGCCCATATCTGCAACACGATCCGCGCGCTGGACAAGGTGTCCGGAATCGTCGGCGTCGACGGCAATGCGCAGGATTTTCACAAGCTGCTGACGACGAAGATCCTTCCGGCCATCGAACAGAGATTGCCGCGGCGCGACGTCACTGGCGGGCCGGCAAACCTGCTCGATCTGGTCGAGCTGCTGAATGCCCTCGCCGCCTGGGAGGCGCGCTCGGAATCCGGTTTCGAGATACAGCGCTTCCGCCAGCGCCTCGCCGACCAGCTCTTCACCGACATGCAGCAGCAGACCGCCGCCTTCATCCAGCGGCTGGACAAGGCGGACTATGCGGAAATGCCGCAGGCCGGCGCGCTGATCCTGCAGCTCGACGCCACTACCTGGCTGCTGGAAGGCTTAGGCCAGGGCCAGAAGATGGCGGAGTTGCAGGCCGCTTCGGCACGCCTCGCCCGCAGTATCGTGCGCTCGGTCAGCCGCACCATCCAAGGCTTCCTCTCGGATAGCGACATGGTGCGGCATTTCGATGTCTCGGCCGTGCTGCTGTATGTCGAGGATCTGATCGTCGCGGTGCTGCGCGTCCTGGAATCCACGAAGGAAGAGAAAAACAAGGGGGCCGCGCACCCCTTCATCCTGTCGCTCGGCGAACAGATCGCCATCGCCAATCTGGCCGACCTTGGCGCGCTGCTGTCCTACTATCTGCGCGCCCTGGAGCGTGGAATCGATACCCCGAAGGTCAGCGCGGACACGTTCCGGATATTCTCGACGCATGCCGGCATGACATTGCGGTTGCTGCGCGGGCTTGCCCGTCAGGGTGGGCAGGCAAAGGCCAGCGGTATCTATGAGCAGGGCATGCAGCGGGTCTATGGCCTGCAGACAAAAGCACGGAGCCGTTGCCGTGACGGCGCCGAACCGCCTGTCACCGAAAAGCTGGCCCTGCTCGAAGCGATCACCGCTGATTTCGAAAAGCCGCTCGTCCAGATCATCCCGTCGTAAACCGGCCGCCGCGCATAGAAACGTCCCTAGTCCATGAAGGGCACGTCCTTGTCGCCTCTAGAGCCGCCCGCAGAACGGTTGATGGGCATGGTCTGGAAGGTGAAAGCCACAACGATGCTATCGGATTTTTCACGATGATCCCGGTCCCCGACGGCAGCAATGGCGGTTCCTACGGTTAAGCCGGATATGCTAGCTTTGAGTTCAAATCTCCGGGAAAGCGCCTGAACAGGCGGGCGCCCAAGCGGAAGCACCCAACTGCAATCAATCGGTAGAGGGTTATGGAAATCAAGGAAAGCGATCACGGCAACACGCTGGTCGTGGCAATATCCGGCAGGCTGGACAGCACGACAGCGCCGGAGTTCGAACGGCACATCATCGGAAAAATCGAAAACGGCCGGAACGACGTAGTGATCGATTTTGAGGCCCTGGAATTCATCTCCAGTGCCGGCCTGCGCGTCATGCTGATGGCGGCAAAGCGGGTGAAGGCCGGCAAGGGCCGGCTCTGCCTGTGCGCGCTCAACGACAATATCGCCAAAGTCTTCGAAATCAGCGGTTTTCTGGCGATCTTCACGATATATCCGGACAGCGGCGCCGCCTTGGCCGGCAGCAAGTAGCCGGGATTCCCCCGGCCCGCCCTTTTCTCGCACCGCATATCCCATTCGCATGTCGTTGAAGTTCCGTCTTCTCCTGCTGATCGTCGGGTTGCTGAGCGCCGCCATCCTTGGACTGGCGGTCTCGCTCGGCTGGCAGGCGCGCAACGCGATCCTGCTGCAGGCGGAATCCGACGGCACGCGCATCGCCCGCGTGCTGGCGCAGGCGGCCTCCGTCGCCAACACGGTGCCGGCGGAAATCGAGCAGGTGATCGGCCGGCAGATGGTCTCCGAGGCGCTGCTGACCGCGCATCTGTTCGACATCGCGGAGCAGGCCGGTATCTCTGTCGAGGAGGTCAATGCCCGGCTGATGGAGATCACGGCGCGGAGCGAAATCTCGGAAATCTGGGGCTTCGACGGCAGCGGTACTACGACCTATGGCAGCCTGCCGGATGTCAGCCTGCAGATCTTCCCCGATCCGGAGCGCAGCCCGGTCCTGTCACGCTTCTGGCATCTGCTCTCCGGCGAGAAATTCTCCGTCGTCGGTCCCGGAATCGACCGCGATCTCGATGGAAGGCGCTTCAAATATGCCGGCGTGCGCGGCGTCAGCACGCCGGGGGCGGCGCTTGTCGGCTATGATTTTGACTTCATTGGCGGGATCGTGGACCGGATCGGCCTCGTGCAGGTGGTGCGCAGCCTGCTGGACAGCGGCCGCGTGAACGCGATCTGGGTGTTCGACTACCAGTTCCAGCCGCTCGCCCAGGGCACGGTCTTCGGCGAGGAGGTGAACCAGCCGCCGGACAGCCGGGAGCAGGAGGCGCTGGACGACAGCATCCGCACCGGCAGCACGGCAAGCTGGCTGGCCGGGCGCGACATGGTTGTCGTGACCCCGATTCCCGGGCCCGATGGCGGCCCGATCGGCGCCACTCTGCTGCGCCTGCCGACTGACGGGTTGCAGAAGCTGATGCAGTCCAGCCTGATCTATACCGCTATCGTCGCCGGGCTGGTGCTGGCCGCCAGCCTGCTGACGGCAACCTGGTTCTCGCACCGGCTGACCCGCCCGCTCTACAGTATCGGCGAGGCGGCCCAGGCGGTGGAGCAGCAGCGCTATGTCCGCGGCCAGCTGCAGGCCGTGGCGGCCCGGCGTGACGAGTTCGGCAACCTCGCCCGCGTGTTCGAGGCGATGGCCAAGCAGGTCTTCGCCCGCCAGGATGAGCTGGACGCGCTGGTGAAGGAACGCACCCTTCAGCTGGAACAGAAGAACGAGCAGCTGGAGGCCGCGAACGCGCAGATCAATCAGGAACTCACCCTCGCCCAGGCGATGCAGACCGCCATCCTGCCGGCGGCCTTCCCGCAGGATCCGCGCTTCACCGGCTATGCGATGATGCAGGCGGCACGCCATGTCGGCGGCGATTTCTACGATTATTTCATGCTGGACGAGGACCGGATCGCCGTGGTCATGGCCGACGTGTCCGGCAAGGGCGTGCCGGCGGCCTTCTTCATGGCGGTGTCGCGCACCGTCATCCAGAGCGTCGCGCGGGAAGCGGACGGACCGGGCGACTGCCTCGCCCGCGCCAACGATCTGGTGTGCCAGGAAAACCCGCTGGAACTGTTCGTCACCGTGTTCTACGGCATTCTGGATGCCCGCACCGGCGAATTCCGCTTTGCCAATGGCGGGCACAACCCGCCCTATCTGATCGGCGCCGACGGCATGGTGACGGCGCTGGAAACCACCGGCGGCATGGCGCTGGGTATCCTGGACGAGCTGCCCTACGCGGAAAAGAGCGTGACCCTGCGCCCCGGCGATTCGCTGTTCCTGTTCACCGATGGCGTGACCGAGGCCTTCGACCCTGCCAACCAGGAATATGGCGAGACCCGGCTGGAAGCTGCCCTGCAGGGCAGCCATTCCCTTGCCATCGAGGCGCTCGCACAGCGCGTGGTGGACAGTGTGGACAGCTTCAGCGACACCGCGCCGCAATCCGACGACCTGACATGCCTGGCGCTGCGTTATGCCGGGCATGGGGGAAACGGGCTGACATGATTGACCCCGCAGACGAGAAAAGACTGACCGTATGAGTGACCTTGCGGCCATACAAAACCCGACCGACAGTGAGGTGGCGACCATCGCGCGGGCCTATGAGCGCTATTTCGCCAGCGGCTTCTACGACCAGCGCTATCCCCGCCACAATGCGCAGAGCCTGGCGACCATCCTGAAGGTTGGCAGGGATGCCCGCGCCATCCTGGATTTCGGCTGCGGCGACGGGCGCTATGTCCTGCCTCTGCTACACACCACCGCGGCGCGGATATTTGCCTACGACATCTGCCCGGTGGCACTCACCAGCCTGGAACGCCGCATCGCCGGCGAGCCAGGGCGCGACCGGGTGCAGGCGATCCTCGGGCCGCGCGAGGATTATACCGGCGGCGCGCCGGTCGATCTGGCGCTCATCATGTTCGGTGTGCTGGGGCATATTCCGGGCCGGGCCAACCGGGTGGCGACGCTGCGCCGCATTCACCAGTTGTTGACGCGGGACGGCGCCGGACATCTGGTGGTCAGCGTGCCCAACGCCGCGCGGCGGTTCCGGGCGGAACAGCAGGAGCATCGGGCGGCCCTGGCAGCCGGCACGCCGCGCCCGCCCGCCCGCGAGGAAGGCGATATTCTCTACAGCCGCCAGCATGGGGGCGAGCAGATCGAGCTGTTCTATCATCTGTACAGCCCGGAGATGCTGACCGGCGAATTGCGCGATGCCGGCTTCAAGGGCATCAGGCTGCAGGCGGAGAGCGTCTGGCCGGAATCCGGCGTTACCCGCTCCGGCACGCTGGCCGCGCTCGACAGGCTGATACGGCCGGTAACCCCGGCGGGCCTCGGCTATGGCATTCTGGCGACGGCAGGAACAGGGTGATGAGGGAAGCAGTCTTGGCAACGGAACCTGTGACGGCAGCTGCACTCCGCTTCGAGTCTGTCAGCAAGCGGTTCGACGAGACGCCCGTGCTGGATGCGGTCTCCTTCACCGTGTTACCGGGCCAGGTGGTGTGCATCGCCGGCCCGTCGGGCACCGGCAAGACCACGCTGCTGCGTCTGGTCAATGCGCTCACCCCCGCCGATCAGGGGCATATCCAGGTCGGCCCGTTCACGGTGACGCAGCCCGGCACCGACCTGCAGGCGCTGCGCCGGTATGTCGGCATGGTGTTCCAGCGCTACAGCCTGTTTCCGCACAAGAGCGTGCTGGAAAACCTGACTATGGGGCCGCGCCAGGTGCTCCGCCGGCCGCGCGCGGAGGCCGAGGAGCAGGCCATCGACCTGCTCGCCCGGCTGGAAGTGGCGGAGTTGCGCGACCGCTATCCCGGCGAATTGTCGGCCGGCCAGCAACAACGGGTGGCGCTGGTGCGTGCCCTGACCATGAATCCGAAAATCCTGCTGCTGGACGAGGTGACGGCCGCCCTCGATCCGCGCATGGTGGACAAGGTGGCGGAGCTGATCCGTCAGATGGCGGCGGCGGGCATGACCATCCTGGCATCGAGCCATGACATGCGTTTCGCCACCCTGTGCGCCGATCTGCTGGCGCAGCTGGACCGGGGCCGGCTCGCACCGTTGCAGCCTCCTCCGGCGACGGGACCGTAACGCGCCGTGGCGGCCCGGTTGGAAATCTCCGTCGCGAACGACCGGGAGGCCATCCCGGAGATCGTCGCCGCGGTCACCGGACTTATCGAAGAGAACGGCCTCGCCCCCGAAATCGCCTATGCGCTGGAACTCGCCATCGACGAGCTGGTGACCAACGCGATCTCCTACGGCTATCCGGATGGCGGCAGCGGGAAAGTGACGGTGGAGGTCTCCATCGACAGCGACCGCGTCATGCTGATCGTGCGTGACGATGGCATCGCCTTCGATCCGCTCGCGCAAGCGCCCGCGCCAACGCTGGAGGGCGATGTCGAGGATCGGCCGATTGGCGGTCTCGGCCTGCATCTGGTGGAAGCCATGATGGACGAGGTCGTCTACGAACGGCGGGAGGGGGAAAACCGGCTGACCTGCATCAAGCGGCGACAGCCGGCGGAATAGCAGAAGCACGGGCAGGCAAAACCTGCCGCTTGAAGTCGCGCCGGACCGCCCGATATCTAGCGGGAACGGAGATTTGCCCCATGCGCCCGCTTATCCCTGGCTTCGCCGCCTTCCTGCTGGCCGCGCCCGCCCTCGCCGCGCCGCTGGAACAGCCCCGCGAGATTTCTATCGGCGTCGATGTTTTTGCCGGCGGTTTCCACGTACTGACCATCGACAGCCGGACCAGCCTGAAACCGGATGGTTATAATCTTGAGACCCAGCTCGACAGCCGCGGCTTCGTCGGCTGGGTTTCGGGCTTCTCCCAGCATACCCTGTCCGAGGGACGCATCGCCGACGGGGAGTTGCAGCCAACCACCCATCTGAACAGGGGCATCTGGCGCGGCGATACCCGGCGCATCGAAATGCGCTATGGCGCACAGGGCCCGGTCGATGTGACGGTCGAGCCGGTCGAGGACCCGTCGGACCGCGAGCCAGTGCCCGAACCGCTGTGGCGCGGCACGGTCGATCCCCTGAGCGCCATCCTGTTCGTCAACCAGCCGGCCTATGCACAGGCCGGAGCCTGCGACTGGACAGTGCCGGTGTTCGACGGGCGGCGGCGCTACAATCTGCGCTTCGAACGGCTTGCCGAAGAAAACCTGCCCGCCGGGCGGCATGGCGTCTATGCCGGCCCCGCCATCAAGTGCCGGGTGCATTACGACAGCATCGCCGGCCGCTATACCGGCACCCGCTGGCGCACCAGCAGCGAGCCGATGCCCCCCTCGCATGTCTGGTTCGCCAAGCCCGAGGGGACCGATCTGTGGGTGCCCGTGCGCTTCGAGGCGGAACATTCCCTGGGCTGGGTGCTGGCCTACCTCACCCGCCTCGACGTGACGCCGTAACGCGCCCTAACGCCACTGCCGTTTCTCGAGCCAGCGCGTGATGTGCGAGAACGGGTAGCAGAATACGAAGAACCAGCACAGCACGTAGAAATACATCGGGATGATCAGCGCCGGATCGCTGACCGATTCCATCGCCACGGTGGCGCTCGACAATATCTCCTTCACCCCCACCATGGAGGCCGTGGAGGAGGCCATGACGATGACCGCGAAATAGCTCATCCAGGGTGGCAGCAGCATCGGCGTCGCCTGCGGCAGGATCACCGAACTCATCGTCTGGTAGCGGCTGAGCGGCAGCGCCGCCGCCGCGTCCCATTGATCGGCGTGGATGTTGCGCACGGCGCCATAGACATTGTCCGACATGAAGCCGATCACCGGCATCGACAGCCCGACCACCGCCTTCAGCCAGCCCGGCAGCGGGATCGTCATGCCGGCCACATGAATCTCATAGGGCAGCATGTAGGCGAGATAGAACAGCAGCACCAGCGACGGCGTGTTGCGCAGGAATTGCGTCACACCCCAGCAGGAGCGGCGCAGCCATTGCCGCGTCGAGTTGCGGCCCAGCCCGACCAGCATGCCCAGCACGGTGCCGATACTCATCGCACCGATGCTGATGATGATGTTCATCAGGAAGCCTTCGGCCAGCGCCGGCGTCCAGACGATCAGGGTTTCCAGAATCGTGCCCATGCCGCGCTCAGGCCCCCTGCCCCGGAATCCGCAATCGCTTCTCCAGCCGGTGCATGCCATAGACCAGCACCGAGACCAGCAGGAAGAAGATCACCAGCAGCACGTTCATCATCTCGACCGTGTTGCCCTCCTCCGGCCAGATTTGATTGGTGACGTACAGCAATTCCGGCACGGCGATGGCCGAGGCCAAGCCGGTTGCCTTCACGATATTCACCAGATTGGCGTTCAGTGCCGCCAGGCAGTTGCGCAGCGCCAGCGGCAGGATGATCCGCACATAGGCCTGCAAGGGGCCATAGCCCAAAGCGGCGGCGGAATCGCGGATATCCATCGGCACCGCGTCGATGCCGGTGCGGAAAATCACCGTGTTGGAGGCACCGGCATAGACACCGAGCGCGATCACCGCCCAGGCAAAGCCGCCCATCAGCGGCGTTTCCACGCCGTTCGCCGCGGTGACCAGCGGCAACATGGCGCCGATCCCGAAGAAGAAGAAATAGAGCTGCACCAGCGGCGGCGTGTAGCGGAAGAACTCGACATAGCCGGTCGCCAGCCAGCGCACCGGCGCGAAGCCGACACCCAGCAGCCAGGCGCCGGTGATGCCGATGACGACGCTGAGCACGATACAGCCGAGCGCCAGCAGGATGGTGTTGACGAGGCCGCGCAGGAACTGGGCGCGGTCATAGGGATCATAGAGAATCGAGAGATTGATCCCCGCCGATTTCAACCAGACCTCCAGCGCGCCCGGCTGACGCGGCGCGGCCTGCTGCGCCTCGACCCGGGTTGGCCGGCACTCATCGGGGAATTTATCGTCCGGCCCGCGCCGGCACAGGAAGTCGCCAGCGCTGTCGCGCGCACTCCACAGCCGGTTCATTCCGACCAAGAAGCCGGTCCGCTTGATGCCCCACTTCTCCTCCAGCTCCAGCAACAGCCCGCTTCGATGCCAATCCGCCACGGCATCGGACAGCAGCCGGTCCAGATCGCCGCCCATCGCCTGCTGGCGCAGCCCGATGGCCCAGCCGGCCTCGTCCAGCGTCGGCAGCGGCATGGTGTAGCCCCGCCATTCCGGCTGCAGCAGATCGGCGGCGATGGCGGAATCGTCGAACAGGAAACCGACGCAACGCCGGTCACGCAGCGCCAGTTTCGCCTCGCGGGTTTCCTTGAAGATGCGCAGGTCGAGATTGTAGCGGCGCGCCACCGACTTGTTGAAATAGGCACCCTGCTTGGCGCAGACCGGCATGCCGCGCAGGTCCTCCCAACGCTCGATCCGCAGCTCCTTGCGCGACAGCAGATTGACGCCGGACGCGTAGTAGTGCGGCTCCACCATGCCGATGATCCGCCGCCGGCTCGTATTGTCGCCCATGGTGGCGATCACGATATCGGCCTGGTGCTGACGCAGCACCTCCAGCCGGTTGGCGGACTGCACGGCGACGATACGCGCCGGCACGCCGATGCGCCGGGCAATGTCCTCGGCCAGGTCGATCTCCATGCCGATCAGTTGCCCCTGCGGGTCGCGGAAACCCCAGGGCGGATAATCCGCCTTCACGGCAATCACGACATGGCCCTTGGCGCGCAGCTCGTCGATGTCGTCGGCAGCCAGCGCCGGCCCGGTCATGGCCGAGGTGAGGGCCGAGATCAGGGCGACAAGCGCCAGCAGGCAGGAAAACAGGCGGCCGAACTTCCCGCCGACCGGATCAATCATCGATCCAGCCTCGAATCTGGTTGAAGTGATTGATGGCGTCGCGGTTCAGCGGATAGTGCAGATCGCCGTTCGGGCCGAACCATTTCTGGTAGGTCTCGAAATAGGGGCCGCGATATTCCTCGATGCCTTTCAGCAGGCGCACCAGCGTGTGATTGACGAAATCGCGCCAGCGCGAATCGTCCTGCGGCAGGATGCAGGCCATCGGCTCCGCGTTCAGATAGCCGGCACGCGGCAGGATGATGTAGCGCCCCGGCTGCGCCGCCTGGCGTTGCAGATCGCGCAGCACGATGGAGATGTTGGAGATGCCGGAGACCTCGCCCGCCTCCAGCGCCGCCATCGCCGCATTCATCGAGGGAAACTCGGCCAGTTCCGATGCCGGCAGGCCACGGCGCAGCACGGAAATGGTGGCGCTGTTGGCGATCACGCCGATCTTCTTGCCTTCCAGCCCGCCGAGCCCCTCCAGCCCGATCTGTCGTTCGGTCAGGATGCGCGTGCCGTTGAAAAATATCGTCAGGCTGTAATCGATCAGCCGGTCGCGCACCCAGGTCTTGCTGGCAATATCGCAGGTGAAGTCGAGCGTGCCGTCGGCGACCCGGTCGATCCGGGTTTGCGAATCGACCTCCTCCAGCCGCAGTTCGATCTTGCGGCCAAGCTTCGCCTCCAGCGCGGCATGGATATGGCGGATGATATCGACCGAGAAGCCGATGAAGCTGCCATCCTCCTGCCGGAAGGCGAAAGGCCGGATATGGTCGCGCGTTCCGGCGTTCAGCACGCCGGTGCGTTCCGCCCGGTCGAGCACGGATTCGGCCGCCGCCTCGCCCGGCAGAACCGCCAGGCAGACGAGCAGCGCGATCTTTGTCGCAAGCGGCAAATAGCGGGCAATAGCGGGCATCGACATGTCCGTCTGCGGGAAGAGCAAAACCGGTCCACCCAGAAACAACCATGACGGCAGGCCGGTCCGCAAGCCTAACACCGGCTATTCCGTGCAACGGCAACAAGCAAACGGCTGTTCGTCTTATCATCGGCGCACAGAGAAACGGCACGCGCCTGGCCTTTAGACCTCGCGCATGCCGTCTCTGGCCGTCAGTGAATCCCGCCGTACGCCTGCCGTCAGAAGTCGATGGCGACCGAGAGTTTCGCCGTCAGCGGCCGGCCCTGCACCAGATAGCCGCCCTGCGCGGAAGACCAGTAGGCCTCGTCCGTCACATTCTCGATATTGGCGCGGAACACCACAGGCTGCGCGTGGATCATGGTGGCGTAGCGCGCGCCGATGTCGAGGCGCGTCCAGTCAGGGATTTCCAGCGTGTTGGCGTCGTTCACATATTGCGAGCCGGTATGGATCACCCGGCCGGACAGGGTGAGGCCGCGCAGGAAGGGCGCATCCCATTCCACGCCGGCATTGGCCAGGAATTCCGGCACGCCGACGGCGGTGTTGCCGTCATTGGCGCCGCCGGCGGTGCCGTTCAGCTCCGCCTCGATGAAGGTGACGCCGCCCAGCAGGCGCAGCCCCTTCATCGGCTCGCCGAACAGCATCAGCTCGATGCCGCGATTCTCCTGCTCGCCGGAAACGCCATAATACTGCGTCGTCGGATCGAGCACCGCGTTCGGCTTCTCGATCTGGAACACCGCCACCGACGCGCCGACACGGCCAAAATCGAGCTTCGCGCCGACCTCATACTGGGTCGAGACATAGGGCGGCAGCACCTCGCCGACATTGATCGCCGTGGACGGCGCACTGTCACCCTGCGACAGGCCTTCGATGCGGTTGGCGTAGAGTGACAGGTAATCCAGCGGCTTCACCACCAGGCCGACGACCGGGCTGGTTTCCGATTCGTCGTAATTGCTGGTGCGGGCGCCGCTGGTACGGTCGAAATTCTCGACCTGCAGCCACTGGTGCCGGGCGCCCAGCGTCAGCTGCACGCGGTCCTCGTACACCGACAGCGTGTCAGACAGGAAGACGCTGCGCAGTTCGGTCTGGCTGACCTTCGGCAGGTCGGTCTGCGACCCGCCCGCGAACAGCGACCCGGGCATCGGGTGATCGACCGGATTATAGATGCTGGTCGGGTTGGAGGAGCTGAGATCGTAGGAATTGCGGTTCTCCGTGCGCGCGCCGGAGACACCGCCATCCAGGCGATGGGCGACCATACCGGTCACCGCCTCGCCACGCAGGCCGGCGATGCCGCTGGTCGTGATATCCTCGCGCGGGACGTACATGCGGCCGATTGTGCCGTTGCCATTGCCATCCACGGTCGGCGATGCGTATTCGCCATCCTCGCGCGTGTCGCGGACGCCGAAGGCGGCATAGCCCATCAGATTATCGGCGAAATCGTACTCGATGCGGGTCTGCGCCGTGGTTTCCCGCAATTCCGTATAGGAATAGGGCTGGCCGTAATTGATGTCCGAATCCGGCGCACCGGGCACCGACGTGCCGTTCAGCTGCACCGTGGGGCGGCCCTGATCGACCCGCAGGCGCTGGTTGGACAGATCCAGCGAGGCGCGGAACCGCTCGCCACGATAATCCAGCGCCAGCGCGCCCAGCATCGTCTCGCGCTGTTCGTTCTCGATGGCGGTCTCACCGTCGCGTAGCGCGACATTGGCGCGCACGCCGAATTCCTTGTTCTCGCCATAGCGGCGGCCGACATCGAGATGGGCGCCGATGCGGCTCTCCTGTTCCCAGCCCAGGGTCAGGCGCGTCAGCGGTTCGTCCCCGGCGCGCTTCGGCACCAAGTTGATGCCGCCGCCGATGCCGGAGCTGCTGAGCCCGATACCGTTCAGGAAGGCGTTGGAACCGCGCAGCACCTCGACCCGGCCCAGCGTCTCGGCGGAGCTGACCTGGCGCGGCGCCATGCCGGCCAGCCCGTCCACGGTGATGTCCTCGCCGCTTATCGGGAAGCCACGGATCACGAACAGCTCCGCGAAATTGCCGAAACCGTAGGTGCTGCGAACGCCCGGATCGTTCTCCAGCACATCGGCCAGCGTCTCGGCCTGCTGATTCTGGATCAGTTCCTCGGTGTAGGAGGTCACACTGAACGGCACATCCATGATGTCGCGGTTGCCCAGCGCGCCGACCCGCGCGCCGCGCGAGACCTGGCCGCCGGCATAGGCTGGCGGCGGTGCGCCGACGCTGGATTTCGCATCGCCGCCCTTGCCTTCGACCACGACCGGCGACAGCTGTACAGCACCGCCCGACCCGGACTGCTGCGCCTGAGCCGGAACAGCGCCCGCCACCAAGGCCGTCGTCGCCAGCAGCATCCCCAGCATCGCCGCGCGGCCATAGCCGCTGCAGACAACCCCCTTGCCCTCGATCATCGCTACGCTCCGTGAAGACTTGAAAAACAATGGCCTTAGCCGCGCCGGAGATGTATCCGACCCAACTAATAATGCGACTAATTATCATTTCTCTGTAAAGACAGACGGCGTGAAGCGCAAGCCTTCAGTGCGATTATATGAAGCGGGTCAGGCCGGATCCCGGCGGGACACGGCGATCTGAGATCGGATCAGAACACCGCGTGATCGCCCCGATCGTCCCCGGTCTCGCCGCGGATCAGGCGCACATAGTGCCCGGCCAGCGTCTCCGTTCCGGTGGAGGGCGTCGCGTCCGCGTCATACGCCCCGGTCTTTGGATTCAGGACCAGCATCGATTCGCTGGCATAGTAGAGGCCGATGCCGGCGAGTTCCGCCTTGTCCGCCATTTTCGGACTTACCCTGCCGAGTGTGGCCAGCACCCAGCGGATGCCCCCGAGCAGCGCCAGCGGCACCTGCCGGAACCGGGGTTCGCGGCCCAGCTGGGCGAATAGCATCTCGCCCTGCTGCCGGGGCGTGATCGCATCGCCTGGCCCACCGATCGGCAGAATACGGTTCCAGCGCTCTTCATCGTCCAGGCAGTCGGCAAGATAGCGGCCGAGGTCGCCATCGCTGATCGGCTTGCACGCGGTCAGGCGGCCATCGCCGAAGACAAGGAACGGCTTGCCCTGCTTTACGCGTTCGACCTGCCCGGACAGCGATTTGAAGAAGGCGGTGGGCCGCACGATGGAATAGGTCAGTCCGGAGTGGATCAGTTCCTGCTCGAAGGCGAGCTTGGCGTGCTGAAAGGCCAGAAGCGGTTTCTGCACGCAGATCGCCGACAGCAGCACCATGTGCGCAACGCCCACCTGTTTCGCGGCAGCCAGGGCATCGACATGGGCCTGATGATCGATCTTCCAGGCATCGCGGGCCCTGCCGGTGCGCGAGGCGAGGCAGGAGACCAGCACATCGAACGCCTCGCCGCGGAAGCCGTCGCGCGCGATTGAGCCGGCATCCGTCACATCGCCATAACGCAGGCTGGCGCCCGGCAGAAGTTCCGCGATGTCGCCGGGGCCCAGCGCGCCACCCGGCCCGGCACGCGGGCGCACGAAACAGACCACCTCATGCCCCCGGTCAACGAGCGCGCGCACCGTGGCCCGTCCAATGGTTCCGGTCGCGCCCAGCACGAACACGCGGCGCGGCCGCGGGGATCGCGTTTGCGCGGATGGAACAGTCGGCGATGTCGGGACCATGAGCAACCGGCACGTTGATTTGGACGCCTGTGTCGCAGAGAGTAACCGGAACGCGCAGCGATATCGACTCGTCGCAGGGAAGCCATAGGGCAGGAAAGCCACCGGATTGAGCCACGACACTCCCCCAAAAGCCGGCCAGCCGCCGAAAACCGGAAGAATTGCGGGACACTGGCTGCTCGCGCTCGTCGCGCTGGTTGCTATCTGTGTTTCCATTGTCCAGCTGGAGCAGGGACGGTCGGGTCTCGATATATCCGAGATGCGCATCGGCACCACGCCCGCCACCCTGTACCGCAAGGCCGGCAATACCGGGGAGGCCAGCAGCCCGCTGGTCGTGGTGGCGCACGGCTTCGCCGGTTCCCGCCAGCTGATGCAGGCTTATTCGCTGACGCTGGCGCAATCGGGCTATACCGTCCTGGCGTTTGATTTCGAGGGGCATGGGCGCAATCCGGTGCCGATGTCCGGGGACGTGACCTCGATCGACGGCACGACCGCGCTTCTTGTCGCCGAGACGCGCCGTGTGATCGCCGCCGGGCGCACCCTGCCTAACGTTACCGGCGCCGTCGCCCTGCTTGGCCATTCGATGGCGACCGACATCATCGTGCGCGCCGCGATCGCCGAGCGCGCCGCCGGAACGCCCATCGCCGCCATTGTTGCAATCTCCATGTTCTCCGGTGCAGTAACTGCGACCGAACCCAACCGGCTGCTCATGATCAGTGGCCAGTGGGAAGGCGCCCTGCGCAGCGTCGCACTCGACAATCTGCGGCAGCTCCGGCCGGATGCCGGCGAAGGCGAGAGTGTCAGCGCCGGCGGCATCGTGCGCCGGGCCGTCGTCGCCCCCGCCGTCGAACATGTCGGTGTGCTGTTCAGCGCCACCGCACTGCGCGAGGCGCGCGCCTGGCTGGATGATGCGTTCGGACGGAAGAGCGACGGCCCCATTGTCCAGCCTGGCCTGTGGATCGTGCTGTTGCTGGGCGGAATCGTCGCCCTGCTGCACCCGCTCTCGCGTCTGCTGCCGCGCCGGCCGCAGCCCGCCATCGCCATCCCGGCGCGGCGATTCTGGATGGCACTTCTGCTTCCCGCCTTTCTGGTGCCGCTGGTTGGCACGGCGGTCTATGTGCCGTTCATGCCGGTGCTGGTGGCCGACTATCTGATGGCCCATCTGGCGGTCTATGGCGGGCTGCAACTCATACTGGTCTGGCGGATCGCCGGACGGGCGCTGTCGATCCCCGCCATCCTGCTGCTCGCAATCTGGGGTATCGCCGTCTTCGGATTCGCGATGGACCGCTATGCGGCGAGCTTCGTGCCGAATGCCGAACGGCTGACGATCATCGCCATCCTGTGTATTGGCACCATTCCGTTCATGGTGGCGGACAGTGTGCTGACCGGTGCCGGCAGCGGGCGCTGGTGGCAGCGCATCGCCGCACGGACCGCCCTGCTCCTGTCGCTGGCCGGAGCGGCCCTTCTGGACCCGGAGAGATTGATGTTCCTGTTTATCATCCTGCCGGTGCTGCTCCTGTTCCTGCTCATGCACGGCCTGATGGGAAGATGGATCGGACAGCGCAGCGGGCCGGTGTCCGCGGGAATCGGCCTCGGTCTCTGTCTCGCCTGGTCGCTGGGAGTCACTTTCCCGCTGTTCAGCGCCGGCTAGGCGGCCTGTCGCCGGGCCAGACGGTACAGCAGCGCGACGCACAGCAGCATCGCAGCGGACAGCGCCGCCAGCAGGGTGAGGCCGGCCTGAAAGCCGCCCGTCGCATCGTAGAGCAACCCCAGCGCGAAGGGGCCGCCCGCCCCGCCCACCTCGGCGGCGGCGAAGAACAGCCCGCTGGCCGCCCCGGCCCGCCTTGTGCCGATGCCCGGCGTTTCCACCAGGATCAGGATGGCAATGGTCATGAGGGAGGAGCGCGCGATGCCCTGCAGCACCAGGCCGGTCATCAGGCCCGGCTGCCACACCGTACCGATCAGCAGGCAGGACAGGAAGGCAAGGACGAACAGCACGGCCAGGATCGGCAGCCGCCGCGCCGGTGTCGCAAGGCGTGGGATGACCAGCGACCCCAGGATGCCGACCAGCGTCGGCACCGCCGCCCAGTAGCCGGCCTCGGCCGGTGTCATGCCCGACACGCGCAGCAATTCCGGCAGCCAGTTATTCAGGCCGTGATTATAGGTGAAGATGCCGACACTCATGATCAGGATGATGGGCACCGCCGGGATACGCAGCAGTTCGGCCACGCCGCCGCCCTGCCCGTCGCGGCGCGCCTCGGCTTCCGCCGCATCGTCCCGTGCGCGCACCGCCGGCAGGCTGGCAATCGCCAGCCACAGCAGCCCGCCCGCCACCGATACCGTCGCCCACAGCCACAACACGGCGCGCCAGTCGCCGCCAAAGGCCGGCATCAGAACGGAATTGGTCAGCGAGAAGGCAATGATGCCGCCGATATTCGGCCCGGTAATGTAGATGCCCATGGCAAAGCCGCGCTCCGACCCCGTGAACCAGCGTGCGATCACCTTCGGCGCACCGGCGGAGACGATGGGACCGCCGATGCCGAACAGGGCCACGGCCAGATAGAGCAGCGCAGCACCCTCCGCCATGCCGCGCAGATAACCCGACAAGGCGATGATGCCCGCCCCCAGCAGCAGCGCCCAGCGCGCGCCGATACGGTCGAGCAGCGCACCGCAGGGAATGGCGGCGCCAATATAGACCAGCTGCCAGATGCCCAGCACGCCGCCCATCGCCGTGTTGCTGATCGACAGGTCACGGGTGATCGGCCCGATCAGCGGGGCCAGCCCGGCGATGGTCAGGCCGAAGCAGCAATAGACGATCCACACGCCGAACAGGACAAGCCAGCGGAGCGGCGTCGGCGATGCGGCGTCAGGCGGTGTCGGCATGAGAATCCGGAACGGTCACAGGACGTAACCGGACGATAGCATGGCCCGCCACCGGGGAAAGAGGGCGCGCAAAAGAAAACGCCGGGCACGAGGCCCGGCGTCTCCTGTAGTCACTGCTGCCCGGATCAGGCGGCGCGGATATCGGTCAGGAAGGTCTCGATCTCGCGGCGCATCTGCTCCGACTTTTCCGACAGCTCCTGGGCCGCACCCAGCACCTCGGCCCCGGCGGCACCGGTCTGCTCGGCCGCCTCGCTCACCTTGCCGATATTCCCGGTCACGCCCTCGGTCGCGGAGGCCGCCTGCTGCACATTCCGGGCGATTTCCGCCGTGGTCGCATTCTGCTCCTCGACGGCGGCGGAGATGGTGGCGGAGATTTCGTTCACCTGGGCGATAACCGCCGCGATGGAGGCGATGGCCTGCACCGTGGAGCCGGTCGCCGACTGCATGGCATTGACCTGCGCGACGATATCCTCGGTCGCCTTGGCGGTCTGGCTGGCCAGATTCTTCACCTCCGAGGCAACGACCGCGAAGCCCTTGCCGGCCTCACCGGCGCGAGCCGCTTCGATGGTCGCGTTCAGCGCCAGCAGGTTGGTCTGTTCGGCAATGTCGTTGATCAGGCCAATAACCTCGCCGATGCGCTTGGCCGAATTGGACAGCTCCTCGACAATCGTGCCGGTCTGCTCGGCTTCCTGCGAAGCCTGACGGGCAACCTTGGTGCTTTCCTCGACCTGACGGGCGATTTCGGCGGTCGAGCTGGACATCTCGTCGGTCGCGGCCGCCACGGTCTGCACATTGGCCGAGGTCTGCTGCGCCGCCTCCGATGTCGCCAGTGCCTGGTCGCTGGTGACCTGAGCAACGTCGGTCATGCTGGTGGCCGTGCGTTCCAGCTCCGTCGCGGCGGCAGCGACGGCGCCCAGCACGCCCGACACGCTGTTGTCGAAATTGACCAGCAGGTTTTCGATCACCTGCTGACGCTCAGTGCGCTTGCGCTGCTCTTCGGCAGTCGCGGCTTCCATCCGGCGCCGGGCCTCCGCATTGTCGCGGAACACCACCAGCGTGCCAGCCAGATCGCCAATCTCGTCCTTGCGGTCCTTGTAGGGAATCTCGCCGTCGAGGTCGCCCTCGGCAACACGCAGCATGGCCTCGGTGATTCCGGCCATCGGCCGGGTCACCCGGCCGCGCACGATCAGCAGACCGGCAACACCGATGGCCAGGGCCAGCAGCAGCAGGCCGGCATTCATCGCCAGCTTCATCTGGGCGTCGGCATTGCGGTCCGCCGCGTAATCCGCCAGCGAGGAGAGCGCGGTGGTGGAAACGCCGACCATATCGTCCAGCGCCGCGACGCTGATCTTGCCCCATTCCGCCTTGGAGACCGGCGAGGCAGTGCCCGCCGCAAGGGCCGCATCAATCTTGTCGCGGGCCGGGATCAGCGTATCGATGTAGATCGTCTTCGCCTTGGCGAAGGCCGCCGCGACCTGGGGATCAACCCCATCGCGCGACACCAGCATCGCCAGCTGGCTCCAGCCCGCCTTGGCCTGACCACGCCAGACCAGCATGCGCGCCTGTTGAGCCGGTTTCACGCTGCCGGCGTCGATGGCGTCGCCGACCACGACACGCTCCAGCCCGACCGCATCGCGGGTCAGATAGGCGGCATCCTTGATGGCGATCAGCTCGGCGCTGATCGAGCCGGCAAGGCGCATTTCGGTGCCCAGATGATCGTTGATGGATTCAAGCAGCTTCACCATGACGGTAGCACTCTTCTGCCACTCATCGGCCAGACCGGCACGGCGATTGGCGAGCGGGCCGCGCAGGCCAGGATCGACCTCGGTGCGCAGCGCCTTCAGCTTGTCGAGCGCCGCCGTCAGCTTCTGCACAGAGACATCGGCGCCGCAATCGATCTCGCCACAGGCCTTGATGACCGCGTCGGTTGCCGGGCCGGACAGGCCGCGCACCTTTGTGATCGTTTCCAGCAACCCGTTACCCGCCAACGCGTCCGCCTTCAGCGCACTGGTTACCGGACCGCGCTCGAGCCGCGTGTTCTGCAGCGCATTGAACACGTCACGGGCCGCATTGGCCTGGATCAGGACCTCGCCAGCCTGACGCTGGTCGGAGACGGCCGTGATCATTTCACGGATACAGAAAGTAAGCAGGAAGACCAGCAGCACGGCGAACAGGCCGGTCAGCAGGTTGGCAATGCGAATGCCCTTGGCGAACATGGCGATATCCTTATGGATTATGATTACCGCCTCTTCTTATTCCCAAGTAATTAACAAAAGGTTATGCCGATAGTTAGTTAAAATATCAGGTAATTTACTTCGATTTCTTGGCGACAAAGCCAACTGCTTGGTTGGTGGCCCAGGGCACGTGCAAAGTTGGCGCGCCACGCCTTTCCATGCCATGGTTCATTAGAAAAACCGGCTGGAACTGAACATGATCGGTCCGCTGTCCGCCCTCGCAGGCCTGACGCCGTCCCTCGCCGCCGGCATGGGACTGTTGACGCTGGTGCATGGCGATGCCTACTGGATACAGAGCGACCCGCGCTACATGGGCACGGATGGCCTGCATTGCTGCGGCGTGGATGATTGCCGGCCAGCGCGCAAGGGCGAGGTCGTCGCCTTCGAGAGCGGCTATGTCATCACCTCGACCGGGCAGGTGGTGCGGCCGGACCGCAACCGCGGCATCTACACCTCGATCGACGAGCGCTTCTGGCTGTGCTTCTGGAAAGGGCATGTGCGCTGCATGTTCGTGCCGAACCTGACGCAATAGCCCGCCCCGCCTGCTAGCCGACTACCACATGCTCCTGCGGGCACGCTCCGGCCAGTCCCTGTCATAGGCGTCGCCGCCCACCGTCTCCTCCGACAGATTGGCGAGGATGCGGCCCGGCGTCGGCAGGCTCTTCGGATCGACATGGCGCTCCGGGTTCCACAGCTCGGATCGCACGATGGCGCGGGCGCATTGGAAATAGACGCGCCCCACTTTCATGACGATGACGCTGCGCGGTGCCTTCTCCTCCACCGCGAAGCTGTCCAGTAGTTCCGGATCGGTCGAGAGCTGCGCCGTTCCGTTCACCCGCAGCGTGGTGCCGGAACCGGGGATCAGGAACAGCAGCGCCACGCGCGGATCGCGC
Organism: Oceanibaculum nanhaiense; assembly: GCF_002148795.1. Taxonomy (NCBI): domain Bacteria; kingdom Pseudomonadati; phylum Pseudomonadota; class Alphaproteobacteria; order Rhodospirillales; family Oceanibaculaceae; genus Oceanibaculum; species Oceanibaculum nanhaiense. The sequence continues at coordinate 152,845 of NZ_MPOB01000004.1, read as the reverse complement.
ACGATATTGACCAGCGAATCGACGCGGTTGTTGCCGCGCCGGTCCGGCATCAGCAGCGTCTGCTCATCGGCGATGCGCACGAAGCCCGCCCTGTCGCCGCGCGGCGAGCAGTCCAGCCCCTCCGGTCCGGATGTGGCCAGTGCGACGAAGGGCGAGGCCTCGATGAAGCGGCGATAGTCCGGGGTGATCCGGTCCACCTCCTTCACCAGCGAGGCTTCGGACGCCTCGCCATACAGCGCGTGCAATTCCTCGACGGTAGCGATGATCGGCATGACATTTTCCCCTTCCGCGAAACCGGCGGGAGCATAGCCGAAACCGCCCTGCCCGCCCATCCGGACCATGCGGTCGATTGGTCGGATCAGCTGAAGAAATCCAGCAGCGCGGATGCCGCCTGCTCCGGCGCCTCCTCGACAACGAAATGGCCGCACTCCAGCGCCACCTCGGAGACATCCTTGGCCCAGCCGCGCCAGATATCCGCCGGCGAGGACGCTTTCGGCCCGAGATAGCCGCGCGCCCACAGCACCAAAACCGGGCACACGATCTTCCGCCCGGCGGCGCGGTCCTCGGCATCCTGGCGGCGGTCGATACCGGCACCGGCGCGGTAATCCTCGCAAGTGGCGGCGATAACGTAGGGATCGTGGAACTGCCCCAGATATTCCTTCACCGCCGCCGGGTCCAGCCGGTCGCGATAGACCGCCCAGCGCTCCAGCAGATGGCTGAAATAGAAATCCGGATCGCCGCCGATCAGCTTCTCCGGCACCGGGGCTGGCACCGCCAGGAACGGCCAATGATAGGTGGCGATGGCATTGTCGGCGTTCATCCGTTCCCAGTTCTCCAGGGTCGGGATGATGTCGAGCGCCGCGAATTTCATCACCCGTTCGGGATGGTCGAGGCACAGCCGGTAGCCGACGCGCCCGCCGCGATCATGACCCGCCAGCGCAAAGCGCGAATGGCCGAGGCTTTCCATCAGCGCCACCATGTCGGCGGCCATGACGCGTTTGGAATAGGCCAGATGATCGGGGTCGCGCACTACATCCGGCGCCGGTCCCCGGCTGCGGCCATAGCCGCGCAGATCCGGCAGCACCAGCGTGAAGCGTTCGGCCAGCGCCGGGGCCACCTTGTGCCAGGCATGATGGGTCTGCGGATAACCGTGCAGCAACAGCAGCGGCGGTCCGCTGCCGCCGCTGCGATAATAGATCTCCGCCTCGCCCAGACGCGCCGTGCCTTCCCCGAAGCCGTGGAACATGATCCGCCTCCCTGTATGCGGATAGAATTGCGGAAAATATTCCAACAGCCAAGATGGCGCCGCTTTCGCCAGGAGACAGACGAAAGCAAAATTCAATATAAGGAATACTGAAATTCATATCTTGTAAGACTCAATGATCCTCAATCGCCCTTGGATGCCGCGTCATCATCTCGATCATCGTCCGGCGATGGCGATGCGCTGGCTGAAAGGCAACGGGCTGGAGATCGGCGCCCTGCACAAGCCGACACCGTTGCCCGAGGGCGCGTCAGTCGCCTATGTCGATTACAAGACCAGGGCCGAGAACGAGAAGACCTACCCCGAACTGGCCGGCGAGACGATTGTCGAGACGCATCATGTCGGCGACGGCTTTTCGCTGGATTTCATCGCTAGAGAAAGCCAGGACTTCGTGATCGCCAACCATGCGCTTGAGCATTCGCCCGATCCGTGGGGAACGCTGGAGACATGGTGGGCAAAGCTGCGACAGGGCGGCGTGCTCTACGTCACCGTGCCGGCCGCCGATAAATGTTTCGACCGGGGGCGGCCGATATCCAGCCTGCGCGAGATACGGCGCGCCCACCGCAACTTCGTCCGGATGGACCGGGACGCCATGATCGCCGAGACGTCCCGCAGGCTGCGCGAGTTCATCACCATCAGCGATGCGAATATCCGCCGAGACAACCACCTGCCGCCGGGCGACCCCGCCGAACAGGAAAATTTCACCAAGGGTCGCATTGACGATCTCGGCACCCGGTTGCAGGCAGCACGGAATGGCGGGGAACTGTTCGCGGCCCACATCGCGGCGATCAACCGCATCTACGACATCCATTATTTCACTTTCAGCCCGGTCTCCTTTCTGACGCTCGGCATCGTCTTCTGCGCCACGCATGGTGGCTGGCTGGCGGATATCCGCAAAAGCGGCGGCGGGGAGATCATCATGATCCTGCGCAAGATCAGGGGCCACGGATTGCGCCGGCGCGCATAGCCACTGCCGAACAATCCACTGGACAGGCCCATCCTCCGCCCGGCACCCTGCCGCCAAAGAATAACCGGAGGAACCCATGCAGCACGATGTTCGCGGCCTTGCCCTTTCGACCGACAGCGCCGAGGCAGCCGCCGCCTTCAACGCCGCCATTGCCGATTATCTGGAATACCGGCTGTCGGCCGGCGAGAAGGTGAAGCAGGTGCTGGCCGCCGACCCCGATTTCGCGATGGGGCACATCCTGCGCGGCTATTTCATGCTGCTGATCGGCTCCAACGCCACTCTGCCGGCGGCACAGAAGGCGCTGGTGCAGGCGAAGGCCCTCGCCGCCGGGATCACCCCGCGTGAGGCGCTGCATCTGGCGGCGCTGGAAGCCTGGGCCGCCGGCGACACCATCAAGGCCTGCGCGGTGTGGGAACAGCTTCTGGCCGAGTATCCGACCGACATGCTGGCGTTGCGGCTACAGCATTTCGCCAGCTTCTGGCTCGGCCGCTCCGCCGCGCTACGCGACCTGCCGGCCGGCGTGCTGCCGGCCTGGAGCGCGGACATGCCGGGCTATGGCAATGTGCTGGGCATGCTGGCCTTCGGGCTGGAGGAATGCGGCGCCTATGCCGAGGCGGAGAAGGCCGGCCGCGCGGCCGTCGATCACAATGGCGAGGATCTGTGGGCGATCCACGCCGTCGCCCATGTGCTGGAAATGCAGGGGCGGCTGAAGGACGGCATCGCCTGGCTGAACCAGCCCGCCGGCACCTGGTCCGACCGCAACCCGTTCAAGGATCATGTGTGGTGGCACCGCGCGCTCTATTCGCTGGAGGGCGGCGATTTCGACCGCGTGCTTGAACTTTACGATGCCGAGATAGAGGTGGATGAGAACGGCTTCTATCTCGATGTGCAGAACGCCGCCTCCATGTTGCTGCGCCTGGAATTCTGCGGCGTCGATGTCGGCAAGCGCTGGGAATTGCTGGCCAGCGTCTCCGGCAAGCGGCTGGACGATCATGTGCTGGCCTTCACCGACACGCATTTCGCCCTGGCGCTGGCCAAGGGCGGGCGCAGCGAGGAGGCGAACAGGCTGATCGGCTCGCTGCGGTCGTTCGGTGCCAATCCCGGCGACAACAGCGCGGCGAAGGTGGCGCTGCCGCTGACCGCGCCAATCTCCGAGGCGATCCTGGCCTTTGCCGAGAAGCGCCATGACCGGGCGCTCGATATCCTGCTGCCGCTGCGCTACGACTGGCAGCAACTCGGCGCCAGCCATGCCCAGCGCGACCTGTTCCAGCAGATCGTCATTGAGGCCGCCATCGGCGCCGGACGCATTCCGCTGGCCCGGCTGCTGCTGGCCGAACGCAGCCAGACCAAGCCGAACAGCCTGTATAGCTGGCAGCGCTATGGCGATGTGCTGTACATGGCCGGCGACACCGCGCAGGCAGCCGAAGCGCGACAGCGCGCCGATACGGTGCGGCTTCATTGACCCATGAGACGGAACAGGCGAGCGGATGATCACCAGGCTGCATAATTTCGTCATCCGCCTGCGCTCCGCCCTGTGGTTCCGGCCGACAATCGCCTCCATCGGTGCCGCCGCACTGGCCCTGATCCTGGCCGGCACCGACCGGCTGCTGCCGGAATTCATCGCCATACCGGAGGTCGATGACGGCAGCGTGAAGGAGCTGCTGAAGCTGTTGGCCAGCGCCATGCTGACCGTGACCACGGTGACGCTGTCGGCGTTGCTGCTGGTGTTCAACATGGCCGCCAGCCAGGCCTCACCGCGCGCCCTGCCCGGCCTGATGGCGGACGAGGTGACGCAGAACGCGCTCAGCACCTTCATCGCCACCTTCGTCTTTGCCATGGCCGGCATGCTGGGGCTGGCGCTGGAGGCCTATGACAAGAGCGGCCTCAGCCTACTATTCGGCTGCGGCCTGTTATTGACCGTCCAGGCGCTGCGCTATCTGGTGCAGTGGATGCACCATATCGCCAGCACGCTACGGCTGGGCAACATCGTCGCGCGGGTGCATACCGACACCCAGGACAGTCTGGCGCGGTTCCTGGCCGATCCGTATCTGGGCGCCCACCCGGTCGAGGGAAAGCGGGAAGCGGAAAATGGCACGGCGACGCTGGCCACAACGCGCAGCGCCTATCTGTGCGGCATCGATACGGACGGCCTGCAGGAGATCGCCGCACGCAACGGCCTGACCATCGAGCTGATGTGCCGGCCCGGCGATTTCCTGCACCGCGACCGGCCGGCCATGGCCATCCATATCGGTGAGGAACGGCTGGACGACGGGTTGCGGGAGAAGCTGCTCGGCTACTTCCTGCTGGGAGAAGAGCGCTCCTACCATCAGGATCCGCTGCTGGGATTACAGATACTGGGCGAGGTCGCCAGCCGCGCTTTGTCGCCCGGCATCAACGACCCGAAGACCGCGATCATCTGCCTGGACCGGCTGGAGGCGCTGCTGTCGCAGGCGGCGCAACCGCCCCAACAGGAAGATGTGCCGCGCCACGACCGGCTGTCCCTGCCGGCACTGACCTTCCAGACCATGCTGGACCGGGCGATGCATTCCATTGCGCGCGATGGCGCGACCGATATCGAGGTGGTGCTGCGCCAGATCGCGGCACTGGAGCGTATTGCCATGGCCGCCGACACGGCACAAATCCAGCCCATCCTGATGGATATGCTGAACCTCACCATCGGCTATGCCGAAGACGCGCTCCCCCTGAAGCAGGATCGCGAGGTGTTGGAACAGGCGGCGATGCGGGCGCGCCGCCGCCTGTCCGGGAGCCTTGCTTCAGCAGGCTAGATCAGCCAGCCGCCGCTCGCCTCGATATACTGGCCGGTGACCCAGCGGCTGTCCGGCCCGGCGAGGAAGGCAACCGCATCGCCGATATCCTCGGCCTTGCCGATTCGCTTCAGCGCCTGAACCGACTTGATCATTGCCTCCGATTCGGCATTGTCGCGCAGCCAACCGGCATTCATGTCGGTGTCGATGGCGCCCGGCGCCAACGCATTCACCGTGATGCCGCGCCCGCCATAGGCCACCGCCCATTGCCGGGTCAGCACATCCACCGCCCCCTTCGTGGCTGAATAGGCCGGGATGTCCATGCCGCCGACGGCCCGCGACAGGCCCGACGAGATGTTGATGATCCGCCCGCCATCGCGCAGCCGGCCGATGGCATGTTTGGTGACGAAGAACACGCCCTTCACATTCACGTCGAACAGACGGTCGAAGGTGTCCTCGTCGGTCTGCTCCATCGGGATGTTCGGCGCGATGCCGGCATTATTCACCAGAATGTCGAGATGCGCGGCGCCGGTGCGCGTGGTCAGTTCCTTATCAAGGGTGGCGAACAGGTCCTCGATGCTCTTGACCGAGCCGATCTCGGCCTGCACGGCGAAAGCGTCGCCGCCCGCCGCCTTGATCTGCCCGACGACGGTATCCGCCGCCTCGCGGTTCTTGCCGTAATGCACCGCGACGAGGGCGCCGTCACCCCCCAGCCGTTCGGCAATGGCGCGGCCCAGCCCGCGGCTGGCGCCGGTGACGAGGGCGGTCTTGCCCTCAAGTATCTTGCTGCTCATCTTATCCTCCTGAGCGAAACATGTGTCGATGCGGAAAAGATGGCGATCAGGTTCAATAGTTCAAGATTATTGAACAATTGAATTAAGGCGATTAAGCTGCCATATGGGTCGGCATGCGCCCGCTGGTTCACCCCGACAGAGACGCCATCACCCTGCAGGGCCTGCTGCACGCGTTGAGCGACCCGTCACGGCTGGCCATCGTGCGTGCGCTGCGGCAATCGCCGGACCTGTCCTGCAACAAGGCGATGCCCTGCCCGGACATGGCGAAATCCACGCTCTCCAACCATTTCCGCATCTTGCGCGAGGCCGGTATCCTGTGCAGCCGGCGCGAGGGCACGCAATATGCCAACTGCCTGCGCCTGGACGATCTCGACGCCCGCTTCCCCGGCCTGCTCGACGCCATCCTGGACGCGGCGGAACCGTCCGACAGATAGGGCGGGGGACACCTAACAAGAAGCCCCGCCGGCAAAGGGCGGGGCTTCATATGGCTCGGGATTGATCCCGGCACCCGGTGCTAAATCCGGGTCTGTGCTTTGGAAAACTATCCAGTGATGTGGTTTTGCTAGTCAGGCGGATTCATGTCCGTTTCGACACCCTCCCTGCTGCGTTCACGGCCATTTTCCGAAATATTCTTACTTAAATACCGCAGGAAACGGTAATTATCAGAATATTCTTATGATGGTTTTGTGTCAAGGGCGGTAACGGATGGCAATCCGGCCATTCAAATCCAGTTTTCGACCCGAAGGCCGGGCATCCGGATAAACTCCCTCATGTTGTTCGTCACGATGATCAGCCCCTCGCTGCGGGCATGGGCGCCGATCTGCATGTCATGCGGGCCACAGGGCGTTCCGGCGCGCTCAAGTTCCGCTCGAACCTGTCCATAATGGGCGGCTGCCTTGTCGGCGAAAGGCAGAACCTCCAGCCGCGCCACGAAATGTTCTATGGCCAACAGGTTCTCCGCCCGGCGCATCGATTTCTCCGCGCCATAACAGAATTCACCCAGCGTGATGCTCGATATGCAGAGCTGCTCGGCCAGCGCGTTGAACTTTTCCAACAGGGCCGGCGGGTAGGTCTTCATCACATAGATGCAGATATTGGTATCGAGCATATAGGCGAGCATCAGAAGGGCTCGCGGTCTTCCAAGGCGGGCTGTTCGCGCTCACTCATGAAGTCGTCGCTGACCCGTGGCCCATGCAGGAACAAATCGTCCCAGCGCCTGCCCCGGGGCACAATTACACGACTGGATCCAATCTTCAGGATATCGACCTGATGAACGCCCTCAGGGAACGCCACGGCCTTCGGCAACCGAACGGCCTGGCTGCGGTTGCTGGTAAAGACGGTCGAACTGGTCATGCCTCCCTCCCGACTATGGGATATGCCTATTGGATATACATATATCATCAAGGCGTGAGAGACAAGAAATGAAGACTGAAATGGTTAGCGCGACGCCCCCCTACCCCAGCAGCTCCGCATAGACGGCGAGCGTGCGGTCGCACATCAAATCCTTGGTGTAGTTGTCGCGCACATGGGCGATGGCGCGGGCGGCCCATTGCTCGCGCTGGCCATTGTCGAGCGTCAGTGCCGCGCGCAGGGCAGCGGCCAGCGCCGCCGGGTCCTCGGCCGGCACCAGCCAGCCGGTCTGGCCGGGCAGCACGGTCTCGGCCACGCCACCATGGTTGGATCCCACCACCGGCTTGCCCATCGCCTGCGCCTCGACGGAGACGCGGCCGAACCCTTCCGGCTCGATGCTGGCGGAGACCACCACATCGGCCAGCATGTAGCCCGCCGCCATGTCGCGGCACTCGCCGGCGAAACGCACCACGCTTTTCAGATTCAGCCGCTCGGTCAGCGCTTCCAGCTCCTCGCGGTAGCGCACCCGGCCCTGGTCGGAGCCCACCAGCACGCACAGTACGGGCAGGTCGCGCAGGTGCGCCATCGCCTCGATCAGCACGCCCTGCCCCTTCCAGCGCGTCAGCCGGCCCGGCAGCATGACCACCGGCACGCCATCCTCCAGCCGCCAGGCCTCGCTCAGCTGGATCATGCGCTCGGCGCTCACCCGCTCGGGATCGAAGATGGCCACATCGGCGCCGCGCGGAATGACGCGCAGCTTTTCGGGATCGACGGGGTAATTGTCGAGGATGTGGCGGCTGATGAATTCCGAGATGGCGATAACGCGGTCGCCCTTCGTCATCACCGAATTATAGAGCCGCTTCAGCGGCCCGCCCAGGGGCCCGCCGAGGCTGTAGGGCGCATGGAAGGAGGTGACGAAGGGCGTGCCGGTGCGCCGTGTCGCCCACCAGGCGCTCCAGGCCGGGGCGCGGCTGCGGGCATGCACGATGTCCACGCCCTCCATCGCGATCAGTTCTTCCAGCGCCTTGGCGTTCTTGCGCATACGGATCGGGTTCTTGCTGGCCAGCGGCAGGGTGACATGCTCGCCACCCACGCGCTCCAGCTCGCGCACCATCGGCCCGCCGCTGGAGGCGACCATCGCGCGCCAGCCGGCACGCACCAGCGCATCCGCCATATCGACGGTGCCGCGCTCCACCCCGCCGGTCACCAGCCCGGGCAGAACCTGCAGCACGGTCGGGCGGCGGGGTTCGGGCGCGGCTTCCGCCGGGCTGCCTTCCGGGTTTCCCGCGCTGGGGCCATCAATGTTATGGTCGCTGTCCGTCATTCTCTCCCGTCACGGCCTTCTGCCGTCCCTTCCGCAACAATGGTCCCCGTAAGGATGGTCCAAGTCATGACCGAAACACCCTTCGATACCCTAGTCCGCCCCGCCGGGGAATGCCTCGCGTATCATCGCACGGCTGGCAAGACTCCGGGCATCGTGTTTCTGGGCGGTTTCAAGTCGGATATGACCGGCTCCAAGGCGCTGGCGCTGGAGGAATTCGCAAAGGCGCGCGGCCAGGCTTTCCTGCGGTTCGACTATTCCGGCCATGGCGCGTCGGACGGCAAATTCACGGAGGGCTGCATCGGCACCTGGGCGGCGGATGCCATCGCGGCGCTGGACGCGCTGACCGAGGGGCCGCAGATCCTGGTCGGCTCCTCGATGGGCGGCTGGCTGATGCTGCTGACTGCCCTGGCGCGGCCGCAGCGCGTCGCCGGCCTGGTCGGCATCGCTGCCGCACCGGATTTCACGGAAGATCTGATGTGGGAGAAGTTCTCGCATGAGGTCCGCGAGACAATCCTGCGCGAGGGGTCCTATGCCGAACCCTCTTCCTACAGCGACGATCCCTACATCATCACCCGCAGGCTGATCGAAGATGGCCGCGACCATCTGCTGCTGCGCGACCCGATCCGGCTGTCCTGCCCGGTCAGGCTGCTGCACGGCATGCGCGACCCGGACGTGCCCTGGCAGGTCTCTATCCGGCTGGCGGAAGCGCTGGAGACGGACGATGTGCGCATCGCGCTGGTGAAGGATGGCGACCACCGCCTCTCGCGCGAACAGGATATCGCCCTGCTGCGCCGGACGGTGGGGGAAATGCTGGACGGCTAGGCCGCCTTAGTACATATGCTGGCCGCCATTGATCGATAGCGTCGAGCCGGTGATGAAACCGCCCTCGTCATCGACCAGGAACACCACGCCACGCGCGATCTCCGAGGCCTTGCCGAGACGGCCGACCGGCACCCGGGCGACGATCTTCTCCAGCACATTGGCCGGCACGGCGGCGACCATGTCGGTGTCGATATAGCCGGGGGCGATGGCGTTCACGGTGATGCCCTTGCCCGCCCCTTCCTGCGCCAGCGCCTTGGTGAAGCCGTGGATGCCCGACTTGGCGGCGGCGTAGTTCACCTGACCGTACTGGCCGGCCTGGCCGTTGATCGAGCCGATATTTACGATGCGGCCGAAATTGCGCTCGCGCATGCTGTCGATGACGGCGCGGCACATGTTGAAGCAGGAGCCGAGATTGGTGTCGATGACATCCTGCCACATCTCGTGGGACATCTTGTGCATGGTGCCGTCGCGGGTGATGCCGGCATTGTTCACCAGAATATCGACCGGCCCCAGATCGGCCGTGACCTTCGCCACACCTTCCTGGCAGGCCTTGAAGTCCGACACGTCGAATTTGTAGGCGGCGATGCCGGTCTCGTCGGTGAACTGCTTCGCCCGCTCGTCATTGCCGCCATAATTGGCCGCGACCTTGTAGCCCTTGTCCTTCAGCGCCAGGCAGATCGCCTTGCCGATGCCCCGCGTTCCACCCGTCACGATTGCCACACGCGCCATGCCATCCTCCCTGTGTTGTCCGACGGTTTGATTTCGCCCTGTCGGTATTTACCCATTAATCATGACACGAGTTCGGCAGCTTTCAATTGACGGAGGTCAAAAGCCACAAAAAAGCCGCCCCGGATGTCCGGGGCGGCTGTTTGAAAATAGTGCTGCCGGCTTAGCGCTCGAGGCACATGGCGATGCCCATGCCGCCGCCGATGCACAGCGTGGTCAGGCCCTTCTTCGCATCGCGCTTCTGCATTTCGTGCAGCAGCGTGACCAGCACGCGGGCCCCCGACGCGCCAATCGGATGGCCGAGCGCGATGGCGCCGCCATTCACATTCACCTTGTCGGTGTCCCAGCCCAGATCCTTGTTCACCGCGCAGGCCTGCGCGGCGAAGGCCTCGTTGGCCTCGATCAGGTCGAGATCCCCGGCCTTCCAGCCGGCCTTCTCCAGCGCTGCGCGGCTGGCCGGGATCGGCCCGGTGCCCATGATCGCCGGATCGACACCGCGCGTGGCCCAGGAGGCGATGCGCGCCAGCGGCGTCAGGCCACGCTTCGCCGCCTCCTCGGCACTCATCAGCACCAGCGCGGCCGCACCGTCATTGATGCCCGACGCATTGCCGGCGGTGACGCTGCCTTCCTTCTCGAAGGCCGGCTTCAGCTTCGCCAGCGTGTCCATCGTGGTGCCGTGGCGCGGATACTCATCGGCATCGACGATGGTGTCACCCTTGCGGCCGGAAATCGTGACCGGCACGATCTCATCCTTGAAGCGGCCGGATTTCTGCGCCGCCTCCGCCTTCTGCTGCGAAGCAGCGGCGAATTCATCCTGCTGCTCGCGGCTGATCTGCCACTGCTTGGCGACATTCTCCGCCGTGTTGCCCATGTGATAGCCGTTGAAGGCATCCCACAGCCCGTCCTTGATCATGGTATCGACCATCTTCAGGTCGCCCATCTTGGTGCCGTTGCGCAGATGCGCGCAGTGGGTGGACTGGCTCATGCTCTCCTGGCCGCCGGCGACGACGATGGCCGAATCGCCATTGCGGATCGCCTGATAGCCGAGCGCCACGGTGCGCAGCCCGGAGCCGCAGACCTGGTTGATGACATAGGCGGTGGCCTCTTTCGGAATGCCGGCAGCGATGGCAGCCTGGCGGGCCGGGTTCTGGCCGGTGCCGGCGGTCAGCACCTGACCGAAGATCAGCTCCGACACCTCGGCGGCATCGACCTTGCCGCGCGACAGCGCCTCGCGGATGGCGATCTCGCCCAGCGTATGGGCGGGCAGCGAACTCAGCGCGCCGTTGAAGGCGCCGATTGCGGTACGGGCGGCGCTGACGATCACGACATCGGTCATGGCTTACTCCTCCTGGAACAGGGCGGCTGGTGGTCCGCCGGAACGATTGCTTTTCGGCTACCATAGTTGCAGTGCAGCGAAGGCGCAAACGGTCCGATTAAGCGGTTGTCAGTCCAGATTTTTCAGCCAATCGGCCAGGGGGCCCCACACCTGTTTCGCCGCCGCACCGCCGGCCATCATGCCGATATGGCCCTGCGCCGGGCGCAGCGTTGTGGCGTTCGGCAGCGCCGCAGCCAGGGCCAGCGACGAGGCCGGCGGAACAATCCGGTCGCCCGCCGGGACCATGGCCAGCGCCGGCAGGCGGATAGCGGCAGGATCGACGGCCTCTCCGGCCACCCGCCACGCACCCAGGGCCGGGTCATTGCGGATGTACCAGCCCTCCATGCATTCGCGGGCGACCGGGCCGGCCAGCGCCACGCCGTCGTTCAGCCAATCCTCCAGCGCCACGAAGGCATGGGCCTTTTCCGATGCCGGGTCGAGTGCGGCGAACGCCCGGAACTTGCGGTATCCCAGATGGGCATCGAGCCCCAGGAACAGCGCCTGGATCATATCGGTCGGCAGTTCACCCAGCGTCCCGATTGCAGCGTTCAGGCTCGGCAGGATACCCGGCAGCGCCGCCGTCATCGGCGTCGGATCGGCCAGGAAATCCCAGGGAGCCGCCAGCAGGGCAAGGCCCGATAGGTCGGCCTGGCGGCACTGCGTCAGCGCCACCGACATGGTGCCCCCCATGCAATAGCCGACCAGCGCCGGTTTCGCGCCGGCATCATCCAGAACGGCCTCCAGCGCCGCATCCAGCCGACCGGTAATGTAGTCGGTCAGCGTGAACCCGCGCTCGGCATCGCCCGGCTGGCCCCAATCGACCAGATAGGGCCGGAAGCCGCGCGCCGCCAGATCGCGCATGAAGCTGCGCTGCTCCGTGAGGTCCAGTATGTAGGCGCGGTTGATCAGCGATGGGACGACCAGCACCGGGCGGCCGGTGCGGCGACGTTTCGGCGCATAGGCCAGCAAGCGGGTGGTGCCATCCTGCCAGGCCAGCCGCGCGGCCGGCAGGGCGCGCCGGTAGGGGTGCCGACGGTAACGCAGGACGCCGTCCAGGAACGCGCCCCAGCGTTTTGCTGCAGCTGCGTCTAGCGCCCGCTCAACCTGCTTTTCGTCGAGCGCTGCGGCGCTTTGGCGGAGTCTTTCCGCCGTCTCCGCCAGTTCCGGCCTCCAGTCGAGCGAGCCTTTCCTCAAGAGCGGCAAGGCGCCGCGCGAGGTCAGCAGGGTCATCGCCGCAATCGCCAGATGCAGCGGCAGCGGTCTTGGCCCCAGCCTGGTTTCCGCCTGCATCTGCGGTGGCGGACTGTGCTTTTCCGGCATCACCAGCAGACCTCATCGCGTTGAAAAAGGCGTCGAACGGCGCCGGAACGGTACCCGGAGTGCCGGTTGCCCCAGCGGCCGATCCAGCGGCCATCCCGGCCAGCATGCGGGACCAGAGCTGCATCCCCTGCCCCGCCGCGCGGGCAAATTCCGGGTCGCGGGACAGCGCGCCGAGTTGCTGTTGCCAGAGGTCGAGAAACTGCTCGGCCAGTTCTTTCGCGTCGATTTCTTTTGCGTCGGTATCGTCTGCCATGGCCACACTATAAAAGCCCTCTCACCGGATCGCCAGACGCCGGTTTGCCTGCCCGACTGGCGACAATGCTGCGGATTATGCTGCGCAGCAAGATTTCTGTTGCAAAGCAAAAACAGAAGCCTGACCTTAAAGGCGATTTTGGGCGGAAAGACACGCCGAAGAGCGAGTCTGACGCCAGGGGGAGACAACCGGAAAGGTCCCTAATGGCCGATAAGAAGAAGCAAGGGGAAGGCGAGCCCGTCACTATCAAGAAATACGCGAACCGACGGCTCTACAACACCGCGACCAGCAGCTATGTGACCCTCGACCATCTGTGCCAGATGGTGAAGGACGGCGTCGAGTTTCAGGTCTATGACGCCAAGACCGGCGACGATATCACCCACGCCGTGCTGACCCAGATCATCGTCGAGGAGGAATCGAAGGGGCAGAATCTGCTACCGATCGGCTTCCTGCGGATGCTCATCAGCTTCTATGGCGACAGCCTGCAATGGGTGCTGCCGAAATATCTTGAACACAGCATGTCCTCCTTCTCGCGGAATCAGGACAGCATGCGCTCCTATATGGACAACACGTTCGGCGGAATCTTCCCTTTCGGCTCCAATCTGGAGGAGATGGGCAAGCAGAACATGGCCATGCTGGACAGCGCCATGCGCATGTTCTCGCCCTTCGGCGCGGAAGGCGCGGCCAACCGGGACACCAACGCTTCGTCCAGCACGCCGAAATCCGAAACGCCGCCCGCCGGTGACCCCATGGTGAGCGCGATGAAGGAGCAGATCGACAATCTGCAGCATCAGATCGAGGCGATGGTCCGCATGCAGACGGAGGCGATGAAGGCCGCCGCCGCAAAGCAGAACAAAGACCAGGAGTAGAAAGCCGCTACTCCTCCACCTTTGGCACTGCGATGCTTTCCTTCTGGCCTTGCAGCCAGTCAACCAGCTTCTTTTCCGCTACCTGCAACTGATCGATATGCTCGGGCAGGAGGTTCTTGCCGATGCGGACGTGCTCGACCTGCAATTCCTTCATGAAGAAGCCGATGGTCTTCTTGATCTCGGAAATCCGGTCCAGCACATGGCTGGTTTCATCCTGCTTCGCCTGCCAGTCGGTGGCGATGCTGTGCAGAAAGGCGCGATGATCGGCGAGCAGCCCGTCAAGCGCCTTCAGGACGTTCTTGTTGTAGTTATCGACCGCTTCCTTGCGTTCGCCATTCTTGATGAGGCCCAGGAAGCTTGTACCGCGGACGATCCCCAGCCGGTCGGGATCCTTCAGCATGATCTTCAGCTTCGCCGGATCGTGATTGAGGGTGAAACCGTCCAGATTGGCGATCGCCCGGTCGGCGCTGCGATAGGTCGCCGACAGATATCCGCGCAGGGTCGCCAGGCGGGAACGATGGCGGCGGATGAAGGCAATCTCGTCACGAAAGCCGTTACGCTCCTGGCTGAGCCTCGACATCCGCGAATCGATCGTCCGAAGGGTCTGGCGCGTTTCGTCGAACAGGGTGTTCATCGCCCGGAAACGTTCGACGCCCATCTCCATCTGCATGACAGCGCGATGCGACGACAGCAGACTCTCCAGCAACGCCTCGCTGTCAGCGACATCCGTCTCACTCTGTTCAGCTGTGTGTTCAGCCGTCATCGCCCCAGTCAGCCCCATCCCAGATTGTAACGATGATGCATTAGCGCATGCAGCCCAGTACCGTACCGGCGCCGCTTAATCCTGACCAGACTCTTCGTTCTATTTCAACAGGATGTTGACCACCTCATAGAGCTGCGTGCGGGCGCGCAGCAGATAGAAGCCCTGGGCGGTGAGATGGTTCGGCAGGATCAGCGCATCCGGCGAACCGCCGATGACAACCAGCGGTTCCAGCTGGGACCCTTCGCGCAGGCTGTCCAGCATCTGCTGCCAGACGCCATCGAGCTGCCGCTCGCGCAGGATCGGCGCGAAATCCCGGCCCAGCTCGCGCAGCATGATGTAATGCCCGTAAAGCTGCCCCTTGGTCGAATAGAACAGATCATCGACCCTGGTGTCGATCAGCCAGAACGGTGCGCTCAGGATATGGGAGTCGATCTGCGCCGAGGCGGAGCCGAGATCGGAAGCGATCCGTTCCAGCATCGACATCAGATTGTCCCCGCGCCGGTCGAACACCGCCTGCCCGGTCGAGAGCCTGTCATTATAGGAGATCAGCGCCCGCGCAGCCGCGCGGTACTGCGATTCGGAGGTCGCCGTCGGCGCCAGCGAGACCGAGGGGTCCCAGACCCAGACATTGCCTGGATATTTCAGCAGGCCGGCGGCGCGCTCCAGATCCTTGTCGATCTGGCTGGTGCCCCGTATGCGGCCGATATGGTCCATCATCTCGACGCTGAAACGCGAAACCGCCTTCAGGATGCCCTGCTGGTAGTTCGGCATATTGTCCAGAATGACGGAGGGCATGAAGAACGGGTCGTTGGCGGTCCAGCCATTCTGGTCCACCTCGCGGCTGACCATCGCCGCCGCCGCCGCAATCGCGTTGCTGCTGCCCTCGGCCACTGTCGGCGGCGCGAAATCCGGATCGGCGTCGATCTTGTTGATGATCGCGGCGCCGGCACCGTAATAGAGCAGGACGAGCAGAACCAGCACACCTAGGCTGCGCACCAGCGGGATGCGGCGCAGCCACTGTGTCACCCGCCTGCGCGGGGCGGAATATTCGTCATAGGGAAATTCGTCCCGCGTCTCATCGCCCGACATTATCTGGTCCCGGTTCAATCTTGAATGATCAACAGATAGGTACGCCCAGTCCAAAAATCAGCCTGTAACAGATACAGCCGCTACCCGGCCTAATCCGTGCGGCCAACATTCTCCTCCGCGGCGAGGCGTTCGCGCCGGCGCTGCTTCTTGGCCCACAGCGGCGCGCCGAAGACCGGTTCCGGCAGCGGCTCGACAGGTCCGCCCGGCATGGTCGGGCGCGGCGCGGCACGTCCCAGGCTGATGAGCCGGTCATACATCACGATGGCGCCGGCAATGCCGACATTGACGCAGAATTTCATCGGTATCTGCACCACATGGTCGCACAGCCCGACGATTTCCGGGTCTAGGCTGTTGCGTTCCGGCCCCAATATATAGGCGGCCTGGCGCGGATGCCGGAAGCTGGGCAATGCCACTGCATCCTCGACGAGCTCCACCCCGACCAGCGCGCAACCCTCCGGTAGGCGGAAATCGCGCGCACCGTCGAACCGGTAATAGGGAAGATTGCGCAGCGTATTGGAGGTGTCGCTCTGGTTCAGCTTCTTCCGGTCGTAGGATTCGCCGATGGTGAACACAAAGTTGGCGCCAAAGGCGTGCGCGGTGCGGAACAGCGTCCCCGCGTTCTGCGCCTTGCTCAGCCCCTGAACGCCGATGGCGAAATAGCCCTTCATGACCTCTCCTTCTCCTTCCCTCCTGCTTGCCAGCGCCGGAGCGGCAAGGCAAGGTTGCCGGCATCGGAGTTCCCACCAGCTTTTTTTTGCGGATGCCCCCAATGACAGAAGAAATTCTCCGCGTCCAGACCAACACTGCCGGAGCCGGCAGCGCCGCCCCCATCGCCGTCGAGGTGACGCGCGGCGGCATGGTCGAGAGCTTCCACCGGGTCATCGCCGCCGTGGCGGACGCCTCGGGCAGCCTGCGCCATGCCTGGGGCGACGCTGACAGGCTGGTCTATGGCCGCTCCGCGATCAAGCCGCTGCAGGCGATCCCCTTCGTGGAAAGCGGCGCCGCCGACGCCTATGGGCTGGCCGACCGCCACATCTCGCTGGCCTGTGCCTCGCACAGCGGCGAGACGATGCACACCGAAACGGTGGATGCCTGGCTGTCGCAGCTCGGCCTCGGCAATGACGATCTGGAATGCGGCAACCAGCTGCCGAGCCATGAGCCGACGGCGCATGCGATGATCCGCAAGGGCGAAAGCGCTTGCCGCATCCATAATAACTGTTCGGGCAAGCATTGCGGCTTCCTCAGCACGGCGAAGCATCTGGGCGAGCCGACCAAGGGCTATATCCGCGCCGACCATCCGGTGCAGAAGCGCCTCATCAAACTCTGCGAGGAGCTGGGCGGCGAGGATCTGTCAGCCACGCCGCGCGGTATCGATGGTTGCGGCATCCCGGTCTTCGGCATGTCGCTGAAGGCGATGGCGGTGGCGATGGCGCGCATGGCCGACCCGGCGGAACTATCTGCCAAACGCCGCGAGGCGATCCTGCGCATCCGCAAGGCGGTGGCGGCCGAGCCGCTGATGATTGCCGGCACCGGCCGCTTCGGCAGCCTGGTGCTGCAGCAGCTGGGCGAGCGCATCCTACTGAAGACCGGGGCGGAGGGCGTCTATACCGCCGCGATCCCCGAACTGGGCCTCGGCATCGCGCTGAAGGTCGATGACGGCCATGGCCGCGCCTCTACCGTGGCGCTGGGCTGGATCCTCACCCAGCTTGGCGTGCTGAAGCAGGCCGACCGGGAGGCGCTGGCCAGCCAGCTGACCGTTCCGGTCACCAACTGGGAAGGCTATGGCTGCGGCGTGATCCGTCCGGCCCCGGACCTTAGCCTCTAGATGCCCACTTCGCGCAGGTAATAGATCAGGTCGATCGAAGGCGGTTCTGTTCCCGCCATCCCGATCATATGGTGCACCTGCCCGCGATGGTGGGTCTGGTGGTTGAACACATGGCCCAGCACCAGCCGCACCGGCATGGTGAAGGTTTCGCCGCGCGTGTTGGTGTAGCTGAGGTCGCCGGCCAGATACTCCGGAGTCATCGCCGCCAGGAAATCGATAAAGACCTGATCCTGCGCCACTCGCGCCGCCTTCAGCGCGTCGAAGTCCGGATAGGGTACATCGTCCAGCTTGTAGCGATAGGCCGGCTGGCCGGGAAAGCGTGACAGCCACAGCCGGTCGCCGACCATGATGTGGTTCAGCGTGTTGTGGATGGAACCGAAGAAGCCCTGCCGGTCGGCGGTTCGGGCCGCCTCGCCCAGCGCCTCGGCGGCGGCGTAGAGTCTCCCGTTGGCCCAGCGATTATAGGCCGCCAGCGTGGCAAAATAGGTCTTGTCGGTCATCTCTCCCTCCCCTTGCTGCCGCGCAGCGCGTCCGCCGTGTAGAGCGCGAGCCCGGCCCAGATACAGGCGAATGTCACCATGTGAACCGGCGTGAAATTCTCACCGAACAGCAGCACCGCCAGCAGGAATTGCCCGGTGGGTGCCACATATTGCAGGATACCGACCGTGGACAGTTTCAGCCGCTTGGCCGACGCATTGAACCACAGCAGCGGCAGCAGCGTGACAAGGCCCGCCGCCACCAGCAGCAGGTCGGTGGCAAGGCCGACAGCGCCGAAACTGCCGGCATTGCCCAGCCAGAAGATATAGCCGAGCGCGAAAGGCGTCAGCGCCACGGCCTCGACGGACAAGCCGCTGATCGCATCGACCGGCACCATCTTGCGGATCAGCCCGTAGAAACCGAAGGAAAAGCCGAGGAACAGGGCGATCCAGGGAATCTGTCCGGCCGCGCCGACCATGACCGCAACGCCGATGGCGGCCAGCGCCACCGCCGCGATCTGCGCCGGGCGCAGCCTTTCCTTCAGGAACACCATACCCAGCAGCACATTGACCAGCGGGTTGATGTAATAACCGAGGCTGGCCTGTAGCACCTGCCCGCTGTTCACCGCGACGATGTAGGTGAACCAGTTCGCCGACAGGATCGCCGCCGACAGCAGCAGCGGCAGGAACAACCGCCAGGATGTGAGGGCCGCGACGACGCCGTGCCAGCGGCGCAGCAGCCCGACCAGCAGCACCAGGAAAACCGCCGACCATGCGATGCGGTGCGCCAGAATCTCAATCGCTGCGACATGCGCCACCAGCTTGAAATACACCGGTGCCACGCCCCAGAACAGGAAGGCGGCCAGCCCGTAACCGACGCCGATCAGGCTTTCACGCCGGGCGGCGGCAGTTTCCGGGGCAGCGGCGTCAGCCAGCGGCTTCACCGTCATGAACGGGATCCTCACAGCAACGGGAAAAACCGGACGGCGTCATGCAGCGCGCAACACCATCCGGTTTACGAAAGCCCGCACCATAGACTCTAGAGCCGGATCGTTTCAGCCTGAATCGGATATCTGATTCAGGCTGAAACGTGAATCCGCCTCTAATCAATACCATAGAGGGCGATTCACGCTTTAAATCGATCACTTAGGTGATCGCATTTAAAGCGATCGCACTCTAGCGGATCATCCAGAAAGTGGGACCGAAGGCACGGTCAAGTTCCGCGCGTGTCAGCCCGACATCGCGCAATTGCCGGGCATCGAGTTCCTGCAATTCGTACCGGGATGACGCACGCGACTGGGCATCGGCCAGCCAGGACAGCAGGCCGAAAATCAGGCTGCGCACACCGATCCGAGGCATCCGGGCCGGCATACGGGCGGAAGCCGGCTGAGTTTTCATCATAACAGTGGCCATTCGACCCTCCATCGCTAAGGCTGAATTGTCTTCATGACAATATGGAGACGTTCGCCTTCCCTGTTTCCTGTATATTCATTTACTTAGAGCGAGATCACAAACGACGCTTTTTCATCATCGGATTAGTTAAATTGATGTTGAAACAAGCCCGCAAAAAAACGCCTCCGGTCGAAACCGGAGGCGCAAGGCGGGGTTGGTGAAGCAGAGGAGCCGGCCGCGGGCAAGCCACGCGGCCAAGGCATCTGACGGGTGCTTCAGGCCCGCCAGAACGGCTTGGCGACCTCCGGGGCGATATCGGCGCGGCTCAGCGCAACATCCTTCAGCCCGCGCTCGTCGAGGCCCGCCAGACGGTGGCGCTGTATCGCGCGCTCCTGCCAGGCAATCAGCAGATCGACCAAGCCGATCAGCAGGACGCGGACGGTAGGGATGCCGAAACCACGCTGGGAGACGCCCCCGGAGACAGCGGTGGCGGATAACGGAAGGCCGGTATTGACAGCAGACATGGCACTCTCCTCGAACGGCCAAATTGTCCTAATGACAATCCCAGACCGTCAAATTATTGAGATGATGCTTATATCTGCCTTTTCTTTGAAGCTGACAAAGGATAGTTTTTTATCATGGTGATAAGATTTTCTAATGCTGAATGGATATCGAGATCATGTCCCGCCGCCTGCCGCCGCTGACCGCCGTCCGCGCCTTCGAGGCCGCCGCCCGGCATCTGAGCTTTACCAAGGCCGCCGACGAGCTGCATGTGACGCAGGCGGCGATCAGCCATCAGGTGAAGTCGCTGGAAACCTGGCTGGGCCTGCCGCTGTTCCGGCGCGGCAGCCGTGCGCTGTTCCTGACCGAGGAGGGGCAGAGCTACCTTGCCGTGGCGCGCGACTCTCTGGACCGGCTGGCCGAGGGCACCGGGCGGCTGCTGGCGCGCGACCGCGCCGGCCGGCTGACCGTCTCCACCTTCCAGTCTTTCGCCGCGACTTGGCTGGTGCCGCGCCTCGGCCGGTTCCGCGCGCAGCATCCGGAGATCGATGTCTGGGTCGCCGCCAACGACAAGATCGTGGACTTCAACCAGGAAGACGTGGATTGCGCGATCCGCTACGGCACCGGCGGCTGGCCGGGTGTCAAGGCGGTGCGCTTCATGACCGAGAGCGTGTTCCCGGTATGCAGCCCGAAACTGCTGGACGGGCCGCACCCGCTGCGCACGCCGGAGGATCTGAAGCACCACACGCTGCTGCACGACCATATGCACGAGGATTGGCGGATGTGGCTGCTGGCCGCCGGCATCGACGATGTGGACCCGACGCGCGGTCCCTCCTTCAGCCATTCCAGCATGGTGTTCCAGGCCGCGATCAACGGCCAGGGGCTGGCGCTGGGGCGCAGCCCCCTGGTGCGCGACGCAATTGCCGACGGCACGCTGGTGCAGCCCTTCAAATTCGCGCTGAACGCCTATCACTCCTATTTCTTCGTCTGCCCCGAGGCATCAGCCGAGCGGCCGAAGATCACCGCCTTCCGCGACTGGCTGTTCGCCGAGGCGGAGAATGACGGGATGCGCATCGTCGAATAGCCCAAACATCCGCCCAGACACCTTCTTGTAACCTTCTGGCATCTATCCCAGAATAACCGCCAAGCAAGAACCGCTAACAAGGCCGGAGCCCCTCATGCGTGACGCCATCCCGGCGATCCTGGCCATCGTTCTGGGCGTGATGATCCTGCAGCTCGGTAACGGCCTGATCGGCGTCCTGGTGCCGTTGCGCATGGGCCTGGAAGGCCTGTCGCCGACGATGATCGGCGTCGTCGCCACCTTCTATTCCTTCGGCTTCCTGATCGGCTGCCTGCTGATGCCCAGGCTGGTACGCGGCATCGGCCATATCCGCACCTTCGCCGTGTTCGCCGCCGCCGTCTCCGCCTCGACGCTGGGCCTGACGCTCGGCATCGACTGGATGCTATGGGGCTGCCTGCGCTTCCTGATGGGCATCTGCATGGCCGGTCTGTTCAGCGTGGCAGAAAGCTGGATCGTGGCACAGGCGCCGCAGCCGATCCGCGGCCGCGTGCTGTCACTGTACATGATCTCCAACAAGCTGACGCTGGCCGGCGGGCAGATGCTGCTGGCCATCGGCGATCCGATGGGCACGGGGTTCTTCCTGCTGATCAGCGCCTGCGCCTCGCTGTCGCTGATCCCGGTGGCGCTGACCCGCGCCGTCACCCCGCCGCCGCCGACCGTCGCCACCATGTCGCTGAAGGAGTTGTATGCCATCGCGCCGGCGGCGCTGATCGGCTGTGTGGCGACCGGCCTGATGAACGCGGCGGTGATCGGCATCACGCCGCTCTATGGCCTGCAGATCGGGCTGGCCGCCGGCCCCATCGCGGCGCTGGTCTCGGTCATGCAGATCGGCAGCCTGTTCGCGCAATGGCCGATGGGCTGGCTGTCCGACCGCATCGACCGCCGCCGGGTAATCGTCGGCGGGCTGGCGGTCGTCCTCGCGGTGTCGCTGGCGATTGCCCTTCTCGGCCCCATCCTGCCGGTGTGGATGCTCTATGCGCTGTTCGGCATCTGGGGCGCGACCGGCCTGTCGATCTATGCGCTGTGCATCGCGCATGCCAGCGACTTCGCCGAACCCGGCCAGATGGTGCCGCTGACCAGCACACTGCTGCTGTCCTGGGCCATCGGCTCGACCATTGGCCCGCTGCTCGCCACGCTGGTCATGGAACTGATCGGCCCGGCCGGCCTGTTCTTCTACGCCGCCGTCATTTCCGCCGCGACCGGGGGCTTCGTTGCCTACCGCATGACCCGCCGCGCCTCGAAGCCGGCCGATCTGCGCGGGAAATTCGTGAATGTGCCGGCCAGCAGCCCGCAGGCGATGAAGCTCGATCCGCGCATGCCGATGGGCAAGGACGATTCGGAACCCGGCGTGAAATAGGCCGGGTTACACCGGACCCGGCGTGCGGAAGCGCAGCTTCGCTGCCAGGATCGCCAGGATCAGCACCGCCGTCACCGCGTTGGCCAGGATCAGTGGCAGCGACTCCAGCGCCAGCCCATAGCACAGCCACAGCAGCACGCCGGCCAGGAACAGCAGCAGCATCGCCAGCGACACGTCGCGCGCCGAGCGGCTGCGCCAGGCCTTCAGCACCTGCGGCAGGAAGGAGATCGTGGTCAGCACGGCGGCGATGCCGCCGACCAGTTCGACCAATTCGGGAGAGAGAAACGGAACGGGCATGGCCCGCAGCCTCTATTGCCTAGGGGTTTCTCAAAGTGGAGGTTGCGCAAGATATTGCGACCGCGGCGGATAGTGCCGCGCCGCCCGGCGACCCGCAAGAGGGCAAATCGCGGCGCCAAATCGCGATGCTGCCAGGCGCGACGCCACGCCCGCTTGACACGCCAAGGCGGCGCATTAGAGTTGCAGCCCTTTTGCCGCGCTGCGGCAGAAGCCCCATATAGTGTGTTCACCGCAACCCAATCGGAACGCGACAGATCATGGTTTCCATCACGCTCCCCGACGGCAGCGTCAAGCAGTTCGAGGGCCCGGTCACGGGCGCGGACGTCGCTGCGTCAATCGGTGCCGGCCTCGCAAAGGCCGCGCTCGCCATCAAGATCAACGGCGACGTGAAGGACCTGGCGAGCACTATCACCACCGATTCCCGGATCGAGATCGTCACCACCAAGCATCCCGACGCGCTGGAACTGCTGCGCCATGACGCCGCCCATGTGCTGGCCGAAGCGGCGAAGGAGCTGTATCCGGATGTGCAGGTGACGTTCGGACCGGCGACAGAGACCGGCTTCTATTACGATTTCGCGCGCGCCGAGCCGTTCACGCCGGAAGACCTTGAGACGCTGGAAGCGAAGATGCGCGAGATCGTCGAGCGCAACGAGACGATCACCCGCGATGTCTGGAGCCGCGACCAGGCGGTCGCCTATTTCGAGTCCATCGGCGAGAAGTACAAGGCCGAGCATATCGGCAACATCCCGGCGGACGAGGACATCTCAGTCTATACGCAAGGTGCGTTCACCGATCTGTGTACCGGCCCGCATCTGCCCTCCACCGGCAAGCTGGGCAAGGCCTTCAAGCTGCTGAAAGTGTCTGGCGCCTATTGGCGCGGTGACGCCAATAACGACCAGCTACAGCGCGTCTATGGCACCGCCTTCGCAACGAAGGAGGAGCTGGAGGCCTATCTGCTGCAGGTCGAAGAAGCGGAGAAGCGCGACCATCGCCGCATCGGCCGCGAGATGGATTTGTTCCATATTCAGGAAGAGGCCGTTGGCAGCGTGTTCTGGCACCCCAAGGGCTGGACGCTGTACCGCGCCGTCGAAGCCTATATGCGCCGCAAGCTGGACGCCGCCGGCTATGTCGAGGTGAAGACGCCGCAGCTGATTGACCGCGCGCTGTGGGAAGCCTCCGGCCATTGGGAGAAGTTCCGCGAGAACATGTTCACGGTGGAGACCGAGGATGACCGCATCCTGGCGCTGAAGCCGATGAACTGCCCCGGCCATGTGCAGATCTTCCGCCAGGGACTGACCAGCTATCGCCAGCTGCCGATCCGCATGGCGGAATTCGGCGCCTGCCACCGCTACGAGCCGTCGGGGGCGCTGCATGGCATCATGCGGGTGCGGTCCTTCACCCAGGACGATGCGCACATCTTCTGCACGGAAGACCAGATCACCGACGAGACGATCCGGTTCTGCGCCCTGCTGCAGAGCGTCTACAAGGATTTCGGCTTCACCGATGTGAAGGTGAAATTTTCCGACCGGCCGGAAGTCCGCGCCGGCGAGGATGCCACCTGGGACCGCGCCGAAGGCGCGCTGAAGGATGCGGTGGAAGCCGCCGGCCTGCCCTACACGCTGAACCCCGGCGAAGGCGCCTTCTATGGCCCGAAGCTGGAATTCGTGCTGCGCGACGCCATCGGCCGCGACTGGCAGTGCGGCACGCTGCAGGTCGATTTCGTGCTGCCGCAGCGCCTCGACGCCTCCTATATCGCCGAAGACAGCCAGAAGCACCGGCCGGTCATGCTGCACCGGGCGATTCTGGGTTCCTTCGAGCGCTTCCTCGGCATCCTGATCGAGCAATATGCCGGCAAATTCCCGCTCTGGCTCGCCCCGGTGCAGGCGGTGGTCGCGACCATCACCAACGAGGCCGATCCCTACGCCGAGGAGGTCGCCGCCACGCTGAAAGCGGCCGGCCTGCGCGTCGAGACCGATTTGCGTAACGAGAAGATCAACTATAAGGTGCGCGAACACAGCCTGGCTAAGGTGCCGATTTTGCTGGTGGTCGGCCGCCGCGAGGCGGAAGAACGCAAGGTCGCGATGCGGCGTCTTGGCGGCGACAAGCAAGAAGTGCTTGCGCTTGAGGACGCACTTCATAGACTTAAAGAGGAAACGCAGCCGCCGGCATGATGGCCGGTCATGGTTGCGATTGCCCGTTGCCGTATGGGAAGGCGGCAACGTGGTTCGTTTTGCCTTCCCGATCAGACGGAGGTGTTAAATAGCTCGTTTCCAACCAGACGCCGCGCCCAGCAAGGATGGTCCGCGGGTCAATGAAGATATTTCTTCCGACACGCTGCGCGTGATTGGCGAGAATGGGGAGAATCTCGGGGTGATGTCCCGGCGGGACGCATTGCGCGCCGCCGAAGATGTGGGTCTCGATCTGGTCGAGATTTCGCCCGGCGCCGCACCGCCGGTCGTGAAGATTCTCGATTACGGCAAGTTCAAGTACGAGGCGCAGAAAAAGCGCAACGAAGCGCGCAAAAACCAGAAGATCATTGAGGTCAAGGAAATCAAGATGCGTCCGAATATCGACGATCATGATTACGACGTCAAAATGCGCAGCGTGAACAAGTTCCTGACCGATGGCGACAAGGTGAAGGTCACCATGCGCTTTCGCGGCCGCGAGATGGCCCACCAGGATATCGGCATGAATGTGCTGATGCGGGTGAAGGACGATGTCGAGGAACTGGCCAAGGTCGAACAGTATCCGAAGCTGGAAGGCCGCCAGATGGTGATGGTGATCGCGCCGCGCTGAGGCGCGCCGAAAACCGCACCGCACGGCCTTGCTTTCCGGCCAAGCACTCTGTATAAACCGCCTTCCCTCAGGCTCCGGCCTGATGGGGAAAGGCCGCGCCATGGCTTGTAGGGCATGCCTGGCTGGCCAATGTGAACCCGTAATATTGTGAGGTTGAAATGCCCAAGATGAAGACCCGGAGCGGAGCCAAGAAGCGCTTCCGCCTGACCGGCAGCGGCAAGGTGAAGATGGCCGTGGCTTTCAAGCGCCACGGTATGCGCAAGCGTCCGACCAAGATGCTGCGTCAGCACACCGGCACCAAGATCATGAGCGCGCAGGATGCTGCACGCGTCAAAAAATTCTTTCTTCCGAACGGGTAAGGAGAAGCTAGATGGCACGCGTCAAGCGGGGCGTCACTTCCCACGCCCGTCACAAGAAGGTTCTGGATCTCGCCAAGGGCTATCGCGGCCGGGGCAACAGCAGCTTCCGCATCGCGCTGGAGAAGGTCG
This sequence comes from Oceanibaculum nanhaiense, assembly GCF_002148795.1. NCBI lineage: Bacteria > Pseudomonadati > Pseudomonadota > Alphaproteobacteria > Rhodospirillales > Oceanibaculaceae > Oceanibaculum > Oceanibaculum nanhaiense. Next base: position 126,954 of record NZ_MPOB01000004.1, on the reverse strand, counting down.
AGAAGGGGCTGCAATATGCCTATCGCGACCGTCGCAACAAGAAGCGCGACTTCCGCGGCCTGTGGATTCAGCGCATTAACGCAGCCGCGCGTATGCACGGCCTGCCCTATTCGCAGTTCATGGACGGCATCAAGAAGGCCGGCATCGACATCGACCGCAAGGTCCTGTCGGACATCGCCACGCGCGAGCCGGACGTCTTTAAGTCGCTGGTCGAGCAGGCCCAGGCCGCCCTCGCCAGCAACGGCTGACCAACCGTTGTGTCGCCTGCGGTCCCATCAGGGGCCGTGCCGGCGATTAAAGTGATAAGAGGGGCGGTCCTGCGGGGCCGGCCCTCTTTTCGTATCGGGAAGACGGGACGAACGATGGAAGACCTCAACCGACTGCGCGACGAATTGCTGGCCGAAGTGGGCCAGGCCACCGATCTGGAGGCGCTGGACCGCGCCCGCGTCGCCGCCCTTGGCAAGAAGGGCCGCATCACCGAGCTGATGAAACAGCTGGGCGGCCTCGACCCCGATGCCCGCCGCCAGGCCGGCCAGGACCTGAACCAGGTGAAGGATGCGGTGGCCGAAGCCATCGAGCAGCGCAAGACCGGGCTCGCCGATTCCGCGCTGAACGCCCGCCTCGCCGCTGAGCGCATCGACGTGTCGCTGCCGCCCCGGCCGGAGCAGCGCGGCTTCATCCACCCGATCAGCCAGGTGATGGACGAGCTGACGGCGATCTTTGGCGAAATGGGTTTCGCCGTCGCCGAAGGCCCGGACATCGAGGATGATTTCCATAATTTCGGGGCGCTGAACATTCCGCCGGAACATCCCGCCCGGCAGGAGCACGACACCTTCTATCTGCCGGACCGCGCAGACGGGGCGAAGATGGTGCTGCGCACCCACACCTCGCCGGTGCAGATCCGCACCATGCAGAAGACCACGCCGCCGATCCGCATCATCGCCCCCGGCCGCACCTACCGCAGCGACCACGACGCCACCCATTCGCCGATGTTCCATCAGGTCGAGGGGCTGGTGATCGACGAGAAGACCCATATGGGCCATCTGAAGGGCTGCCTGATCGAGTTCTGCCGCGCCTTCTTCGGCGTGGACGATCTGCCGGTGCGCTTCCGCCCGAGCTATTTCCCCTTCACCGAACCCTCGGCGGAGGTCGATATCGGCTGTACCCGCAAGGGTGGCGAGCTGACCATCGGCGCCGGCGACGACTGGCTGGAAATCCTCGGCTCCGGCATGGTGCATCCGCGCGTGCTGGAGAATTGCGGCATCGATTCCACCAAGTACCAGGGCTTCGCCTTCGGCATGGGGATCGAGCGCATCGCCATGCTGAAATACGGCATTCCCGACCTGCGCACCTTCTATGACAGCGATCTGCGCTGGCTGAAACATTACGGCTTCGTGCCGCTGGACGTACCGACGCTGACCGGGGGGCTGGCCCGATGAAATTCACCCTGTCCTGGCTGAAGGAGCATCTCGACACCGATGCGCCGCTGGAGGAGATCGTCCGCACCCTCTCCATGATCGGCCTTGAGGTCGAAGGCGTGGAGGATCGCGCCGCCGCCCTCGCCCCCTTCACCGTCGCTCATGTCATCTCCGCCGAGCAGCACCCCGACGCCGACCGGCTGCGCGTCTGCAAGGTCGATACCGGCACCGAAGTGGTGCAGGTGGTGTGCGGCGCGCCGAACGCGCGCACCGGCATGAAGGGCGTGTTCGCGCCGGTGGGCAGCCATGTTCCCGGCACCGGCATCGACCTGAAGAAGGGCACGATCCGCGGCCAGGACTCCAATGGCATGCTGGTCTCCGAGCGCGAGCTTGGCCTTTCGGACGAGCATGACGGCATCATTGAGCTTCCCGAAGATGCGCCGCTGGGTCTCGCCTTCGCGAAATATGCCGGGCTCGACGATCCGCTGATCGACATTGCCATCACGCCGAACCGTGCCGATTGCCTGGGTGTGCGCGGCGTGGCCCGTGACCTGGCGGCGGCCGGCCTCGGCACGTTGCGCAAGCTGGACACCTCCAAGCGCAACGGCAGCTATCCGAGCCCGGTCGTCTGGCGCCGCGACTTCCCGGCGGATGCCATGGATGCCTGCCCCATCGTGGTCGGCCGGCATTTCCGCAATGTGAAGAACACCACCTCCCCGCGCTGGCTGCAGGACCGGCTGAAGGCGGTTGGACTGCGCCCGATCTCGGCGCTGGTGGACATCACCAACTATGTGATGATGGACCTTGGCCGCCCGCTGCATGTCTATGATGCCGACAAGATCGAGGGCGGCCACCTCACCATCCGCTTTGCGAAGGACGGCGAGAAGTTCCAGGCCCTGAACGGCAAGGAATACACGCTGGACAGCGAGATCGTCGCGATCGGCGACGATCACGGCGTGGACGACCTTGCCGGCGTGATGGGCGGCGAGCGCACCGGCGTGTCGGACGAGACCACGAGCGTGTTCCTGGAAACCGCGATCTTCGACCCGATCCGCGTCGCCATGGCCGGCCGCAAGCTGAACCTGCTGTCGGACGCGCGCTATCGCTTCGAGCGCGGGCTGGACCAGACCTCGCCGTTCTGGGGCACCGACGTCGCCACCCGGCTGATCCTCGAACTCTGCGGCGGCGAATGCAGCGATATCGTTGTCGAGGGCACGGAGCCGGAATGGCGCCGCAGCTACGATCTGCGCATCGGCCGCATCGCCGAGCTGGGCGGCGTCGCCGTGAAGCAGGGCGAGGCGCTGCGCATCCTCGACATCCTTGGCTTCGAGGCGGAGCCGAAGGCAGATGGCGTGTTCTCCGTCACCCCGCCGCCCTGGCGCGGCGACATCATCGGCGAGGCCGATCTGGTGGAAGAGGTGCTGCGCATCCACGGCTATGACAACATCCCAGTCGAGCCGCTGCCGCGCGAAACCACCATGCCGCAGCCGGCCCTGACCCCGGCGCAGCGCCGCGTGCCGCTGGCCAAGCGCGCGCTGGCATCGCGTGGCATGGTGGAGGCGGTCACCTTCTCCTTCATGCCGTCGAGCCAGGCTGCCCTGTTCGGCGGGCCGGTGAAGCCGGAGATGATGCTGGCCAACCCGATCTCCGCCGATCTGGACGCCATGCGCCCGTCGATTCTGGGCAATCTGCTGGCCGCCGCGCAGCGCAACGCCAATCAGGGCTACCCCGATCTGGCGCTGTTCGAGGTCGGCCCGCAATATGCCGACCCGACGCCGAAGGGCCAGTCCCAGATGGCGACCGGCATCCGCGCCGGTGCGACCGCGCCGCGCGACTGGACCCGGCAGCAGCGCCCGGTGGATGCCTTCGACGCCAAGGCCGACCTCCTGGCCCTGCTGGAGGTTCTGGGCGCGCCGGCGGCCAATGCGCAGGTCTCCACCGACGCGCCGGACTGGTATCATCCCGGTCGCTCCGGCTGCCTGCGCCTCGGCCCCAACGTGCTGGGCTGCTTTGGCGAGCTGCATCCGCGCCTGCTGCAGGCCTACGACCTTAAGGGACCGGTGGCCGGGTTCGAGCTGTTCCTCGACCGGGTGCCGATGCCGAAGGCAAAGAAGGGCTCGACCAAGCCGTTCCTGAAGCTCTCGCCCTTCCAGCCGGTGGAGCGTGACTTCGCCTTCGTGGTGGGGACGGAGATCGCCGCCGAACAAATCCTGCGGGCCGCCAAGGGCGCCGACAAGGCGCTGGTCAGCGAGGTTGGCGTGTTCGACGTCTATGAAGGAACGAACCTCGGCGAGGGCAAGAAGTCGGTGGCGATCAGCGTTACATTGCAGCCGACCGAACGCACGCTGACCGAGGAGGATATCGAGGCGGTCAGCCAGAAGATCGTCGCCCAGGTCGAGAAGGCCACCGGCGGCAGTCTCCGGCGGTAAGTTTCTCTCCGGCCGTCACCCCCGCACTTGTTGCGGTGGTCCGGGCTTCTGCTTACTGGATGCTTGTAGAGTGAGCTGAAGCTTGGATTTCCGGGACCCCATGGAGCTTGGGCCCGGGAATGACGGTGGACGCGAGAGTGAAACCACATATTTTCCTAGCCGCCGGCCCCGCCTTTAGGCAAACAGGTCGGTGACAGGAATTCTGGATCAGGAAAGCGTTTCGATAAACATGTCGATCCCGCAGAAAAACATCCGCAACTTCGCCATCGTGGCGCATATCGACCACGGCAAATCCACCCTTGCCGACCGGCTGATCGAGCGCTGCAGCGCGATGCAGTCGCGCGAGATGAAGGAGCAGTTGCTCGACTCGATGGATATCGAGCGCGAGCGCGGCATCACCATCAAGGCGCAGACCGTACGCCTGCCCTATATCGCCAAGGACGGGCAGGAATATCTGCTGAACCTGATCGATACGCCGGGCCATGTTGATTTCACCTATGAGGTCAGCCGTTCGCTGGCGGCCTGCGAGGGCTCGCTGCTGCTGGTCGATGCCAGCCAGGGTGTCGAGGCGCAGACGCTGGCCAATGTCTATCTGGCGCTGGACGCCAATCACGAGATCGTGCCGGTGCTGAACAAGGTCGATCTGCCGGCCGCCGATGTCGACCGCGTGAAGCAGCAGATCGAGGATGTGATCGGGCTGGACGCCTCGGACGCCATCCCGATTTCCGCCAAGACCGGTGTCGGAATCGACGACGTGCTGGAAGCCATCGTCCACCGCCTGCCGCCCCCGGTCGAGGCCGACCCCGCCGCCCCCTTGCGCGCCCTGCTGCTGGACAGCTGGTACGACGCCTATCTCGGCGTCATCATCCTGGTGCGCGTCGTCGATGGCACGCTGAAGCATGGCACCAAGATCCGCATGATGGCGACCGGCGCCGCGCATCCGGTGGACCGTGTCGGCGTGTTCAACCCGAAGCGCATCGAGGTTGCCTCCCTCGGGCCGGGTGAGCTGGGCTATATCACGGCCGGCATCAAGACCGTGGCGGACTGCCGCGTCGGCGACACGCTGACCGAGGAACGCCGCCCGGCGACCAAGATGCTGCCCGGCTTCAAGCCGTCCATCCCGGTCGTGTTCTGTGGCTTGTTCCCGGTCGATGCCGCCGATTACGAGCATCTGCGCGACAGCCTGGGCAAGCTGGCGCTGAACGATTCCAGCTTCCATTACGAGGCCGAAAGCTCGGCGGCGCTGGGCTTCGGCTTCCGCTGCGGATTCCTGGGGCTGCTGCATCTGGAGATCATCCAGGAGCGGCTGGAGCGCGAATTCGACCTCGACCTCATCACCACCGCGCCCAGCGTGGTCTACAAGATTCACATGACCGACGGCTCGATGATCGAGCTGCACAACCCGGCCGATTTCCCGGATGTGGTGAAGATCGATCATATCGAGGAGCCGTGGATCAAGGCGACCATCTTCGTGCCCGACGAGTATCTCGGCCCGATCCTGACGCTGTGCACCGAACGGCGCGGCGAGCAGATCGAGCTGACCTATGTCGGCAACCGCGCCATGGTGGTCTATCGCCTGCCGCTGAACGAGGTGGTGTTCGATTTCTACGACCGCCTGAAATCGATCAGCCGCGGCTATGCCAGCTTCGACTATCAGCTCGATTCCTATATCGAGGGCGAGCTGGTGAAGGTCTCCATCCTGGTGAACCAGGAGCCGGTCGATGCGCTGTCCATGCTGGTCCATCGCAGCCAGGCGGAATATCGCGGCCGCTCGATCTGCGAACGGCTGAAGGATCTGATCCCGCGCCAGCTGTTCAAGATCGCCATCCAGGCTGCCATCGGCGGCCGGGTCATCGCCCGCGAGACGGTCGCCGCGATGCGCAAGGACGTGACCGCGAAGTGCTATGGCGGTGACGTTAGCCGCAAGCGCAAGCTTCTCGACAAGCAGAAGGAAGGCAAGAAGCGGATGCGGCAGTTCGGCTCCGTCGAAATCCCGCAATCGGCCTTCATCGCCGCCCTGAAGATGGGCGACAACTGAGTAGCGCCCCCCTACTCCAACCGTCTCCCCACACTCCGTCCGTCACCCCCGCACTTGTTGCGGGGGTCCAGGCCTCAGCTTGCTGGATATCGCCCGAGGAAGCTGAACCCTGGATTCCCGGGACAAGCCCGGGAATGACAGCAAGAGGAAGGGCGCGCCTCAGATCACGATGAACTTCACCACGAACAGCACCGCCAGCACATAGACCACGGGGCTGGCCTCGCCGGCGCGGCCGGACAGCAGCTTGATCGCGGCATAGGTGATGAAGCCGAAGGCGATGCCGTGGGCGATGGAGAAGGTCAGCGGCATGCTGAGTGCGGCCACCACGCCCGGCACATATTCCGTCACATCCTCCCAGTCGAGTTCGGCCAGGCCGCGTGTCATCAGGCAGGCGACGAACAGCAGCGCCGGCGCCGTCGCATAGGCCGGCACCGTGCCGGCCAGCGGCGACAGGAACAGGCAGGCGAGGAACAGCACGGCCACCACCACGGCGGTCAGGCCGGTGCGCCCGCCCGCCTTGATGCCGGCGGCACTCTCGATATAGGAGGTGGTGGTCGAGGTGCCGAGCGCCGAGCCTGCCACCGTCGCCACGCTGTCGGCCATCAGCGCCCGCTTCAGCCGTGGCAGGCGGCCCTCGGCGTCCAGCAGGCCGGCGCGGTGCGCCACGCCCACCAGCGTGCCGGCGGTATCAAACAGATCGACGAAGAAGAAGGCGAACACCACCGCCAGCAATCCCACCTGCAGGGCGCCCGCAATGTCGAGCTGCAGGAAGGTCGGGCTGGGGTCGGGCGGCAGGCTGGCGATGCCCTTGAACTCGCTGACGCCCAGCAGGATGCCGGCCATTGTGGTCGCCAGGATGGCGATGATGATGGCGCCAGGCACGCGCTTGGCGTCCAGCGCCACCATGACGATGAAGCCGCATACCGCCAGGATGACCGACGGCGCGGTCAGCGCGCCCAGCGTTACCAGCGTCGCCGGATGGGCGACCACGATGCCGGCATTCTTCAGCGCGATGATGCCGAGGAACAGGCCGATGCCGGCCGAGATCGCCATCTTCAGGCTGCGCGGGATGGCGTTGATGACCCATTCGCGCACCGGCAGGATGGTGAGGATGATGAACAGCACGCCGGACAGGAAGACGGCGCCCAGCGCGACCTGCCATGTATGCCCCATGCCCAGCACCACGCCATAGGTGAAATAGGCGTTCAGCCCCATGCCCGGCGCCAGCGCGATGGGATAGTTGGCGTACAGCCCCATGATCGCCGTGCCGATGGCGGCGGCGAGGCAGGTGGCGACGAAGACCGCGCCGAAATCCATCCCCGCGTCCGACAAGATCGCCGGATTGACGAAGATGATGTAGGCCATGGTCAGAAAGGTGGTGATTCCCGCCAGAATCTCCGTGCGCACGGTCGTGCCATGCGCGCTGAGCTTGAAATACTGCTCGAGCATTCCGTGTGTTCCCCCAAAAGAAAGCCTGAAAGAAAGCCCCAAAGACAGCCCGGGCACCCCGCCCCTCGGCGGGCGCCCCCTCGTCCCGCTTATACACGGGAGTGTCACAGGGCTCCACCCGGCATATTGTTGATATCAACAGTTAGGTATTGACCTAAGTTTCTTGCCGGGCTATGGCTGCTGCACCGACAGCAACGGAGGCTGCATGGCGACACCCGGAGCCGCTACAGAAAACGCCGGTGGAAAATTGGCGGAAGCAGCCATCGTGGATGGCATCTTCCGTGCCCTGTCCGACCCGACGCGCCGCCAGGTGCTGGAACGGCTAAGCGCCCGTCCGGCCTCCGTCAGTGAACTGGCCGCCCCTTACGACATGGCCCTGCCTTCCTTCCTGCAGCACCTGAAAGTGCTGGAGAAGAGCGGGCTGGTGCGCTCGCGGAAGGCTGGCCGGGTGAGGACCTACAGCATCGCGCCGGAACGGATGAAGCTCGCGGAGGATTGGCTGGAACGGCAGCGCAGCATGTGGGAGCGCAGACTTGACCGGCTGGACAGCTATCTCATGAAAATGAAAGAGGAAAATTCCGAATGACATCGTCCATCATCAAGATTGACCCGACACTGGACCTCGTGCTGGAACGCGAGATCGACGTGCCTGTGGAACTCGTCTGGAAGGCCTGGACAACGCCGGAGCATCTGAAGGAATGGTTCCCCTGGAGCATCACCGCCTGCGAGCTGGACCTGCGCCCCGGGGGAATCTTCAGCACCACCATGCGTTCGCCGGAGGGAGAGGAATTCCCCAATCTCGGCTGCTATCTGGAGGTGACGCCGCTGGAACGGCTGGTCTTCACCGACACGCTGCTGCCCGGCTACCGCCCCGCACCGAAGCCCTTCTTCACCGGCGTGCTGGAACTGTCGCGCATCAGCAGCGGCACGCGCTACAAGGCCATCGCCATCCATGGCGACGAGGAAACCCGCAAGAATCACGAAGAGATGGGCTTCCACGATGGCTGGGGCACCGTGGCCACCCAGATGGTGGACTACATCAAGGCCGGCCGCCTCGGCTGAGGTGCTCCCCTGACCTCACCCCCGCACTTGGTGCGGGGGTGACGCCTCCGCCAGCAGATCGGCGGTTGGCAGCACACGCACCGGCGGATCGGCGATCAGTTCACTCCACAGCCAGTTATGGTGGCGGATGACCGCAGGCGCTTCCAGATGCGGCCGGTCGCTGAGCGTATGGGCGTCCGCCGCCACCACAGCGGGGAAACCGTGCGAGACGGTGGAGCGCACCGTCGAATCGACGCAGAAATCGGTGGCCCAGCCGCAGACCAGCACGCGCAACGGAGTCAGGTCCCGCAATATCGCCGCGAGGCCGGTGCCGGCATAGGCATCGTTCAGGGTCTTCCCGACCTCGATATCCTCGGGCGCGCGTACCAGCGCCGGCAGGAATTCCCAGCCCGGCGACCTCGCCTCGAACCCGTCGCCCGGCCGGCCGCAATGGCGTATCCACACCGCCCGGCCGCCGCTGCCGCGCACCATCGCCGTCAGCGCGTTGATGCGCGCGACCACGCCGGCCAGATCATGATTCGGCGCACCATCCAGCATCCCGGCCTGCATATCGACGATGAGGATAACGTCCATCGCAAGAAAAAGGGGGCTTTCGCCCCCTCCCCTCACCTTTTCTCGTACTGTTTCGCGCCGAACATGATCTCGCGCTGTTCGTCGGTGATCGGGCCGGTGCGGCGGTGTTCGGCCAGCACGCCGAGGCCCTTCTGCACGGCGGGCCGGGCTTCCAGGCTCTCGCGCCAGCGCTTTACCTCCGGGTACTGTTCGATATCCACGCCCTGCCGGTCGGGATAGCGCAGCCAGGGCATGATCGCCATGTCGGCGATGGAATAGTCGCCAGCCACATAGTCGCGGCCCTGAAGGCGCTTGTTCAGCACGCCATAGAGCCGGTTCGCCTCGTTCGAATAGCGGTTCATGGCGTATTCGATCTTCTCCGGCGCGTATTGCAGGAAATGGTGCGCCTGGCCCAGCATCGGCCCGAGGCCGCCCATCTGCCACATCAGCCATTGCAGCACGTCGTAACGCGCCTCCCCGCCCTTGGGCAGGAACTTGCCATGCTTGTCGGCGAGGTAGATCAGGATGGCGCCGCTCTCCATCACCGCATAGGGCCTGCCGTCCGGCCCTTCATTATCGACGATGGTCGGCATCTTGTTGTTCGGATTCAGCTTCAGATACTCAGGCTCGAACTGCGCGCCCTTGCCGATATCGACCGGAATGACGTTGTAGGGCAGGCCCAGTTCCTCCAGCAGGATGGAGACCTTGAAACCGTTCGGTGTGGGCCAGGTGTAGAGATCGATCATGTCGCGGTCCTTTCCTTGGACGGACGAATGGGTATTCTGGCCCCAAGGTAGAGGCAGCGGGCGGCGTCTCCAAGAGGCCATCCCGTCACCTGTGCCATGAATGACAGGAAAGAATGACAGCATCATGACGGATTTCACCCTGCATCCGCAGCTCGCCGCCGACACGCTGACGGTCGGGCGCTATACGCTGTGCCGCGTGCTGCTGATGATGGATGCGACCTATCCCTGGCTGGTGCTGGTGCCGGAGCGCCGGGATATCCGAGAAATCCACGAGCTGCCGCCGGAGGACCGGGCGGTGCTGATGGAGGAGATCGTGCGCACCACGGAAGCGCTGCAGGCGCGCTTCAGCCCGACCAAGCTGAATGTCGCAGCACTGGGCAACATGGTGCCGCAGCTACATGTGCATGTGATCGCCCGCTTCGCCACCGACCCGGCCTGGCCGGGACCGGTCTGGGGCAAGGTGCCGCCCCGCCCCTATGCTGCGGGCGAGGCGGAGAAGCTGATCGTCAGTCTGCGGCCCCTGCTGGGGGTTTAGGGGGCAGTTCCACAGCCCCTCCTTCTACTCTCACCGTCACCCCCGCACTTGTTGCGGGGGTCCACGCCTCGGCTTGCTGGATATCTGCCGAGCAGGCTGAACCCTGGATTCCCGGCACAAGGCCGGGAATGACGGTCATTGATAATTCAACTTCTGGAATCGCTCCCAGCACCCATGGGGGCTTTTTGCGGGAATGACGCTTTCGCGAAACTACACCACCTGGAAACCGTGGGCGTAGGGATCCCGGTCATCGACGAAGATGGTGTTGAGGCCGGTCACCCGCGCCCAGCCGGCGACCGAGGGCAGGATGGCGTCATGGCCGGCGAGGCTGGTCGCGGACTCAACCCTTCCCTCAAAGAGACTGCCGATGATGCTTTCGTGCACGAATTCGTCGCCGGGACGAAGCTTTCCCTTCGCCGCCAGATGCGCCATGCGGGCCGAGGTGCCGGTGCCGCAGGGCGAGCGGTCGATGGCCCTGTCGCCATAGAACACGGCGTTGCGGCCCTGCGCCTTTGGATCGCGCGGCTTGCCGGTCCACATGACATGCGAGACGCCGCTGATCGTCGGGTTCTCCGGATGCACCGGCTGCAGCTTCTCCTGCATCAGCCGGCGCACGATGGGCGAATAGTGCAGCACCTCACCCGCCGACAGGCTTTCCAGCCCGGCATAATTCTTCTGCGGCTCGACAATGGCGTAGTAATTGCCGCCATAGGATACATCGACCACCAGCTCGCCCAGTTCCGGCACATCAATGGTGATATCCGATGCCTCCAGGAAGGAGGCGACGTTGAACAGCCGCACCTTCTCCACGAAGCGGCCATCCATCTCGTACTCGACATCGACCTTGCCGGCCGGCACGTCGAGCGACAGCTTGCCCTCGACGCGCGGCGTCACCAGCCCCTGCTCCAGTGCCACCGTCACCGTGCCGATGGTGCCGTGCCCGCACATCGGCAGGCAGCCGGAGGTCTCGATGAACAGCCAGCCGATGTCGCAATCCTCGCGCAGCGGCTTGTAGAGGATCGAACCCGACATCATGTCGTGGCCGCGCGGCTCAAACATCAGGGCGTGACGCACCCAGTCGAAGCGCTGCAGGAAATCCTGCCGGTAGTCGCTCATCGACGCGCCCTTGAGGGTCGGGCCGCCGCCCACGACAACCCGGACCGGGTTGCCGCAGGTATGGGCATCGACGCAGAAGAAACTGTGGCTGGTCATGGCGCGCCGGGTCAGGCGACGGAGGGCAGCTTGTCGAGGTCGGGGCGGGTCTTCACCGCCTCCTCGATGATCTTCGTCACACGGGCGCGCTCCTCACCCTCCAGCACCAGGCGGGGGCTGCGCACCATCTCGCTGCCGCGGCCGACGATCTGCTCGGCCAGCTTGATGTACTGCACCAGCTTCGGGAAGGTATCGAGATGCAGGCTCGGCATCAGCCAACGATAGATCGGCAGCGCCTCCTCATAGCGGCCGGCCAGTGCCAGCTCCATCATCCGCACGCTCTCGCGCGGGAAGGCATTGGTCAGGCCGGAGACCCAGCCGACCGCGCCCAGCAGCACGCTCTCGATCACCAGATCGTCCACCCCGGCGAACAGCACGAAACGGTCGCCCAGGATGTTGTGCACGTCGTTCAGCCGGCGCACATCCTCCGAGGAATCCTTCAGCGCGACGATGGTTTTCTCGTCGGCCAGCTGCGCCAGGCTCTCGGTCTTCAGGTCAACCCGGTACACCATCGGGTTGTTGTAGATCATGATCGGCAGGCCGCTAGCCCGCGCCACGGTGCGGAAATGCTGCACGGTCTCGCGCGCATCGGAATTATAGACCATGCCCGGCAGCACCATCAGGCCATCTATCCCGATTTTCTCTGCCGCTTTCGCATACTCCGCCGCCTGCGCCGTGGTGAATTCGGCAACACCGGAGAGGATCGGCACCTTGCCGCCCGCCACTTCCTTGGCGGCGCGCAGCATGGTCAGCTTCTCCTCGGGCCGCAGCGAGCAGTTCTCGCCCACCGTGCCCAGCATGATGAAACCGTTCACGCCATCGTCGATCAGCCGCTGCATGGTGCGCTGCGTCGATTCGACATTCAGGCTCTCATCGGCGTTGAACTGCGTCGTGACCGCCGGAAACACACCCCGCCAGTTGACCTGCATGGCTTCTTCCCCCTCATGAAACTGACTCTTGTGTAAAGACGCTAGCGCAGCAGGAAGCCTTCCCGCAAGGGGTCATCCGGTTCCGCGTCGAATTGCGCGCGACCGGTATAGAAGGCCTGCCCGCCAACGCGGGCGATAATCGCCCTGTGCCGGCCTGCTTGTGTCGTCTCCATCACCGCGCCGGTGAAATCCTGCCCGGTGACGCTGCGGAACAAGCGCTGCTGGCCGGGGCGGATCAACCCGCGCGCGTGCTGCAGGGCCAGCCGTGCGGTGACGCCGGAGCCGGTCGGGCTGCGGTCCACCTGCCGCCCGGCGAAGATGCAGACATTGCGGGTGGGCGCCTCCTCCCAGGCATCGCGGCCATCGGTCAGGATGGTGCCATAGAGAAAGGAGAGATCGGGCGAATCCGGGTGTTCGAGCGCGATCTGCGCGGCGGCGGCCTCGGTAATGGCCTCGCCGGCATCGGTGAGATCGCGTACGGAGGAGCGCTCGACATCCAGCCCGATGCTGTCCGCCGGCAGCACGGCATAGAAGGCGCCGCCATAGCCGATATCGACCATGACCGGCCCCCAGTCGCGCGTCTCCACCATGCGGTCGCGGGCGAAGGCGAAGGCCGGCACGCTGTCGAACCGCACCGCGCCCGGCCTGCCGTCCGTCACCGCGACATGGGCGCGCACCAGGCCGCAGGGGCACTGGATATTCACCAGCACCTCCGGCTCGGCCGCCGGCACCAGCCCGTTATCGACGGCGTAACGGCCCAGCGCGATGACCGCATGGCCGCACATGGTGGAATAGCCTTCATTGTGCATGAACAGCACGGCGAGATGCGCTTCGGGGTGGTCCGGTTTGACCAGCAGCGCGCCATACATGTCGGGGTGGCCGCGCGGCTCCTCCATCAGCATCCGGCGAAGGGAGTCGTGCTTCTCCCGCGCCTCGCGGCGCTTGTCGAGCAGCGTGGCGCCGGTTAGGACCGGCCAGCCGGATACGATGATCCGGACCGGCTCACCCGCCGTATGCATTTCAACAGTTTCAATTGGGGATTCAATGGGTTGCATTGCCTGTCCTGCCATGGAACCTCAGTGAGGCGGCAGGATCAGGTTACGCGAGGCCGATCAGACGGGAAAGCGTCAGACGTCAAACGATCAGACGTGGAAGCTCTCGCCGCAGCCGCAGCGGCCCTTCTCGTTCGGATTGGTGAAGGTGAAGCCGGAGGTGAACCTGTCTTCCTGATAATCCATCTCGCTGCCGATCAGGAACATGACGGCGGCAGGATCGATAAAGATCCTGACACCCTTATCCTCGACCACTTCCTCGAACTTCTTCTTCTCGTCGGCATATTCGATGACATAGGACATGCCGGAACAGCCGCGCGCCTTCACGCCGACGCGCAGGGCCGCGACCGGCTGCTCGCTGCGCGACATCAGGGCGCGCGCGCGCTCGGCGGCGGCATCGGTCAGGGTAATCACTTGATGGGCCATGGTCGCGACCTCCGAAACTCTAAACTCGGGTAACAGTATAACACCAACTGACAGATAAGCAGCAATCAGCCGATATCCAGGATTAACCGATATCCAGGGCCAGCTTGGCATCCTCGGACATGCGGTCGGTGGTCCAGGGCGGCTCCCAGGTCAGTTCCACCTCGACTTCGCCCACCCCTTCGACTGCCGCCACTGCGTTGGCGACCTGCACCGGCATCTCGCCAGCGACGGGGCAGGCCGGCGCGGTCAGCGTCATCATGATATGGACGTTGCCATCCTCTTGCCGGTTGATGGCGTAAATCAGGCCAAGCTCGTAGATGTTCACCGGAATTTCCGGATCATGCACGGTGCGCAGCGCCTCGATGATGGCTTCTTCCGAGGCAGCGGCGACGCCGGGCGCCAGCGGTGCACCCGCATAGGCGGTGGTGCCCTCATCGACCGGCTTGCCGAAGAACGGTTCCAGATCGACAGCATAGGGGTTCATCGTCAATCCTCCGTGGATATCTGGTCCTTGCCCTCGATGGCGGCGGTCATGGTGTGCCAGGCCAGCGTCGCGCATTTCACCCGGCTGGGGAATTCGCGCACGCCCGACAGCACTTCCAGCCGTTCGAGGTCATCTTCAAGGCCCGGCGCCGGCTGGACCGCCTCGCCGGTGCACATGGCATGGAAATGCTCGAACAGCTGCTTCGCCTGCGCCTCGGTCTTACCCTTCATAACTTCCGTCATCAGAGACGCAGAAGCCGTTGAAATCGCACAACCTTTGCCGATGAAGCTGACATCCTGCACGATGCCCTTCTCGTCCATTGCCAGATAGACGACAAGCTGGTCGCCGCACAGCGGGTTATGGCCATGCGCATGGTGGCTGGCATTGTCGATCTGCCGGAAATTCCGCGGCCGCTTGCCGTGGTCCAGGATCACTTCCTGGTAAAGGTCGCGCAAATCGTCGGACATCAGTCGAACATCTCCACTACCAGATCCAGCGCCTCTGCGAGCTGGTCCACCTCGGCCTTGGTGCTGTAGAGGCCGAGCGAGGCACGCGCCGTCGCCGGCACGCCCAGCCGTTCCATCAGCGGCTGCGCACAATGATGCCCGGCGCGGATCGCCACGCCGGCGCGGTCCACGATGGTGCTGATATCGTGCGGGTGCGCGCAATCGATGGTGAAGGAGATCACCCCCGCCTTGCCAGCCGCCGTACCCTGGATATTCAGCCCCTTCACCGCCGACAGGCGCTGGGTGGCGTAGTTCAGCAGCTGCGTCTCGTGGCGAGCGATGCGCTCGATCCCCAGCCCTTCGACATACTGGATCGCGGCGCCCAGCCCAACCGCCTCGACGATGGCCGGCGTACCGGCCTCGAACTTCTGCGGCACATCGGCCCAGGTCGATTTCGCGAAAGTGACGGTGCGGATCATGTCGCCGCCGCCCTGATAGGGCGGCATGGCGGTCAGCAGCTCCTCGCGCCCGTACAGCACGCCGATGCCGGTCGGGCCATAGAGCTTGTGGCCGGTGAAGACATAGAAGTCGCAACCGATATCCTGCACATCCACCTTGCGGTGCACGACCGCCTGGCTGCCATCCAGCAGCACCTTGGCGCCCGCCGCATGGGCTAGCGCCGTGATCTCCTTCGCCGGCGTCACCGTGCCCAGCACGTTGGAGGTATGGGTCAGCGCCACCAGCTTTACGCCGTCCAGCCGCTTCTCGTACTCCGCCATCAGCCAGGAACCGTCATCGGCGATGGGCACGATGCGCAGCTCGATGCCGATCTCGTCGCGCAGCATCTGCCAGGGCACGATATTGGCGTGATGCTCCATCTCGGAGATCAGCACCGCGTCGCCCGCCTTCAGGAACTTCCGACCATAGCTGGAGGCGACCAGGTTAATGCCCTCGGTGGCATTGCGGGTATAGACGATCTCCTTCACCGAGCGGGCATTCAGGAAGCGCCGCACGATCTCGCGCGAGCCTTCATAGGCGGCGGTCGCCCGCTCGCTCAACAGATAGGCGCCACGATGCACATTGGCGTAGCCGGAGGTATAGACCGCGTTCATCGCGTCCAGCACCGCCTGCGGCTTCTGCGCCGAGGCGCCGCTGTCGAGGAAGGCAAGCGGCTTGCCGCGAATATCGGTCCGGAAAACCGGGAAGTCGCGGCGCGCCGCCTCCACATCATAGGGCGCGTCGGCCAGGACATTCTGTGTCATCGCCGTCATGACCGTTCCTTCCTTGCCTTCAGCCAGGCCCCGACCACGCGCTGAAACGGCAGCCGCGCCTCGGCATTGCCCATCTCGTCCAGCGTTTCCTGCACATAGGCCTCGATCAGCAGGGCACGCGCCGCAGCGCGGTCGATGCCACGGGCCTGCAGATAGAACAGCTGCTCTTCCGCCAGCTCGCCCACGGTGGCGCCATGGCTGCACTTCACGTCGTCGGCGTAGATTTCCAGTTCCGGCTTGGCGTTCACCTCGGCCTCGCGGGAAAGCAGCAGCGCCCGGTTCAGCTGGTGGCCGTCGGTGCGCTGCGCATCGCGCCGCACCAGGATCTTGCCCTGGAACACGCCATGCGCGCGCTCGTCGAGCACACCCTTATAGACCTCGCGCGAGGCGCAATCCGGCACCGCATGGTCGATGAAGGTGGTGCTGTCCAGATGCTGCCGCCCGGCGCCCAGATAGGCGCCATTCAGATGGCAGCGGGCATTCTCGCCATTCAGCGTCACCTGAACCTCGTTGCGGGCCAGCCGGCTACCGGTCTGCAGCACGAAGCCGTCATAGAAGCCGCCAGCCGCAACGCTGACGCGGGTGTTGGCGATGTGGAAGGCCTCATGCGACTCGTTCTGCAGCTTGTAATGCTCCAGATGCGCGCCCTCGCCCAACATCGCCTCCATGACAGAATTGGAGAAGTAGGTGCCGCCGAGGCCGGCATGGCTCTCGAACAGCGTCGCTTTCGCGCCCTTGCCCAGAACCACCAGCAGGCGCGGGAAGAAGGCCAGCGGGCGATCCGCCACCGCACCGACCGACACCAGATGCACCGGGCGGTCGAGCACGGCGCCCGGCTCCAGCCGCAGCACCAGCCCATCGTCAAGGAAAGCCGTGTTCAGATCGGCGAAGGCGTTCTCCTCCTCCTCCGCCAGCCGGCCGAGATGCACGGAAAGCGACTGTTCGTCTTCGCGGATCGCCTCGGACAGCGGCAGCAGGGTCACCCCCGCCGGCAGCGCCTCGAGGGTGGAGAGATCGGCGCGGAAGCGGCCATTCACGAAGGCCAGCACATGGCCGTTCACTGCCAGCAGGCCGGAGCGCGGCAGGCTGTCCAGCGCCACCGGCGCCGCACCTTGCGCTGGCGCGAAATCGGCCGCGGCAAGATCCTTCAGATTGGTGAAGCGCCAGGCCTCGGTTTTGGTGGTCGGCAGGCCGTTCTGCCGGCAGCGCGCGGCACTGTCGGCACGCAGCGCCGCCAGCCAGCCGATGCCCGCGCCGGACAGCGACGGCGCCAGATCGGCATGGCGGTCGGCGAAGGGGGCCGGGAAAGAGGGGACAACCGCCATGATCGCCTCAGGCCGCTTCGGTATCGACATAGCCGGCATAGCCGGTGGCTTCCAGCTCCTGCGCCAGCTCCTTGCCGCCCGACGCCACGATGCGGCCAGCGGACAGCACATGCACCTTGTCCGGCACGATATAGTCCAGCAGGCGCTGGTAATGGGTGATGACGAGCATCGAGCGTTCCGGCCCGCGCAGGGCATTCACCCCATCGGCGACGATGCGCAGCGCATCAATATCGAGGCCGGAATCGGTCTCGTCCAGCACCGCGAAGCGCGGCTCCAGAACCGCCATCTGCAGGATCTCGTTGCGCTTTTTCTCACCGCCGGAAAAGCCAACATTGACCGCGCGCTTCAGCATCTCGTCGGTGACGCCCAGCAGCTTGGTCTTCTCGCGCAGCATCTTCAGGAACTGCATCGCATCGACTTCCGGCTCGCCGGCGGCCTTGCGGCGCGCGTTCACGGCGGCCTTCAGGAAGGTGGTGTTGGCGACGCCCGGAATTTCAACCGGATACTGGAAGGCCAGGAAGATGCCGGCGACGGCGCGCTCGTCCGTCTCCATCTCCAGGATGCTCTGGCCATCGAACAGCACATCGCCCTCGGTCACCTCATAGCCCTCACGGCCGGCGATGACATAGGACAGCGTCGATTTGCCGGAGCCATTCGGCCCCATGATGGCGTGTACCTCGCCCGCCCCGATGGTGAGGTCGATCCCCTTCAGGATCGGCTTCCCGTCAACGGTGGCGTGCAAATTCTTAATTTCAATCAAAGACATGGCTTTATCCGTTCAGTTGCGGCGGCACCTTAGCCGACGCTGCCTTCCAGGCTGATACCGATGAGCTTCTGCGCCTCGACGGCGAACTCCATCGGCAGTTCCTTCATCACTTCCTTGCAGAAGCCGTTCACGATGATCGAGACGGCATCCTCCTCCGACAACCCGCGCTGCTTGCAATAGAACAGCTGGTCCTCGCTGATCTTCGCGGTGGTCGCCTCATGCTCGATCTTGGCGGTCGGGTTGCGCTGCTCGATATAGGGCACGGTGTGTGCGCCGCATTTGTCGCCGATCAGCAGACTGTCGCACTGGGTGTAGTTCCGCGCGTTCTCCGCCTTCGGCAGGATCTTCACCAGCCCGCGATAGGTGTTGTTGGCGCGGCCGGCCGAGATGCCCTTGGAGATGATCGTCGAGCGCGTGTTCTTGCCGATATGGATCATCTTGGTGCCGGTATCGGCCTGCTGCATGTTGTTGGTGATGGCGACGGAATAGAACTCGCCGACCGAATTCTCGCCCTGCAGGATGCAGCTGGGATATTTCCAGGTGATCGCCGAACCGGTCTCGACCTGGGTCCAGGAGACCTTGGAGTTGCGGCCCCGGCAGGCGGCGCGCTTGGTCACGAAATTATAGATGCCGCCCTTGCCGTTCTCATCGCCCGGATACCAGTTCTGCACCGTCGAGTATTTGATCTCGGCATCGTCCAGCGCGACCAGTTCGACCACCGCGGCATGCAGCTGGTTCTCGTCGCGCTGCGGTGCCGTGCAGCCCTCCAGATAGGAGACGTGGGAGCCTTCGTCGGCGATGATCAGGGTACGCTCGAACTGGCCGGTTTCCGACGCGTTGATGCGGAAATAGGTGGACAGCTCCATCGGGCAGCGCACGCCCTTCGGGATATAGACGAAGGAGCCGTCGGTGAAGACTGCCGAATTCAGCGTGGCGAAGAAATTGTCGCTGTAGGGCACGACCGAGCCGATATACTGGCGCACCAGTTCGCCATGGTCGCGCAGCGCCTCGGAGATCGAGCAGAAGATGATGCCCTTCTCCTCCAGCTTCTTCTTGTAGGTGGTGGCCACCGACACGCTGTCGAACACGGCATCGACAGCCACGCCGGCCAGCCATTTCTGCTCCTGCAGCGGAATGCCCAGCTTCTCGTAGGTTGCCAGAAGTTCGGGATCGACCTCGTCCAGGCTCTTCGGCTTGTCATCCTTCGACTTCGGCGCGGCGTAATAATAGGCGTCCTGATAGTCGATCGGCGGATAGCCGACCTTCGCCCAGTCCGGCTCCTCCATGGTCAGCCAGTGGCGATAGGCCTTCAGGCGCCATTCCAGCATCCACTCCGGCTCGCCCTTCTTGGCCGAGATGAAGCGAACGATGTCCTCGCTCAGCCCACGCGGCGCGCGCTCCATCTCAATATCGGTGATGAAGCCATACTTGTACTTCTGGTCTTCTACCGCCTTGACGTGCTCGAGAGTTTCAGCCGTGCCAACCATGATTTCTTGCCTATCTCCTATGCCTCACTGCGCGCGGACGTCGTCGCGCCGCGCCGCCAGAGGCGGGAACATCTCGAAAGCCGACGGTGTCGACAACATTTCCTGCAGCGTCACCGCCGACAGCGCCGCGCGGATCGCCCGGTTCACCTTGTCCCAGTTGCCGCGCATGGCGCACAACGCCTCCACATCGCAGCTGCCGACAGCGCCATCGACACAGGCCGTCAGCGCAATCGGCCCTTCCATCGCGGTGATGATATCGGCCACGGTAATCGCCCTGGGATCGCGGCTCAGCGTGTATCCGCCGGCCACGCCGCGCTGCGAGGCGATGATCTTGCCGTGCGCCAGCATCTTCAGCACCTTGGAGACAGTCGGCAGCGGAACGCCGGTATCCTGGGCGAGCTGCGCCGCCGTCCTGGAACCGGTCGGGTCGCCCGCCTTCGCGCCGGAAGACTCGGAAGGTTCCCGCAGCTGGGCGAGCTGCCCGAGCACGACAATCGCGTAATCCGTCAATCGGTTGAGCCGAATCATGTTTCTGCCTTCTTGCGGCGCCAAAACCGGTCATTCATAAAACTGGACCGGATTAGTACGATATAATTAGCACCGGTCAAGAAGAATTCAAGCGTCACAAGCGCTTGCGAGCGATTCGCAAGGTCTTGTCAGAGGCCGACGACCATGGGTGAGGCAAGCTGACGGACGGTCTTCACAACCGCCATGGCGACAATCTTCCCGGTCTTCGGATTGTCCTCGGTCGGGACGACATCCTCGACGAAGCGGAAGCTGCCGAATACGCCGTGCGCCTCCACCTCGATGATATGGGTGGTGATCGTGGTGTCAGCGATGATGGTGAGGTGCGTCTTGTCGAGGCCAAGCCCGGCCAGCGCCACCGCCGCCGAGATGTTCACATTCTGCGGGAAGAGCCTTGCCCCTTCGCGCGCCGAGCCTTCGAACAGCACGGTCGGCTCCGTCATCGCGTCGAGGTCGAACTTTTCCTCCGCGATGGTCCCGACCCAGGCGGTGGGATCCTTGCGCACCACCATCCGTACGCTGTCCAGCCCGCCGACGGCGGCGGCGGACAAGATGTCCAGCGCACCGATACCGGCCGAAGCAATGATCAGGCGGCGGCCGAACCGCGCCGCCGCGTCGGTCAGCCGCTCCAGCAGCTCGGGGTCGGTGGCGAAGGCACCGATGGAGGTGACGACCAGATCGGCGCCGCTCAGCAGCACGCGCTCGCCATAGTCGCGCAGCGCCTGATGGCCGGCCACTTCCAGCACGGCGTCGAACTGCTGCTGAAAGAACTGCTCCGGCTCGGTCAGGATGATCGGCCCGTCCGGCCCCAGATCGCGTACACGGCGCGCCAGAACAGCCGGAATCTTCACCAGATCGTCGCCGGCGAAGGCGGTGCAGACCGCCTTGCCGATGGCGCCATAGCCGATCAGGCCAAGCCGGCGGATCGCCATCTCAGAGCCGGCTTTCCAGGGCGGATACCTGCTCCGGCCCGAAGCCGACCAGCCGGCGGTCGCCCAGATCGATGACCGGGCGCTTGATGACCGACAGGTTTTCCAGGATTGACGGTACCGGATTCTGGCCCTGCAGCAGCGCCTGGGTGGCGTCGTCGAGCTTGCGCCAGGTGGTGCCCTTGCGGTTCACAAGCTTGTCGGTGCCCAGTTCCTTCACCCAGGCCTCGGCGGTTCCGGCGTCCAGCCCCTGCTTCTTGAAGTCGTGGAACTGATAGTCCACGCCCTTTTCCTCCAGCCAGACACGCGCCTTCTTCACCGTGCCGCAGTTCGGAATGCCATAGAGCGTAATCATCTTCTCTTCCCTCTCTTGATCCTACAGCGCCGCCGCCCCTACAGCTTCGACGCCATCGGCAGCAGCACGTCGATGACCGACGCGCCCAGCCGCATGGCGCGCTCCGGCGACCAGCCCTCCTCCGGGCGCGGCGTGTCGGCGGTATCCTTGAAGGGCTGCTCCAGCGTCATCGCCAGCACGCCCTGGAATTCCGCCAAATAGCCGGTGGAGGTGGTGAGGTTACCCTTGCCCGGCGCCGATGGCGGATAGCCATGGGCGGTCTGGAAGTCCGGGTTGAGCGCAGCATAGCGATCCTTGAATTCCTCCAGCAGCGCAAGCCGCTCCGGCGTTACCGAGGGCACGCCCTCGAAACCGGCAATGAAATTATACGGCAGCACCTCGTCGCCATGCACGTCGAGGCAGAGTTTGATGCCGGTCTCGATCATGCGCTGGCGGACATGGAACACTTCCGGGCTGCGCTCCAGGCTGGGATCCTTCCATTCCCGGTTCAGATTGGCGCCCGTTGCGTTGGTCCGCAAATTGCCGCGCCGGCTACCGTCCGGGTTCATGTTGGGAACGACATAAAGCACGGCGCGTTCCAGCAGCGCGCGGGACGCCGCATCCGCCGGGTCGAGCAGCCGGTCGAGGAAGCCCTCGACCCACCATTCGGCCATGGTCTCGCCGGGATGCTGGCGCGCGATCACCCAAAGGGCCGGCTTGCCCTCGCCCGGCTCGCCAATCTCCAGGATGTCGATATCCTGCCCGTCCAGCGTCCTGCCCGGCACCTCCAGCGCGACCAGCGGCGAGGTCAGCGCATCGGCCACCAGATCGGCGTGCCGTTCCATCGAATAGGGTGCGAAATAGGCGTAATAGACCGCATCCGAGGTCGGCACATGCTCGATGGTCATGATCTTGCCGTCGAACCGGGTCGGCACGCGGAACCAGTCCTGCCG
Organism: Oceanibaculum nanhaiense; assembly: GCF_002148795.1. Classification (NCBI taxonomy): domain Bacteria; kingdom Pseudomonadati; phylum Pseudomonadota; class Alphaproteobacteria; order Rhodospirillales; family Oceanibaculaceae; genus Oceanibaculum; species Oceanibaculum nanhaiense. The sequence continues at coordinate 104,586 of NZ_MPOB01000004.1, read as the reverse complement.
GTCATAGGAGGCGACGGCGTGATAATTCTCGAAGCCGCCCGGATAGGACACATCGCCGGCATTCTCGATGACCAGGGTCAGCGCCCGCCCTCGTGTCCCGGTGACGCGGAAATAGAACCATTGCGAGAAGTCCGCCGCATTATCCTTGCGGATGCGCAGGCGGGCGGTGGCGTCCTGCAGGGAGACAACCTCGATGTTGCCGCCATCGAAGGCGCTGCTGATTGCGATCATGGAAAACCTGACGGGCTAAGAAATTCTGGACAGAAACACGGAAACGGCACGAACCCTACCCTCCCCCAAGCGCAAAGCCAATGCCGGCTGTTTCGGGGCCGGCTTATCCGGGACGGGCATCTTCGCGGCGAGGCGTCATGCCCCTTGCACATAGGACATCCGCGCCGCCAGTCCATGGCCGTTGCGCATAAAGCAACAATATAAAATGCCAGCTAAGGAGCGGCAGCGCGAACGCGTGCCGGCTTGACGCAAGATTTGGTTGCGGTCACTGTATTTGCCACGAGTATTAGATATTATAGGCAAACATATCGATTCGAACCTGGAATCGGCCTTAACCAATCCGAAGGGATTGGAGCCCATAATCAAAAACGAGGAACGCACCACCGGTTCAGGATACCCGGCCGCCGATACCGGCAAGGCTAGGGTCACCAGGCGGAAAGGCACAAATGAATATGCTCTACCATCTCTATGAGATGCAGCAGGCGGCGCTCGCCCCTGTGCGTATCATGACCGACGCGACCCAGGCGCTGATGCGCAACCCCTGGATGCCGCTCAGCTACACGCAGTGGGGCCAGTCGCTGGCCGCCGGCGCGGAAGTGCTGGAGGGCGTCATCAAGCAGCGCCACAAGCCGGAATGGCGCCTGCATACGACGCAGATCGACGGCAAACCCGTGCCCGTGACCCAGGAAGTCGTCCTCAGCCTGCCCTTCTGCGACCTGCTGCATTTCAAGCGCGATGCCAAGGCGCTGAACGATCCGCAGGTATTGGTGGTCGCGCCGATGTCCGGCCATTTCGCGACATTGCTGCGCGGCACGGTCCAGGCATTACTGCCGGGGCACGACGTCTATGTGACCGACTGGCACGATGCGCGGGGAATCCCCGCCTCGGAAGGCAGTTTCGACCTCGACTCCTATATCGACTACCTGATGCAGTTCATGCGGCATCTGGGCCGCGACATTCACCTGATCGCGGTCTGCCAGCCGGCCCCCATGGTGCTGGCCGCCGTCTCGCTGATGGCCGCCGCCGGCGACACGGCGCAGCCCCGCAGCATGGTGCTGATGGGCGGCCCGGTCGATACGCGCGCCAACCCCACCATCGTCACCCGCTTTGCCGAAAACCGGCCGCTCGACTGGTTCGAAAATCACGTGGTGACCACCGTGCCGCTGCATTATCCGGGCGCTGGCCGGCGGGTCTATCCGGGCTTCATGCAGGTCGGCGCTTTCATTTCGATGAATCCGAGCCGGCATCTCCATGCCCATATCGACCAGTTCAAGCATCTGGTCCGCGGCGATGGCGAATCGGCGGACGGACACCGCCGCTTCTACGATGAATATCTGACGGTGCAGGATATCTCGGCCGACTTCTACCTCGACACGGTAGAGCGGGTGTTCAAGCTGCACCTGCTGCCAAAGGGCACGCTGCGCTGGCGTGGCCAGCGGGTCGATCCCGCCGCCATCACCAAGACCGCGCTGATGACCATCGAGGGCGAGTTGGACGACATCTCCGCCCCCGGCCAGACGCTGGCGGCGCATGATCTGGTGACGAAACTGCCGAAATCCATGCAGGAGCATTATCTGCAGAAGGGCGTCGGCCATTACGGCATCTTCAACGGAAGGCGCTGGCGCGAGCAGATCATGCCGCGCATCGCCGCCTTCGTGCGCCAGCACGAAAAGTAGGAAGCCCGGTTACTCGGCCGCCTGAGTGGAATCCGAAGCAGCCTCATAGGCCTGCTTCAGATGCTGGTATTTGTTCCTGAGATGATCGGCCAGCAGCCGCGATAGCAAATCGGCATCGCGCTTCACCAGCGCGCCCAGGATGTCGTTATGCTCGGCGACCGCATGGTCCCAGCGCTCGCCGGACAGGTTCGCCATGTAGCGGAACCGCCGGATGCGCCCGTTCAACGCGCCATAGGTCTGCGCCAGCGTGGCGTTACCCGCGCCTTCGATGATCGCCAGGTGGATTGCCTGGTTCAGCTTGAAATAGAGATGCAGGTCGGCGCGGGCATGGCAGGCCAGCATCTCGTAATGCAGCGCCTTCACCTCGGCGATGGCCGCATCGGTCATGCGGCTGGCCGCCAGCGATCCCGCCAGCCCTTCCAGCGCCACCATCACCTCGACGATCTCGTCCAGCTCCACCACGGTCAGCGGCGCGACGACCGCGCCGCGATTGGGCAGCAACTCGACCAGTCCTTCCGAAGCCAGCACCTTCAAGGCCTCGCGCAGCGGCGTGCGGGAGATGCCGAAACGCTCGCACAGGATACGCTCGGGCACGCGCTTGCCGGGCTCCAGCTCGCCCTCGACGATCAGGTCGCGCAGCCGCTCCACCACCTCGTCATGCAGCGAGCGGCGGGCGATGCGCTGTTCGGTAACCGTATCGGATGTCAGCAGGGCCATGGCGTATCCTACTCCGTCGCCAGCGCCATTTCGAGCACCCGGACCACATGCACGGCTTCCCGTGCCGCGCCATCGTGAATCTGATGCCGGCACGACGTGCCGTCGGCGACCAGGATCGCGTTTGCGTCGGCCTTGCGGATGGCCGGCAGCAGCGCGGCCTCCGCCATCTTCATCGAGACCTCGTAATGCTCCGCCTCATAGCCGAAGGCGCCGGCCATACCGCAGCAGGAGCTGTCGATGGTTTCGACGTTCAGGCCCGGCACCAGCTTCAACACCTGCTGGACGGCGGGCATCACGGCAAAGGCCTTCTGGTGGCAATGGCCATGCAGCAGCGCCTTGCTGGCGGCGATCGGCTTCAGGGCGAGCTTCAGCCGGCCCTCGCGCGCCTCGGCGGCCAGGAATTCCTCCAGCAGCATGGCCTTGGCCGCCAGCGCGTCAGCCTCCGCCCCCGGATGCATCGAGCGGAACTCGTCGCGCAGGGTGAACAGGCAGGACGGCTCCAGCCCCAGCACCGGCACGCCGGCCTCGATATAGGGTTTCAGCGCCTCCAGCATGCGGCGCGATTCGGCTTTCGCCTCATCGACCAGCCCGGCCGCCAGGAAGGTGCGCCCGCAGCACAGCGGCCGGTCCTCCGGCGGGGTGGCGAAATGCACCCGGTAGCCGGCGGCGGTCAGCACCGCCACGGCGGCGCGGGCATTTTCCGCATCGAAATAGCGGTTGAAGGTATCGACGAACAGCACGACCGCCTCGCCATCCGCCGGCCCTGTGGAAATGCCCGGCGCGCGGAAGGCGTCCGTGCGCCATTGCGGCAGGCTGCGCCTGGCGCTGAGGCCCAGCAGCTTTTCGGTGAGCAGCGGCAGGCCCGGAATCCGGTCGCGCAGATTGAGCAGCGGCGCCAGCTTCGAAGCGAGGCCGGCATAGCGCGGCAGGAAGGCAACCAGCCGGTCCTTCAGCCGCAGCCCGTGCTTCTTGCGGTAATGATGCAGGAATTCGATCTTCATCTTCGCCATATCGACGCCGGTCGGGCATTCGCGCTTGCAGCCCTTGCAGCCGACGCAGAGATCCATGGTCTGGTACATGTCGTCGGACAGCAGCGCATCGGGGCCAAGCTGGCCGGACAAGGCGAGCCGCAGGGAATTGGCTCGGCCGCGCGTCACGTCCTTCTCCTCGCCGGTGGCACGGTAGCTGGGACACATGACGCCGGGATCGGCCTTGCGGCAGGCGCCATTGTTGTTGCACATCTCGACCGCACCCGAGAGGCCGCCCCACTCGCTCCAGTCCAGCGCCGTCTCCAGCGGCTGGATGGCATAGCCGGGCTTGAAGCGGAACAGGCTGCGGTCGTCCATCTTCGGCGCGCGGACGATCTTGCCCGGGTTCATCATGCCCTCGGGGTCGAAACTGTCCTTCACTTCCTCGAAGGCGCGCACGATGCGGCTGCCATACATCGGCTCGTGGAATTCCGAGCGCACGATGCCGTCGCCATGCTCGCCGGAATGGCAGCCCTTGTATTCGCGCACCATGGCGAAGGCTTCCTCGGCGATGGCGCGCATGTTCTTCGCGCCCTCCTCGGTCTTCATGTTCAGGATCGGGCGCACATGCAGCGTGCCGACCGAGGCGTGGGCGTACCAGGTGCCCTTGGTGCCGTATTTGGTGAAGATGTCGGTCAGCCGCTCGGTGTAGTCGGCAAGGTCTGCCAGCGGCACCGCGCAATCCTCGATGAAGGAGACGGGTTTGCCGTCGCCCTTCATCGACATCATGATGTTCAGCCCCTGCTTGCGGATTTCCCAGATCTCGCTCTGGAATTTCGGGTCGGTCGCCTCGACCACGGCGCCTGGGAACCCCAGATCGCCCATCAGCTCGACCAGACTGGCCAGGCCGCGCAGCTGTTCCGCCTTGTCCTCGCCGGCGAATTCGACCAGCAGCAGCGCCTCCGGCTCGCCGACGACGAACTTATCGACGGTCTCACGGAAGGCCGGGATGTCGCGCGCCAGATCGATCATGGTGCGGTCCACCAGCTCCACCGCCGTCGGCCCCAGCTTCACGATGTGCTGGGTGGCTTCCATCGCCTTGCGGAAGGTCGGGAAGTGGCACACGCCCAGCGCCTTGTGCGGCGGGATCGGCTGCAAATCCAGCTGGATGCGCTGGAACCAGCCCAGCGTGCCCTCGGAGCCGACCAGCAGATGGGACATGTTATGCCCCTCCGGCCTGATCGTCTCGATGTTGTAACCGCCGATCTTGCGCAGGATATCGGGGATACGGGCCCTGATCTCGTCGGCCTCGCGCAGGCCGAGCGCGCGCATCTTCTGCACGATTTCCAGATAGCGCGGATTGCCCTCCAGCCCATCCAGATTGCCCGGCACCGGACCGAAAAACGCCTCGGTACCATCCGCCAGAATCGCCTCGATGGCGCGGACATTATGCACCATGTTGCCGTAGCGCAGGGACCGCGAGCCGCAGGAATTATTGCCGGCCATGCCGCCGATGGTGGCCCGGCTGCCGGTCGAGATATCGACCGGGAAGAACAGGCCGGTGCCCTTCAGCTGCTTGTTCAGCTTGTCCAGCGTGATGCCGGGATGCACCCAGGCCGTCCGCGCCTCCGGATCGACCGAGATCACGTCATTCAGGAACCGGCTGTGGTCGATGACCAGCGCCTCGTTCACCGTCTGCCCGCATTGCGAGGTGCCGCCGCCGCGCGGCAGCACGGGCACGCCCTCATCGCGCGCAATGTCCAGCGCGCGCAGGACATCCGCCTCACTCCGCGGCACGACGACGCCCAGCGGTTCGATCTGGTAGATCGAGGCGTCGGTGGAATAGCGCCCGCGGCTGAAACCGTCGAACAGCACATCGCCTTCCATCTCCCGGCGCAGGCGCGCGGCGAGGCCGCTATCGCCCGGCGCGATGCGGGCCTTGCGGGAAGAAGAGGCAGGCTTGGATACCGGCTTGGCGGCTGGCTGGATGGCGGACACGGGATCGGGCTTTCCAGTTATAGGGGCCAGTTACAGGCGGAGGATGCGAGAGTTGCGCGCTTCACGGGCGAACGCAAGCGATTGCAGGAAAGCCTAGCATTTTGCATGCAAAATTCAACGCACGCCCTGAACCACCTGATGCGAATCCTGCAATATCGGCGATTTCGTTGAAAATGCTGCATTGCAGAACAGTGACGCGCCGGTAATGGCAGCTTGACATACCCCGGCAAATTGCATGCACTATGCAAATCAACCGCAATCGGGCTGCCCTTGGACACCCCCTCTGGGCGCCAACTCAGACAAAGAAGATATCGATCATGACCTACCGTGCCGGCCGCCATTTCCTGCAGATTCCTGGTCCGACCAACGTTCCCGACCGGGTGTTGCGCGCCATCGACGCGCCGACCATGGATCATCGCGGGCCGGAATTCGGCGTGCTGGGCAAATATGTGCTGGACGGACTGAAGCCGGTATTCAAGACGAAGAATCCGGTCATCATCTTCCCGGCCTCGGGTACCGGCGCGTGGGAAGCCGCGCTGGTCAACACATTGTCGCCCGGTGACAAGGTGCTGATGGTCGAGACCGGCCACTTCGCCAGCCTGTGGCAGGAGATGGCGGGCCGGCTGGGCCTGACCGTCTATTTTGTGCCCGGCGACTGGCGCGGTGGCGTCGATCCGGCGCTGATCGAGGCCAAACTGACCGAAGACAAGACCCACACCATCAAGGCGGTGTGCGCCGTGCATAACGAGACCTCGACCGGCGTGACCAGCCGCATCGGGCTGATCCGCAAGGCGATCGACGCCGCCGGCCATCCCGCGCTGTTCCTGGTCGATACGATTTCGTCGCTCGGCTCCATCGACTACCGCCATGACGAGTGGGGCGTGGATGTCACCGTCGCCGGCTCGCAGAAGGGGCTGATGCTGCCGCCGGGCCTGTCCTTCAACGCAATCAGCGACAAGGCGATTGCCGCGTCGAAGAAAGCCGGCCTGCAGAAATCCTACTGGGACTGGGCGCCGATGCTGGCGGCCAACGAGAAGGGCTATTTCCCCTACACCCCGGCGACCAACCTGCTCTACGGGCTGAAGGAAGCCCTCGACATGCTGCTGGAGGAAGGGCTGGACAATGTGTTCGCCCGTCATGACCGGCATGCCGAGGCGACCCGGCGCGCGGTGCGCGGCTGGGGTCTGGAAATCCTGGCGAAGAACCCGGAGGAATATTCCAGCGCGCTGACCGCCGTGCTGATGCCGGACGGCCACAATGCCGATGCGCTGCGCAAGATCATCCTGGACAAGTTCGACATGTCGCTGGGCGCCGGCCTCGGCAAGGTTGCCGGCAAGGTATTCCGCATCGGCCATCTGGGCGATTTCAACGATCTGGCGCTGGCCGGCACGCTGTCCGGCGTCGAGATGGGGCTGAAGCTGGCCGGCGTGCCGATCAAGGCAAGCGGCGTGGCGGAAGCGCTGGCCTATCTGGGCGAGGCCAACACCGGGGCGAAAAGCGCCGCCGCCTGAGGCCACTGGACTAGATAAAATGCGCGACAACTAATGATGGCGAGGCACACCGAAATACAAGCATAATCCGATGGAAGAGCCGGCACCAAGACCGGCCCCATACATCAACAGGAGATGGAGGAAACGTCATGAGGAAACTGTTTATCGCAAGCGCCGTGCTGCTGGCCGGCGGGCTGGCCATGCCGGCCCAGGCGCAGATGGAGCTGAAATTCGGCCATGTCGGCGGCCCGGGCTCACTGTTCGAACTGTCGGCCAACGAGTTCGCGCGCCGCGCCAACGAGAAGCTGGGCGGCAAGGCCAAGGTCGTCACCTTCGGCTCCAGCCAGCTTGGCGGCGACAAGGAGCTGCTGCAGAAGCTGCGGCTCGGTACCGTCGAGTTCGCCCTGCCCTCGACCGTCATGTCATCCGAGGTCGATGCCTTCGGCATGTTCGAGATGCCGTATCTCGTGAAGAACCGCGAGCATATGAAGAAGATCGAGAAGGAGGTGGTGTGGCCCTCCCTCGCGCCGATGGCCGAGGCCAAGGGCTACAAGGTTCTGGCGGTGTGGGAAAACGGCTTCCGCCACATCACCAACAATGTCCGCCCCATCGTGAAGCCGGAAGACCTGAAGGGCATCAAGCTGCGCACGCCGAAGGGCAAATGGCGCGTGAAGATGTTCCAGAGCTATGGCGCCAACCCGTCGCCGATGGCCCTGTCGGAAGTGTTCGTGGCGCTGCAGACCGGCGTGATGGACGGGCAGGAGAACCCGCTGACGCAGATCTACTCCACCAAGTTCCAGGAAGTGCAGAAGTACCTGTCGATGACCGGCCATGTCTATACCCCGGCCTATATCGTGGCGGGTGCGCGCAAGTGGGACTCTCTGCCGGAGGATGTCCGCAAGGCGCTGAGCGAAGCCGCCAGGGAAACCCAGCCCTACGTCTATGAGCAGGCGGTGAAGCTGGAGGACGATCTGCTGGCCAAGATCAAGGCTGCCGGCGTCGCGGTGAACGAGGCCGACAAGGACGCCTTCATCGCCGCCAGCAAGGAAGTCTATGCGGAGTTCGGCAAGGATGTGCCGGCCGGCGGCAAGCTGGTCGATCAGGCCATCGCCCTCGGCACCGGAATGTAACCACACTGCCATGACGCCCTGTCGGCTGCCGCCGGCAGGGCTTTTTTTTGCCCACCCCAAGCCTCGTTTCCGCTAGCCAAGGATCGCCCACAGTGTTCGCCGCCTTGAGGACCGTTTTCGAAAAGACCCTGACGGCTTTCGTCATCTTCCTGCTCGCCAGCCTGACGGTGATCATCATCATGGGCGTCACCTACCGGAAAATGGGCTGGTCGCTGGTCTGGTACGACGAGGTCGCCTCGATCATGCTGGCCTGGCTGACCTATTACGGCGCCTCGCTGGCCGCCCTGAAGCGCGCCCATATCGGCTTTCCCGGTCTGGTGAATGCAATGGCGCCGCAGATGCGTGTGGCTGCAGTGCTGTTCGCCGAGGCCTGCGTCATCGGCTTCTTCGCCATCCTCGGCTGGTTCGGCTGGGAGGTGCTGCAGATCCTGCAGGGCGACACGCTGGTTAGCCTGCCGAACGTCACCACCACCCTCACCCAGTCGGTCATCCCGATCGGCAGTGTGCTGTTCATCCTGGCGCAGCTGTTCAGCCTGCCCGAAGTGCTGGCGCAGGCGCGCGGCGGGGGCATTCTCGATCACGAGCAAAAGCAGCTTGAGGAGGCGCTGCGATGATCGTCGCGGTCATGTTCGTGGCGCTGGTCGCCCTCATCCTGCTGAACGTTCCCATTGCAATCTCGCTCGGCATCGTCGCCATGGCGGCGATGATCTACTCGTCGGGCATGGAATCGATGCTGAACGCGGCGCTGGTGCTGTTCAACGGCGCCACCAGCTTCCCGCTGCTGGCAATCCCGCTGTTCATCCTGGCCGGCGCCATCATGAATTCCTCCAGCCTGTCACGCCGGCTGATCGCCTTCGCCTCGGCGCTGTTCGGCTTCGTGAAGGGCGGCCTGGCGATGGTGAATATCGGCACCTCAATGTTCTTCGCGGAAATCTCCGGCTCCGCCGTGGCGGATGTCGCGGCGATGGGCTCGATCCTGATCCCGGCGATGAAGAAGAAGGGCTACCCGAAGGAATTCGCGGCCGCCATCACCTCCTCCTCGGCGACGCTGGCGGTCATCATCCCGCCCTCGATCCCGATGATCCTCTACGCCGTCATGGCGGATGCCTCGGTGGTGCAGATCTTCGTCGCCGGCATCGTGCCCGGCATCCTGGGCGGCGGCGGCATGATGGGTTTGGCCTACTGGTATGCCCGCCGCTACAACTATCCGGTCGAGGAAGTGTTCAGCCTGGCCCGCCTGAAGGAGACCTTCAAGGAAGCCGCCTGGGCCTTCCTGTTGCCGCTGATCATCCTGGGCGGCATCTTCGGCGGCTGGGTCACGGCAACCGAGGGCGCCGGCCTCGCCGTGGTGGCCGCGCTGTTCATCGGCGGCGTGATCTATCGCGAACTGGACCTGACCCATCTCTACAACTCGATGATGGAAGGCGCGATCCAGACCGCCGTGGTCATGCTGCTGGTGGCGACCTCCGCCCTGCTCGGCGTCTATCTGACCGAACAGCAGATTCCGCAGAAGCTGGCACTCTGGCTGTCCTCCATCACCAGCGACAAATACGCGGTGCTGGCGATCCTGAACGTGTTCTTCCTGGTGATCGGCCTGTTCCTGCACTCGGCTGCGGCGATCATCCTGGTGGTGCCCATCGTCATGCCGCTGGTGAATGCGGTCGGCATCGACCCGGTGCATTTCGGCCTGGTGGTCACGCTGAATCTCGGCATCGGCCAGCAGACCCCGCCGGTCGCCAGTGTGCTGATGACCTCCTGCTCCATCGCCAAAGCGGATATGTGGGCGGTGACGCGGGTCAACCTGCCCTTCATCGGGGTTCTGTTCGCCGTGCTGATGCTTGTAACCTATGTGCCGGCCGTGCCGATGGCGCTGGTCGAACTGTTCTACCGTTGAGAGTGAGTGATTAGGAAATCATGCCCGCACGGCAAAAGGGGCCGCTTTCCGGCCTGAAAGTCATCGAACTGGCGCACATCATGGCCGGGCCGGTCTGCGGCCTGATGCTGGCCGATATGGGCGCCGATGTGGTGAAGGTGGAGAAGGTGCCGGGCGGCGACGATGCGCGCCGCTTCGTGCCCCCGCTGATCGAGGATCAGCCCGCCGCCTATATGATGATGAACCGCAACAAGCGGGGCATCGCCCTCGACCTGAAGACCGAGGCCGGCAAGCAGGCGGTGCGCCGGCTGCTGGAGGGCGCCGATGTGGTGATCGAGAATTACCGCATGGGCACGATGGAGAAGCTGGGCCTCGGTTATGAGGAGCTGCGCAAGATCAATCCCGGCCTGATCTATTGCGAGATTTCCGGCTTCGGCCGCACCGGCCCCTATGCGGATCGTGGCGGCTTCGACCTGATCGCCCAGGGCATGAGCGGCCTGATGAGCATCACCGGGGAGGGCGAGGGCCGCCCGCCGGTGAAGGTCGGCGCGCCGGTCACCGACATCACGGCGGGCATCATCGCCGCGATGGGCGTGCTGGCCGCCTATACCAGCCGGCTGAAGACCGGCGAAGGCCAGAAGGTCGATACCTCGCTGTTCGAGGCCGGCATCGTGCACACCTACTGGCAATCGGCGATCTGCTTCGCCACGGGCGAGACGCCGCAACCGATCGGCTCCGCCCATCCGCTGAACGCGCCCTACCAGGCCTTCCCGACGCAGGATGGCTGGATCAATATCGGCGCCGCCAACCAGGCTAACTGGGAGCGCCTGCTGAAGGCCATTGAGGCGCCGCAGCTGAACAACGATCCGCGGTTTTCCAGCAATGCCAGCCGGATGACCAACCTGCCGGCACTGGTCGAGATCCTGAACCCGATCTTCCAGACCCGCACCACATCCGACTGGCTCGCCCGGCTGGAAGCTGTCGGCCTGCCCGCCGGCCCGGTCCTGACCATTCCGGAAATGCACCGCGACCCGCAGGCGCTGGCGCGCGGCGTCATCACCGAGGTCGAACATTCGACACTGGGTCCGGTAAAGACCATCGGCCTGCCCATCGCCTTTTCCGGAACGCCGGGCGGACCGCAATCGGGTGCCCCGGTCTATGGCGAACACACCGCCGAAGTGCTGCGCGAGGCCGGCTACAGCGACGCGGAAATCGCCGCCATGCTGGCCAGCGGTGCGGCAATCGCCACCGCGACAAGCTGACGCCCACCCCTTACAATCGCGGCGAAGCCTCTTATCTGGGAGTCATGTTTCCGGAACCCCAAGGAGGTTTCCCATGACCAATCCCTTCCTGTTCGTCGTCACCGGCCATACCGAACTCGGCGATACCGGGCGGCAGACCGGCTTCCATTTCGAGGAGCTGAGCACCCCCTACTACATCCTGCGCGATGCGGGCTTTGAGGTGATCTTTGCCTCGCCCGCCGGCGGCGAGGTGAAAGCCGATCCCGGTTCGCTGAAGCCGCACGGCGAAAACGTCAATTCCGTCGACCGCTTCCTGGATGACGAGAAGGCCATGCAGGCGCTGAAGAGCACCGCCCGCACGGATTCGATCAAGGCGGACGAGGTTTCCGGCATCTATCTGCCGGGCGGCCACGGCACCATGTGGGATCTGCCGAAGGATACGGCGCTGGCCAAGCTGGTCGGTGAGCTTGATGCCGCCGGCAAGCCGGTTGCCGCCGTCTGCCATGGCCCGGCGGGCCTCGTCGAGGCCAAGCGTCCGGACGGTACGCCGGTGGTGAAAGGCCGCCGCGTGAACGCCTTCACCGATGCCGAGGAGCGCAAGGTGGAGCTGGAGGACGTCGTCCCGTTCCTGCTGGAAACAAAGCTCAGGGAACTGGGCGCGGAATTCGAGAATGCCGGACTGTTCGAGACGCATGTGGTGCGCGACGGCAACCTCATCACCGGTCAGAACCCGGCTTCCGCGAAGCGGCTGGGCGAGGCGCTCCGCGGCGCGCTTCTGGCCAGTACCCGCCAGGCGGCGGAATGAGGCCGCCGAATAACTAGCTGATCTTGACGGAAACGCTGCCGACGCCTGACAGGGTGGCGACAATCTCGCCGCCCTGCGGTGCCGGCAGCATGCCGACATAGGAGCCGGTGGTGACCACCTGCCCGGCGCGGATCGTATGGCCGCGCGCAATCAAATTGTTGGCCGCCCAGAGCGCCAGCCAGCGCGGATCGCCCGCCGGGTTGCCGCCGGTCTTCTCGATCACGGTCTTGCCGTCGATGGTGACGCTGGCGGTGATGCCCTTCAGGTCCAGCCCCTGCCAGTCGCGCAGCGCCACCCCCACAACCAGCCCGCCATTGAGCTGGAAGTCGGCCAGCTTGCTGAGCGGGTCGAGATTCTCGATGTCGGCGAAGCGGCTATCGACGATCTCGATGGCCGGATGCGCGCTCTCGATGGCTGCCAGGATCGCCGCATCGTCATAGGGTGCGCCAGATGCCGGCAGGTCACGGCCGAAGCGGAAAGCGACCTCCGCCTCGATGATGACGATGTTGAACCGGTCGCGCGGCAGGCTCGCCCCACTATCGATCACATCGCCCTGCTGGATCGGGGCTGACAGCGGATTATCGGCCGGCGATTTCGCGCCGATCTTCCATGCACCCACCGGCCCCAGCGCCTGCGTCACACCGTCCTGAACCGCATAGGAATCGGCCACCGAGCCGGGTCGTGCCCCCTCCGGCAGCGCCGTCAGCCGCGTGCGGCTGCGCCGCGCCTCCAGCAGGGCCGCAATCGCGGCGTCGGGTCGGAACATCAGGGCCTCCCGGCTCTATTGCTGGTCGTTCAGATGACAGGCGGAGAAGCGGTTGGGGGCGATTTCCTTCAGCACCGGCACCTCCGCCTTGCAACGCGCATGGGCATGCGGGCAGCGCGGATGGAAGTGACAGCCCGGCGGCGGATCCAGCGGTGAGGGAATCTCGCCCTTGATCGGCTCGAAGATACGGCGCCCCGGCTCCAGCCTCGGCACCTCGGCCAGCAGTGCCTGGGTGTAGGGATGGTTTGGCGCCTTGAACAGATCGTCTGTCGGCGCGCTCTCCACCACCCGGCCGAGATACATGATGACCACGCGGTCGCTCAGATGCTCGACCACGCCCAGATCATGGCTGATGAACAGGTAGGTGAGGTCGAATTCCTCGCGCAGCTTCATGAACAGGTTCAGCACCTGCGCCTGGATCGACACGTCGAGTGCGGCCACAGCCTCGTCGCACACCAGGAATTCCGGGTTCACCGCCAGCGCGCGGGCGATACCGATGCGCTGACGCTGACCGCCGGAGAACTGATGCGGATAGCGCTTCTTGTAGCTGGGGTCGAGGCCGACGCGCAGCAGCAGATCGTCGATAAAGCCGCCCATCTCCTTGCGCGGAACGATGCCGTGCACCCTGGGCGCCTCGCCGACGATCTCCTCCACCCGCAGGCGCGGATTGAGCGAGCTCATCGGGTCCTGGAAGATCATCTGCACCTTCAGCTGGACGCTCTTCGCCTCTGCAGCGCTCAGGCCGTTCACCTCCTGCCCGCGATAGAAGACTTTTCCCTCGGTGGCATCGTGGATACCCGCCACGACCCGGCCCAGCGTGGACTTGCCGCAGCCGGATTCGCCGACCAGGCCAACCACTTCGCCCTGCTTTACCGACAGGTTGACGCGATCGACCGCATGCACCACCTCCTCGCGCATGCTGCCGCCCAGCCGGTTCACGATCTTGGCTGCTATGTCCAGGCGCTTCGTGAAGCGCTTGCTAACATCCGTCAGTTCGATGATGGGGGCTTCGGCGGTCATGCCGCGTCCTCCAGATGCGGGTGCTGGCAACGGGCGAAACGCCCGGGCATATGTTCGACCATCTCGGGCACCGCGAGACAGGCATCGTCGGCGCGCGGGCAGCGTGGCCGGAACGGGCAGCCCTGCGGCAGGGCGAAGGGCGGCGGCGCCATGCCGGGAATCTGTCGGAGCGGCTGGCCGCGCGGGTTGCGCGACGGCACCGAGCCGATCAGCCCGCGGGTATAGGGATGCACCGATGTCTCTATAACATCGTCCACCGCGCCGCGCTCGACGATACGGCCGGCATACATGACGCACAGCTCGTCGGCCAGGCCGGCAACCACGGACAGATCATGGGTAACCCACAGCAGCCCCATATCCTGCTCGCGCACCAGCTTCTGCATCTCATAGAGAATCTGCGCCTGGATCGTCACGTCCAGCGCCGTCGTCGGCTCGTCCGCGATGATCAGGTCCGGCTTGTTCAGCAGCGCGATGGCAATCGCCACACGCTGGCGCATGCCGCCGGAGAACTGATGCGGGTAGGCCTGCAGCCGCTCGTCCGGCGAGGGGATGCCAACCTGCCCCAGCGCATCGCGGGAACGCTGCCGGGCGGTCTCCCGGTCCACATCCTCATGCGCCAGGATGGTCTCGATCATCTGCGTGTCGATGCGCAGCACCGGGTTCAGCGTCATCATCGGATCCTGGAAGATCATCGCGATGTGGCGCCCGCGGATCTTGCGCATCTCGGCTTCCGGCAGGCCGACAAGGTTGCGCCCGCGATAGAGGATGCGCCCGCTGACCACGCGGCCGGGCGGATCGACCAGCCCCATGATCGAGAAGCCGGAGACCGACTTGCCGGAGCCGCTTTCACCCACCAGCCCCATGACCTTGCCGCGGCCGATCTCGAAGGACACATCGTCCACCGACTTGACCACGCCCGCCTTGGTGAAGAAGTGGGTTTGCAGGTTTTCGACCTTCAGAACCGACTCGGTCATCGCTGAAGCCTCGGGTTGAGAATGTCGCGAAGCTGGTCGCCGACCAGGTTGATGGCGACAATGGTGACAAGCAACGCCACGCCGGGGAAGAAGCTGATCCAGTAGCGGCCCGACAACAGATAGTTGAAGCCGTTGGAGATCAGCAGGCCCAGCGACGGCTCGGTGACCGGCAGGCCGATGCCGAGGAAGCTGAGTGTGGCTTCCAGCGCAATCGCGTTCGCCACCTGCACCGTGCCGATGACGATGACCGGTGGCAGGCAGTTTGGCAGCAGGTGCCGGAAGATGATGCGCGGCGTGGACAGCGCCAGGCTGCGCGCCGATTCGATATATTCCTTGCGGCGTTCCACCAGTGCCGCGCTGCGCGCGGTGCGGGCGTAATAGGCCCACTGCACAATGATCAGCGCCAGGATCACCTTATCGACGCCGCGCCCCAGGATCGCCAGCAGCATCAGCGCTACCAGAATGGCCGGGAAGCTGAGCTGCAGATCGACGATGCGCATGATCAGCGTTTCGATCTTGCCGCCGAAATAGGCCGCCGTCAGGCCCAGCGAGGTGCCGATGATAAGCGCGAAGAAGCCGCTGAGAATGCCGACGGTCAGGCTGATGCGCAGGCCGTAGAAGATGCCGCTCAGCATGTCGCGGCCCTGCCCGTCCGTGCCCAGCCAGTACACCTGACCGGTATAGCTTTCCGAGCCCGGCGGCATCTTCGAATCCATGATGTCGATCTGTGACAGGTCGAACGGATCCTGCGGCGATATCCAGGGCGCGAACAGCGCGACAAGGATAATCGCGACCAGCGTGATCAGGCCGACGACCGCCAGCTTGCTCTCGCAGAAGCTGGAGAACAGCCGGCGCCAGGGCGGGATCGCCTTGGCCTTGGCAGCCTCCGGAACCAGTTCGGGGCCGGGTGCACCGGCAATGATGTCGGTCGACTCGGCGCTCATGATTTCATATCCGACAGGCGAACGCGGGGATCGAGGATCGAATAGAGGATATCGACCACCAGATTGATGGTGATGAACATCAGCACGATGACGATCAGGTAGGAGACGATCACCGGCCGGTCGAGCACGAAGATCGAATCGATGATCAGCTTGCCGATGCCGGGCCAGGCGAAGATCGTCTCGGTGACGACCGCGAAGGCGATGACCGAGCCCAGCTCCAGGCCGATGACAGTGACCAGCGGGATCAGGATGTTCTTCAGCACATGCACGAAGATGACCCGCCCGGTGGACAGGCCCTTGGCACGCGCGAATTTCACATAGTCCAGCAGCAGCGTCTCGCGCATGCCCGCACGGGTCAGGCGGATCACCAGCGACATCTTGAACAGCGCCAGGTTGAGGGCTGGCAGCAGCAGATGGCTCCAACCCTCCAGCGAGAACAGCGTGGATTCCATGCCGAGGAAGCTGGCGGTCTCCCCACGGCCGCCGGCGGGCAGCCATTGCAGGAACACCGCGAAGATCATGATCAGCATTAGCCCCTGCCAGAAATTCGGCAGGGAGAAGCCGAGGATCGAGCCGGCCATGATCGACCGGCCGGCAACGCTCTCGGGCCGCAGACCGGCCCACATGCCGAGCGGAATGCCGACCGTGATCGACAGCAGCATCGCGGCAAAGGCCAGTTCAAGCGTCGCCGGAAGGCGCGCGAACACCAGGCTCAGCGCCGGCTCGTTGAAGACGAAGGATTTGCCGAGGTCGCCCTGCAGCAGATTGCCGAGGAAGACGAAATACTGCTCCCACAAGGGCCGGTCGAGGCCCAGCGCGCGAACCGCGCGGTCATATTCTTCCTGGGAGGCATCGGCGGAAATCAGAATGTCGATGGGGTTGCCAATGGCATAGACCCCGGCGAAGACGATCACCGTCATGACGGCGATCAGCAGGACGCTCTGCATCAGCCGTCGCAGAATGAAGACGCTCATGCCTTGGGCAGCTCCCTTGCGGCGCGCGTGACCTGGGTAAAAACAGTGCAGGCTTCATGCCTGCGTCCATCAAGCCAGCGGGGGAAGGGCCGCAGGCCCCTCCCCCATCGGCGAGTACAGGGCTTTAGTTGCCCATCTTCACATAGGTGGCGAGGGTGCCCTGGTCGGAACGGCCAACATAGGTCAGGCCCTTCCGGGTCGCCCAGGTGGACACCTCATAGTGCAGCGGGATCAGCCCGACATCGGCCATTGCGATCTCGGTCGCCTTCTGCAGCAGCTTCTCGCGCGCGGCATCATCGACGGTGACCAGCGCCTTGGCGAGGGTCTCGTCGAACTCCTTGTTCGAGTAGCGGCCACGGTTGGACGGGCCCATGCCGGTTTCCTTGTTATAGGTCGCCAGCAGCGACTTCAGCGGCGAGGAGGCCTCACCGGTGCCGGAGCCCCAGCCAACCAGCAGCAGGCTGAATTCCAGCTTGGAAGCGCGGCCGAAGAAGGTCGAGCGCGGCATGGTATCGACCGCCGCATCGATGCCGATACGGCTCAGCATCTGCGCCACCGCCTGAACGATCTGCGCATCATTGATGTAGCGGTCGTTCGGGCCATGGATAGTCAGCTTGAAGCCGTCCGGATAGCCGGCCTCGGCCAGCAGCTTCTTGGCACCCTGGGGGTTGTAGGTCGGCACCTGGATGTTCGGGCTGACACCGAAGAAACCCTTCGGCAGCAGCTGGCCGGCCGGAATGGCGACGCCTTCCATCACCCGATCGACGATGGCCTGACGGTTGATCGCCATGGAGATCGCCCGGCGGACGCGCACGTCCTTGAACGGGTTCTTGATCTCCTTGCCGTCCTTGCCCGTCACATGCGGGGTGACGTCACGGTCGCTGTCGATGTGCAGATAGATGACGCGATTCGAGACGGCGTTCGAGATGACGACATTCTCGTTCTTCTTCAGCTGCGCGATGTCGGCCGTCGGCACGCCATCGACCAGATCGACGTCACCCGACAGCAGCGCCGCGACGCGCGAGGCCGCGTTGGTCACCGGCCGGAAAGTCACCTTGTCGAAGGTCGGCTTGTCGCCCCAGTAATTGGGGTTCGCTTCCAGTTCGATGGCCTGGCCCGGCGTGAAGCTGACCAGCTTGTACGGACCGGCGCCAATGGCGGCCTTGCCGCTGTTGTAGTCCGAGGTGGTGGCACCCTCGCCGTGCTTCTTGCTGACGATGCGCACGGTGCTGACGTCGTTCGGCATCAGCGGATAGGGCTTCTCGGTGATGAAATGGACCGTATGCGGGTCCACGACCTTCACTTCCTTGATCGGCTTCGTATAGATGCCGAAGCTGGACGGGCTGTCCGGCACATTGCCGGCACGCTTCATGGTGAAGGCGACATCCTCGGCCGTGAAGGGCGAGCCGTCATGGAACTTCACGCCCTGACGCAGCTTGAATTCCCAGGTGGTGTCGTTGATCGGCTTCCAGGACAGCGCCAGACCCGGCTTCAGCTGCTGGGTCTCGTCCTGCTCGATCAGTGCCCCGAAGATATGCGTCGCCAACGCATTGTTCGGCGACAGATTGTGATAGTGCGGATCGATCGATGTCGGTTCCGTCGAAAGAGCGATCTTCAGCTCGGCTGCCGATGACGGCGCGGCCAAGACCGATAGCGCCGTAAACATGCCGGCGACTGTGTACATCAAAGGTCTCATTAAGGACCCTCCTATTTGTTCTGAACCCTGACTAGCCTCCAATGTCCGCCACTCGACATTCCGTTAGGTCCAATCGCTATTAGTGACAAAGCTATCGGAATGCGATAAAATTGTGACGAACGACGGTGATCGTGTGACAAGCCTACAGCTTTGTCAACGCGCCTTCCAGCCTGCCATGAAAGGCCCTCGCCAGAAAGGTAAAGCCGATGCGCCGGAAGCCCTTGGAGACGCCCCTGGAGACGCCCTTGCAGACGCATACGGAAGCGCCAGAATTTACCGCTGACGCGCAACGGCGGGAGGAAGAGCGCAACGATCCGCTGTTCGTGAACTCACTCGGCAAGGGGCTCGCGGTCCTGCAGGCTTTCGGCAGCGACTGGGACGCGCTGGGGCTGCGCGAGATCGCCCAGCGTACCGGCCTGAACACCAGCGCCGCCCAGCGCTTCACCCACACGCTGACCCAGCTTGGCTATCTGAAGAAGGATGAGAAGACGCGGCGCTACCGCCTGGGGCCGCGCATGCTGAACTTCGCCTATTCCTACCTGCGCGCGAACCCGCTCTACGATGTCGCCATCCCCATCGTCATTTCGGTGCGCGACGAGTGGCAGGAGACGGTGAATGTCTCGGTCATGGACGATACCGACGCGGTGGTCGCGATCCGCATGCCGAGCCAGCGGCGCATCAATTCCAACACCGCCATCGGCCGCCGTATGCCGGCCTTCTGCGTGTCCACCGGCCGGGCCATGCTGGCCTGGCTGCCGCCGGAGGAGCGCGCCGCCATCCTGGACCGCACCGACTTCGTCAGGCTGACCTCACACACCATCACCGACCGCGCAGCCCTGGAAGCGGAGCTGGACCGCATCCGGCAGGACGGTTTCGCCGGTGTCGAGGAAGAAGCCGATCTCGGCGAACTGGCCGTTGCCGCGCCGATCCTCGATGGCGACCGCAAACCCATCGCCGCGCTGGGCATCACCACCTCGACGGCCTATTGGACGATGGATGATGCGCGCGAGAAACTGTCACCCATCGTGCAGCAGGCGGCGACGGCGATCAGCCGGTCGCTGCAGGGCTGGCACGGCTTCTGACCGCAGCGCCAGTTCCGGGCTGTCCCGTTCCGTGCAGTCCTGTCATACGCGCAAGACTCTGGATGAAACCGCCGAACGCGCCTAATTTCGTCAGACCCATTCCGCAGCCCCATTCCGCAGCACGGACGGCGTAAATCGTGAGCACCGCAGAATACAGGGTCGATCTCAGCGCACCCGACATCGCCCCCTACCGGGCCGGCAATACCGGCATCGACTATGCCACCACTTTCGACAGCGGCAAGCCCGGCCCGCATGTCATGGTGAACGCCGTCACCCACGGCAACGAGCTGTGCGGCGCCATCGCCGTCGATTACCTGTTCCGCAACGACATCCGCCCGCTGCACGGCAAGCTGACGCTCAGCTTCGCCAATGTGGAGGCCTATCTCAGCTTCGATCCGGCCAACCCCACCGCCTCGCGCTTCGTCGAGGAGGATTTCAACCGGCTCTGGTCGGAGGAAGTCCTCGACGGCCCGCGCGACAGCGTCGAGCTGCGCCGCGCCCGGCAGATGCGGCCGCTGATCGACAGCGTGGACTATCTGCTCGACATCCATTCGATGCAGCACCCGACCGCGCCGCTGATGCTGTGCGGCCCGCTGGAGAAGGGGATCGCGCTGGCCCGCGCGCTGAAGCACCCGGAAATCGTGGTGTCTGACAAGGGCCATGCCGCCGGCAAGCGGCTGCGCGACTACCGCTTCTTCGCCGATCCCGCCGATCCGCGCAATGCGCTGCTGATCGAGTGCGGTCAGCACTGGGAAAAATCCAGTGAGACCGTCGCCCTCGACAATGCGCTGCGCTTCCTCGGCCATTACGGCATGATCGACCGGGAGACGATGGACAGCCACCTCTCCACGCAGACCCTGCCACCGCAGCAGGTGATCCAGGTCACCGACCCGGTCACGGTGAAGAGCGACAGCTTCCGTTTCGCCGCGGACTATAAGGGGCTGGAAGTGATCGAGAAGAAGGGCTCGCTGCTCGGCCATGACGGCGATGAGCCGGTCTATACGCCGCACGACCGTTGCGTGCTGATCATGCCGTCGCGGCGGCTGACCAAGGGCCAGACCGCCGTCCGGCTGGGGCGCTTCCTTGACTGAGGCGGCGCCAAAGGACGGCAGCGGCAGCCCAAAAGATGCCATAGGCGGCAAGGGACCGGCGAAGCTGTGGCAGATTGCCCTGGCGCTCACCATCGGCGCCATCGGCGGCTACATCTTCCTGCAGCTGCGCCTGCCGCTGGCCTGGATGATGGGGGCGATGGTGTTCACCACTGCCGCCGCCATCGCCGGTGTGCCGATCCGCATGGCGATGAAGCTGCGCACCACCTTCCTTGCCATCCTCGGCGTCATGCTGGGCAGCGCCTTCCGGCCCGACATCATCGACCAGCTGGGACAATGGATCGTCAGCGCCGTTGGCATCGTCGCCTATGTCAGCCTCGCCGGCTGGCTGGTCTATCTCTATTACCGGCGGTTCAGCGGCTACGACCAGGCGACCGCCTATTTCGCCGCCTCGCCCGGCGGCCTGTCGGAAATGATCATGATGGGCACGGCGATGGGCGGCGACGAGCGCATCATCTCGCTGACGCATGGCGCGCGCATCCTGCTGGTGGTGCTGACCGTGCCGCTGTTCTTCCGCTATTTCCTGGGCTATGAGCCGCCGCCGCGCGGCGTGACCGGCATCTCGATCCTGGATATGCCGTACTATGACCTGATGCTGCTCGGCCTGTGCGCGGTCATCGGCGCCTTCCTCGCCAAGCTGGCGCGGCTGCCGGCCTCGCTGCTGGTCGGGCCGATGCTGTGCAGCGCCGCCATTCACCTGGCCGGGCTGACATCGCACGCGCCGCCCTTCGAGCTGGTGACCGTCGCCCAGGTGGTGATCGGCAGCGCCATCGGCTGCCGCTTCGCCGGCACAAAGGTCGCGCTGGTGCGCCGCACCGTCGGTGTCACCATGATCTCGACCGCGATCCTGCTGGCGGTCACGCTGATCTTCTCGGTCGGCCTGCATCTGCTGACAGACCTGCCGACACTGGATATCGTGCTGGCCTTCTCGCCCGGCGGCCTCGCCGAGATGAGCCTGGTGGCACTGGCCGTCGGCGGCGACACTGCCTTCGTCTCCAGCCACCACATATTGCGCATCATTGTGGTGGTGCTGCTGGCGCCGCTGGTGTTCCGGCTGTTCGTCCGGCGGTCGGCGCTCCTCACCAAACCGGGACAGGCCGACGATTGATAAAAGCCGGCCTCACACGCATGTCGCGGTGAGGCCGCCATCCACCACCAGTTCCGTGCCGGTGATGTAGCGCGCCTCGTCGGAGGCCAGGAACAGCGCGGCATGCGCCACATCCCAGGCATCGCCCATTCGACCCATCGGGCATTGCGCATCGCGGGCGCGGATCATCGCATCGACGTCGCCTTCCTTGCCATAGGCGCCGGTCAGCCCCTCGCGCACCATCGGCGTGTTCATCAGGCCGGGCAGGATGGTGTTGGCGCGGATGCCCTTCGCCGCATATTGCAGCGCCACCGACCGGGTAAACGGCACGATGGCACCCTTGGTCGTGGAATAGACGATATAGGGCACGCCCAGCCAGCGGTTGCCGGCGATCGAGCCGATATTCACGATGGCGCCGCCGCCCTGGCGTTCCATCACCGGAAGCACATGCCGGCAGGTCAGGTACATGGAGGTGAGGTTCACCTGCAGCACCTTGTCCCACTCCGCCTCGTCCAGCTCAACCGGGCCGCCCAGCCCCATGATGCCGACATTGTTGTGCAATATGTCGATGTGCCCGAACCGGTCCATGCAAGCATCCACCATCGCCTTCACCTGCGCGCTGTCGGTCACGTCGCAGGTATGGGCGGCGATGGTGCCTCCCTCCGCCGCGACGATAGCGCGGGTTTCCTCCACCGCCTGGCTGTTGCGGTCGATGGCGAAGACTTTCGCGCCCTCGCGGGCGAACAGCGCCGCCGCCGCCTTGCCATTGCCCCAGCCCGGCCCGATGGAGCCTGCCCCGGTGACGATGGCCACCTTGTCCTTCAGCCTGCCGGCCATGGTTTCCTCCCTGTTTGTGGTTCTTGTTATGGTCTGTCATCGCCGGGCTTGACCCGGCAATCCAGGGCAACAGTCCCGAAGGACAAAGGCAGGGCACCGCCCCTGGATGCCCGGATCAAGTCCGGGCATGACAAGGGAGAATGCCTAATGCCCCCCACTCACACCCCCTCCTTTTCCAGCAGGGCGCGCAACTCGGTCTTCAGGATCTTGCCGTAATTGTTCTTCGGCAGCGCCGCAATGAAGCGGTAGCGCTTCGGCCGTTTGAAGCGGGCGATGTTGTCCAGGCACAGCGCATCCAGCTCGGCCTCCGGCACGCGGTGACCGGGGCCGCCCTCGCGCGCCACGACGAAGGCCACCACCTCCTCGCCCCAGTCGGCATGCGGCGCGCCCACCACCGAGACCTCGGCCACCTGTGGGTGGGTCAGCAGCACCTCCTCCACCTCGCGCGGATAGATGTTGGATCCGCCAGAGATGATAACGTCCTTGGAGCGGTCATGCAGGCTGAGATAGCCGTCCTCGTCGAACGAGCCCATGTCGCCGGTATGCAGCCAGCCGCCGGCCAGCGTCTTCGCTGTCGCCTCCGGGTTATTCCAGTAGCCCAGCATGACGGAATCGCCGCGGCAGATGATCTCCCCCACTTCGCCCGGCGGCAGCGGCTTGTCCTGCGCATCGACCACGCGCACCTCGACCACGCTCTGCGCCTGCCCGGCCGAGGCGATGCGCTGCTCCCAGCGCGGATGATCGCGCATTGCATATTGCGCCTTGGTCATGCCGGTGATCGTCATCGGACTTTCGCCCTGCCCGTAAAGCTGCGCCAGCTTGTTGCCCAGCACATTGAGCGCCTGTTTCAGGTCGGCCACATACATCGGCGCGCCGCCATAGACGATGGTCTTCAGATTACCGAGGTCCGCCCCGCCGATGCCCGGATGATTCACGAAACGCTTCACCATGGTCGGTGCGGCAAAGAAGGTCAGCCCCTTGTGGTGCGGGATGAGGTCCGCCATCTCCGACGGGTCGAAACCGCCCGACTCGGGGATCACCTGCGTCGCCCCCATCATCATGTGCGGCAGCATGTAGAGGCCAGAGCCGTGCGACAGAGGGGCCGCGTGCAGGATGGAATCGCCCGGCGCGATGGCATCGATATCGACGAAATAGCTGAGGCTCATGGCGCGCAGATTGCGGTGGCTCAGCATCGCGCCCTTGGGCCGGCCGGTGGTGCCGCTGGTGTAGAACAGCCAGGCGAGGTCATCGTCTCCCACCGCCGCCATCGGGGCAGGATCGGCCTGCAGCATCCGACGGTGGTCAGGCGTACCGGCGCAGACGATGCGCTCCAGCGCCGGCAGCTCGCCCGCCAGCCCGGCGATCACCGGCTCCAGGTCGGAGGTCACGAAGCACAGCCGCGCGCCGCTATGCTCGAGGATGTACTGGAACTCGCGGGCATGCAGCTTGCCGTTGATCGGCACGGCGGCAAGACCGGCATGCCAGATGCCGTAGAGCAGCGTCACATAGTCCGGGCAGTTCTTCATCGCCAGCGCGACCCGGTCGCCGGGCTTCAGCCCAATCGCCTGCAAGGCACCGGCCACACAGGCAACGGACCGCGCCAGATCGCGGAAGCCCATCACCGTGCGTGGCCCATGCGCCAGCGCCGGATGGTCGCCCAGCCGATGCGCCGCGCGCATCAGCATGCCTGCCAGATTCATGAATCCTCCCGAACTTCTTATATTTTCGGGAAGTCTCGCAGAGCCCGGCAGCAGCGGCAAGCGGCAGGGTCAGTTCGGCAGCGCCTCGATGCGGCGGTCGATCTGTTCCCGCAGCGGCGAATCCTCGGGTGCCAGCGCGCGCAGCTGCCCCCACAGGCGGCGTGCGGTTGCGGTATCGCCCTTCCGCGCGGCCTCGTTGCCCAGGAAGAACAGCGCCTGCGGGTTGGTCTCATCCAACGCATGGAGCCGGCGCATCACCGCCATGAAGGCTTCCGGCATCTCCGCCTCGGGCGTACCGGGCGGGAACAGCGTCGTTGCATAGCCGGTCAGCAGCGGCACGCTGTCAGGCAGATGGAGCAGTGCCTCCTCATAGGCCGCCAGCGCCTTTTCCGGCTCGCCCTGCACGCCATAGGCGCGGGCCAGCCGCAGCCAGCCTTCCTCATCCTGTGGCTGTTCCTTCAGCCGGTCGGCCAGCCGGTCCACCATGCTTTGCACGAAGGCCGCGCGCTCCTCGGCACTCATCTGCTGCGCCGCCTCGATATCGGCACGGCCAGGCCCGCGTGCCGGCGCTTCAGCAGCCCCCCGGGACGCCCCCCGGGACGCCCCCTGGCCCATCTCCTGCCGCGCCGCCTCCCGCAGCGGTGCCAGGGCGATGCCATTCTCCGCCGCCAGCGATTCCATCCGCGCTGTCAGCATGCCCATCCAGGGCGCATCTGGCGGGGAAATCGCCTGCAGCCTGACCCACCGTTCCAGGGCCGCGCGCGGCTGGCCCGCCTGCTCCGCTGCCAGCCCCAGATAATAGAGCGACCGCGGATCGCCCGGGCTTGATGCCAGCACATGCTCGAACACGCTGCGCGCCTCGACCGGAACGGTACCTTGCTGCGCCAGAACCAGCATCTCTGCATAGAGGCCGAAACTCTCCGGATCGGCCTCCAGATGGGCAGCGCGGCGGTATGCCTCCGCACTCTCCTCGAAACGTTCCATCTGGCGCAGCACGTCACCCAGCCGCAGCCAGGATTCCCGGTCGGCGGGATTATCCGCAAGTCGCCCGCGCAACGCCTCGACCTCGCCGGTCAGCGCGGCGCTGCCTTCCGCGA
Organism: Oceanibaculum nanhaiense; assembly: GCF_002148795.1. Lineage (NCBI taxonomy): Bacteria > Pseudomonadati > Pseudomonadota > Alphaproteobacteria > Rhodospirillales > Oceanibaculaceae > Oceanibaculum > Oceanibaculum nanhaiense. The sequence goes on along the minus strand of NZ_MPOB01000004.1, from coordinate 79,171 downwards.
TCGCCTGAATTTCCGCCTGGCGGGAGGCCAGCGGCATGTCCGGCGCGCCGGGGCGGCCCAGCGTCAGATAGATCAGGATGGCACCCAGCGGCACGATGCCGGCGGCGACCGCCAGCGCGAAGGCGCGGTAATGCGGCGGCACGCCGGCCTGGCCGGTGGCGCCCTGCTGCCGGTCCTCGGCCAGCATGCGGCGCTGGATTTCGACACGCGCCGCCGCCGCCTGATCCGCGCTCAGCACGCCGGAGGCCAGATCGCGCTCGATCTCCTTCAACTGCGCACGATAGACGGTCAGCCCGTAATCGCGGCGGTCGGCGGCACTCCCCGAAGAACGCAGCAGCGGCCAGGCCAGCGCCGCGACGGTCGCGGCCGTCATCAGCGCTATGACGATCCACATCATCATTTCGGCCAGACCATCATTTCGGGTCACCCTCGGCCATCAGCGTTGCCAGCCGGCGTTGCTCCTCGGCATCGAGCGGAACCGCCTCGCGCGGCGCCGCGGCGGCCGCCTTGCGACGCCCGCGCAGATAGAGCAGCACGCCGATGCCGCCCAGCAGCAGGATGCCCGCCGGCCCATACCAGAGAATCCAGGTGGACGGCTTCACCGGCGGCTTCAGCAGCACGAAATCGCCATAGCGCTGCACCACGAAGGCCCGCACCTGATCGTCACTCTCGCCCTGCGTCAGCCGTTCGCGCACCAGCAGGCGCAGGTCGCGGGCCAGTTCGGCGTTCGATTCCTCGATCGATTCGTTCTGGCAGACCAGGCAGCGCAACTCCTTGCCGATATCGCGCGCCCGCGCCTCCAGCGCCGGATCGGCCAGCATCTCATCCGGCTGCACCGCGCCGGCAACCGCCGGCAGCAGGGCAATCAGAAACGCCAGTGCGGCGAACGCCCTCACCGCGACAACTCCCGCAGCAGCGGGCGGATGGTCTGTTCGATATCCTTCGCCGTCAGCACGCCGACATGGCGGTAGCGGATATGGCCGTCTCGGTCGATCACATAAGTCTCCGGCACGCCATAGACGCCCCAGTCGATGGAAACGCGGCCGTCCCGGTCGGCGCCGATGCGGGTGTAGGGGTTGCCGAGCTCGGCCAGGAACTTCGCCGCCGCCTCGGGCTTGTCCTTCTGGTTGATGCCGAAGATCGTCAGCCCCTCGCGGGCGAGGCCGGTCAGCAGCGGATGTTCGATGCGGCAGGGCGCGCACCAGGAGGCAAAGACATTGACCAGCGCCACCTGCCCCTTCAGGTCCGCGTCGGACAGGCCAGGCACGCCTTCGATAGCGGGCGGCAGGGCGAAGGCAGGGGCCGGCTTGTCGATCATCGCCGAGGGCAGGGTCTGCGGGTCGCGCGTCAGACCGACCGCGAAATAGGCGGCGACGGCGACGAACAGCAGCACCGGCAGCAGATAAAGCAGACGACGCATGAAAACCGCCTATTCCGCTGCGGCCGGCAGGGCGGCAGCGCGCGACTGCCGCGCCGGGGCGCCGACGCGCAGCCGGCGGTCGGCCAGCGAGACCAGCCCGCCCGCCGCCATGATGACTGCGCCGAACCAGATCCAGGGCACCAACGGATTATGGTAGAGCCGCACGGTCCACAGCCCGCCCTCATTGCTCTCGCCGATCACCACATAGAGGTCGGCAAAGCCGTTGCTGCGGATCGCCGCCTCGGTCGTCGGCATGCGGGTCACCGGATAGACCCGGCGTTCCGGAAACATCTCGGCAACGAAGTCGCCGTTCCGGCGCACCGTGAACTGGCCCTGATCGGCCTGATAATTCGGCCCCTGCACGCGGCGCACCGCATCGAATTTTAGATCGTATCCGGCAATCGACAGCGTCTCGCCCGGACGAGAGGCGGTCACGGATTCGGTCTTCCACAGGATGTCGCCGGTCATGCCGTAGATCACCACCGCCATGCCGGCATGGGCGATCCACATGCCGTAGGAGGAGCGCTGCAGCCCGCGTGCACGGCGCAGCGCATCGGCCAGCGGCACGCGGAACAGTTTCGTCCGCTCCGCCCAGTCGGTCAGCACGCCCATCAGCAGCCAGGTCGCCAGCGCGAAGCCGAAGGCCGACAGCACCGGCGCGCGCGTGGCAAAATAGAACACCGCCAGCGCGACCACGGCGGTGATGCCGATGGCAACCCACAGCCGGCCCAGCACACCGGCCAGATCGGCGCGCTTCCAGGCCAGCATCGGCCCAACCGCCATCAGCATGACCAGCGGCACCATCAGGGGAATGAAGGTGGCGTTGAAGAAGGGCGGACCGACCGAGACACGCTCCCCAGTCATCGCATCCAGCAGCAGCGGATAGAGCGTGCCGAGCAGCACCGTCGCCGTCGCCGTCGCCAGCAGCAGATTGTTCAGCACCAGCCCGCCCTCGCGGCTGACCGGCTGGAACAGCCCGCCGGGCTGCAAGGCCGGCGCGCGCAAGGCATAGAGTACCAGCGAGCCGCCCACCGCGATCACCAGAAGCGCCAGGATGAAGGCGCCGCGGTCGGGATCGACGGCGAAGGCATGCACCGAGGTGAGGATGCCGGAGCGCACCAGGAAGGTGCCCATCAGGCTGAGGCCGAAGGTGAGGATCGCCAGCAGGATGGTCCAGCTCTTCAGCGCGTCGCGCTTTTCCACCACGACAGCGGAATGCAGCAGCGCCGTGCCGGCCAGCCACGGCAGGAAGGAGGCATTCTCCACCGGGTCCCAGAACCACCAGCCGCCCCAGCCCAGCTCGTAATAGGCCCACCAGCTGCCCAGCGCGATGCCCAGCGTCAGCGCGGTCCAGGCGGCCAGCGTCCAGGGCCGCACCCAGCGCGCCCAGGCGGGATCGACCCGGCCCTCGATCAGCGCCGCCACGGCGAAGGAAAAGGCGACCGAGAAGCCGACATAGCCGAGATACAGGAAGGGTGGATGGAAGGCCAGGCCCGGGTCCTGCAGCAACGGGTTCAGGTCGTTGCCGTCCAGCGGCGGCGGGAACACCCGCTCGAACGGGTTGGAGGTCAACAGGATGAACAGCAGGAAGCCGACGCCGATCATGCCCTGCACCGACAGCACACGGGCCTTCAGGCTGGGCGGCAGGTTGCGGCCGAACATCCCGACCATGGCGCCGAACAACGCCAGGATCAGCGACCACAGCAGCATGGAGCCCTCATGATTGCCCCACACGCCGGTCACCTTGTAGAGCATCGGCTTGGCGGAATGCGAGTTCTGCATCACATTCGCGACCGAGAAGTCGGAGGTCACGAAGGCCCAGGTCAGCGCCAGGAAGGCGGCCGCCACCAAGGCGAACTGCACCACCGCTGCCGCCGGGCCGGTCGCCATCAGTGCCGCCGATCCGCGTGACGCCCCCAGCATCGGCAGCAACGACTGCACCGCCGCGACAAGCAGCGCCAGAACCAGGGCGAAATGGCCAATTTCGGCGATCATCGGCGGATACTCACTTCCGGACGCTCTGCGATGCGTCTTCGCGCCAATGCTCGGCCCGCTTCAGCGCTTCGGCCACCTCCGGCGGCATGTAGGTCTCGTCGTGCTTCGCCAGCACCTCGCGGGCGACGAACACGCCCTGCTTCAGCTGGCCCTCGGCAACCACCCCCTGCCCCTCGCGGAACAGGTCGGGCAGCACGCCGGTATAGGTGACCGGCAGCGCGTTCATCGTATCGGTCACCCGGAAGGTAATGGTCAGGCCGTCCGGGCGCTGCACGCTGCCCTCCTCGACCAGCCCGCCGAGGCGGAACGGGCGGCCATCCTCCATCGGCTTGGCCTGCAGATCGCTGGGGCTGAAGAAGAACACCAGATTGTCCTCGAAGGCGTTCAGCACCAGCGCCGTCGCCGAGGCGAGCGCCAGCATGCCAAGGCCGACAATGTAGAGCCGGCGCTTCTTGCGCGTGCCTGCCTTGATCCGCCCCTTGCTCATGGGCGTTCTCCCGCGGCGTTCTCCAGCCGGCGCAGTTCGGCCTCGCGCCGACGCAGGCCGGCCAGCGTCGCCGCCAGCAGCACGATCAGCCCGATGGCCGCCACCGCATAGGACGACCAGACATAGACACCATGGCCCCCCATGGCGAGATAGCTGGAAAGATCAGTCAAATTGGCACCCGATCCTCTGGCATCGTGATTCGTGTCTTAAGGATAGGAAGTCTTACCGGTGAAACCAGACGCATGCGCCCTGAAACGCTGCGGCATCTCGTCTCCCTTGGTCATGGTCACGTATCCCAGCCTTCCATCTGGCGCTGGCGCAGCACCTGGATGCGGCGCTCGATCAGCCGGCCTCGCACGCGCAGCAGCAGCAGCACGAGATAGAGCAGCAGGAAGGCCAGCCCCATCAGCAGCAGCGGCGTCAGCATCGCCGGATGGATCGCCGGCCCGTCCAGCCGCGCGACGCTGGCCGGCTGGTGCAGCGTGTTCCACCAATCGACGGAGAATTTGATGATCGGGATGTTGATCCATCCGACCAGCGCCAGCACCGCGCCGGCGCGCGCGCCGCGCTGCGGATCGTCAAAGGCGTTCACCAGCGCGATATAGCCGAGATACAGGAACAGCAGTACCAGCACCGAGGTCAGCCGCGCATCCCACACCCACCAGGTGCCCCACATCGGCTGCCCCCACAACGCACCGGTCACCAGCGCGATCACGGTGAAGCAGGCGCCGATCGGCGCGCTCTCCTGCGCAATCAGATCGGCCAGCGGATGCCGCCAGATCAGCGCCATGGCGCTGGCGATGGCCATCGAACTGTAGCAGCCCATCGCCATCCAGGCGGCCGGCACATGCACATACATGATGCGCACCGTCTCGCCCTGCTGATAGTCGGGCGGCGAGTCGAACAGGCCAAGATAGAGGCCAGCCCCCATCAGCAGCACGGTCGCCAGCGTCAGCCACGGCAGCAGCAAGGCGCTAAGCCGGGAAAACCGGGCCGGGTTCGCAAGAAAATGCAGTTTCGACATCTCTCTATTCCACCGCATGGCGCAGGGCCGCCGATGCCGCCCAGGGACACAGCGGCAACGCCGCCAGGAACAGCGCCGCCAGCAACATGAGGTGCGGCGCGGTCGGATAGCCGCCGACCGCCGCATCCACCGCCGCCACCCCGAAGATCAGCACGGGGACGGTCAAGGGCAAGACCAGCAGCGACATCAGCACGCCGGACCGGCGCGCGCCCAGCGACAAGGCCGCGCCGACCGCGCCCAGCAGGCTCAAGGTCGGGGTGCCCAGCGCCATCGCCAGCACCAGGGCGACGAACCCGTCCAGCGGCAAGTTCAAAAGGATCGCCAGCACCGGTGCGGCGACCAGCAACGGCAGGCCGGTGGTCAGCCAATGCGCCAGGCATTTGGCCAGCACCAGGAAGCCCAGCGGCAGCGGCGACAGTACCAGCAGTTCCAGCGAGCCATCCTCATAATCCGCCTGGAACAGCCGGTCCAGCGACAGCATGGCCGCCAGCAGCGCCATCACCCAGATCACACCGCCGGATATCCGCGCCAGCACCGCGGCGTCCGGCCCCACGGCGAAGGGGAACAGCACCGCGCCCAGCACGAAGAAGCCGACCACCAGCAGCACGTCGGAACCCTGCCGCCCGGCCAGCCGTAAATCCCGGCCGAGCACGGCGCCGAAACCGCCGAGTCCCAGCGCGCTCATGCCGCCTCCCGCCGGTCCGGGGCGAAAGCGTCCATGGCCAGCACGTCGGCGCCCGGCAGGTCTATTTCGGCATGCGTGGACAGCACGACCATACCGCCCTCGGCGCGGTGTTCCGCCATGATTTCTTCCAGCACCTTGATGGAGGCGATATCCAGCGCCACCGTCGGCTCGTCCAGCAGCCACAGGCCGGTCTGTGCCGCCAGCAGACGCGACAGGGCCAGCCGCCGCTTCTGCCCGGCGGACAGCCAGCGCCCCGGCGCGTCGGCCAGATGCGCGATGCCGAAGCGGTGCAGCGCGGCGCGCACCCGCTCCCCGCTGTCTTCATCGTGCAGGCCGGCCCAGAAGCTGAGATTCTCCAGAACGGTCAGCGTCGGTTTCACCGCATCCAGATGGCCGACATAGCAAAGGTCGGCGCGGTGCGCGTCCGGTTCCGCCGCGACGGGTTCTCCGCCGCGCGTCAGCGTGCCCGCCACCGCCGGCAACAGTCCCGCCATGATGCGCAGCAGGCTCGACTTGCCGCTGCCATTCGGTCCGCGCAGCAGCAACGCGCCGCCAGCCGGCAGCGAAAAATCGACGCCGGTAAAGACAAGCCTGTCGCCACGCCGGCAGGAAAGGCCGTTGCCGCTGAAATCGTCCATGCCTCTTCTTAGTCTTTGATGCGGTCGCGGTCCAGCGGACAGGGGGTCGCAACCGGCGCGGGCGCGATCAACGCCGCATACGGTCGCGAATGTGCAGCGTGAAGAATCCCAGCAGGGGCGGGAACAGCGCCACCAGAAACCCGCTGATGGCGTGGCCGTTGCGGCTGCGCAGATATTGCAGGTTGAACAGGTTGATGCAGCGCTCCACCCGCTCGTAATTCCCGGCATAGCGCGCCCGGCAATCGCGCTGCCCGGCATAATAGGTTGCGTCATAAACCTGTGTTGTCGGCGGCCAGGTAAAAAGCCAGACGGTGGCAACGCCGACGATCCAGACGGCACTGAACAGCCCCAGCAGCCGATAGGCACGGCGCTGCCGCCTCTTCTGCTCTTGCTGCCGGCTGTTCGCGCGCGCTGTCATACCAGCAGCATAGCACCTACGTGTAGCTGCGGGTGTCCTCGATCACCTTGCCGTCATTCGGCAGGCTGCCGGGCGCCACCAGCTCGACCGTTCCCTTCAGCTTGGTCGTGGCCTGCAGGCTCTCGGCGATGCGGGCGGCCAGCGCCGTATCCTGCTTTTGTACCTCGCAGCGTAGTACCATCTCGTCGCGGCCGGCGGTACCGCCAACCACCAGCCGGAAGCGGGCGATTTCGGGATGGCGCTTTGCGGCATCGGCCACCTGCCCCGGATGGACGAACATGCCCTTCACCTTGGTGGTCTGATCGGCCCGGCCCATCCAGCCCTTGATGCGCCAGTTGGTGCGTCCGCAGGGACTCTGCCCCGGCAGGATGGCGGACATGTCGCCGGTGCCGAAGCGGATCAGCGGGTAATCCGGCGTCAGGGTGGTGACGACAACCTCCCCCACCTCACCGTCGGGCACCGGATCGCCGGTGCCGGGGCGCACGATCTCGACGATCACCCCCTCATCCACGATCATGCCCTCCTGCGCCGAGGATTCGTAGGCGATCAGCCCCAGATCGGCAGTCGCATAGCATTGCAGCACCTGGCAGCCATAGCCCGCAAGTTCGGTACGCAGCGAGGGTGGCAGCGCCTCGCCCGAGACCAGCGCCTTCGTCAGGCACGACATATCGGCGCCGGTTTCCGCGGCCTTCTCGAACAGGATCTTCAGGAAGGAGGGCGTGCCGGCATAGCCGGACGGGCGGATATCGGATATCGCGCGCAGCTGCAGTTCGGTCTGGCCGGTCCCTGCCGGCACCACGGCGCAGCCCAGCGCATGCGCCGCCGTTTCCAGCATCGATCCGGCCGGTGTCAGATGATAGGAGAAGCTGTTGTGCAGGATGTCGCAGGGTCGGAATCCGGCGGCATAGAGCGCGCGGGCGAAGCGCCAATAGTCGCGTCCCTGCCCTTCGGGATCGTAGATCGGACCCGGCGACATGAAGATGCGCGCCAGCGCGCTGGGCCGCTTGGCGTTCAGCCCGCCGAAGGGCGGGTTTTCCTTCTGTAACTCGATCAGATCACCCTTGCGGGTAACCGGCAGCGTCGCCAGCGCCTCCCGGCTGGTCACCCCGGCCGGATCGATTTTAGCCAGCAGCTTGCCGAAATAGTCGGTCTGGCCCCTCGCATGCGCGACCAGCGCCGGCAGGCGGGACAGCAACTGCGCCTCGCGCACCGCCGGGTCGCGGGTCTCAAGAATATCGAAATAGGGCACTTTCCTCGCCTTTCTTGGCCCGGCTTCAGCCGAGCCAGCGCTTGCGGCGGCGGTACTGCTTCACATCGCGGAAGCTCTTGCGGCCGGTGCCGGACAGGCCGAGATAGAATTCCTTCACATCCTCATTGTTACGCAACGCATCGGCGGCGCCATCCAGCACGATGCGGCCATTTTCGAGAATGTAGCCGAAATGCGCGTAGCGCAGCGCCACATTGGTATTCTGCTCGGCCAGCAGGAAGGACACGCCCTCCTTCTCGTTCAGCTGCTTCACGATCTCGAAAATCTGTTCGACCAGCTGCGGCGCCAGCCCCATCGAGGGTTCGTCCAGCAGGATGATCTTCGGCCGGCTCATCAGCGCGCGCCCAATGGCGCACATCTGCTGCTCGCCGCCGGAGGTATAGCCGGCAAGGCTGGTCCGCCGCTCCTTCAGGCGCGGGAAATAATGATAAACCAGCTCCAGATCGTCGGCGATGGCCTGCCGTCCATCCTTGCGGGTATAGGCGCCGGTCAGCAGGTTTTCCTCGACCGTCAGATGCTCGAAGCAATGCCGCCCTTCCATCACCTGGATGACGCCCATGCGCACCAGCGCGTCCGGCGTCATACCGTCGATGCGCTGGCCGGCGAAATGCACCGAGCCCTTGGTCACCTCGCCGCGCTCGGCGCGCAGCAGGTTGGAAATCGATTTCAGCGTCGTGCTCTTGCCGGCCCCGTTGGCGCCCAGCAAGGCCACGATGCCGCCATCCGGCACATCGAGAGACACGCCTTTCAGCACCAGGATCACATGGTCGTAGATGACCTCGATATTGTTCACCTTCAGCAAGGCTTCGGCGGCGCCGGAGGCGGTACCGGGCGACTCGGCTTCCAGTTTCTGTGCGGCGGCGCTGGTCATGGCGTCTTCCGTGATCCCGTGAAAGAAAAACGGGGCCCGCCCACGAAAGGCAGGCCCCATAGATCGTTACATCTTGCAGTCGCGCGGGGTGATGCCCTTCTCCTTCGCGTACTGCATGGCGGAAGCCTCATACATCTTGGTCAGCATCTCGCGGCGCGGCTTGATGAAGTCCGAGACGAAGTTCCACTGCTTGCCGTCCCATTGCTGGATGACGACGGAGCCGCCGCCCTCATGATCGTTGCAGGACAGCTTGATCGGCGACATCAGGCCGGTCAGGCCCAGCTTGTCGATGACCTCCTGGGTGATGTTCAGATTCTCGAAGCCCCACTGCACCTGTTCGCCGGTCAGCGGCTTGTTGCCGAACTTGCCCTGCGCGGTGCGCACCGCCTCGATCATGATCGCCGCATTGACGACGCCGCGATTATACAGCGCCTCGCCGAACGTATCCTTGCCGATGCCCTTGCCCTTGGCGAACACGATGTCGCGGATTTCCGAATGCACCTTGGCGCCCGTGCCGACCCCGGTGAAGGAGGCCGACATATAGCCCTTCGCGGCAGCACCGGCAGGCCGCACATCGGCCTCGGAGCCAGACCACCAGACGCCGACGAACTTGTTCATCGGGTAGCCGACGGCCGCGGCCTCCTTGATCGCCGTGGAGTTCATCACGCCCCAGCCCCACATGATCACCCAGTCCGGCCGCAGCTGGCGGCCAATCTGCAGCCAGGTCGCCTTCTGCTCCAGCCCCGGATGGGCGACCGGGAACAGGTTCAGGGTATAGCCTTCCTGCTTGGCCAACGCCTGCAGGGTGGCGATCGGTTCCTTGCCATAGGCGCTGTCATGGTAGACCAGGGCGATCTTCTTGCCCTTGAGGCTGCCCTTCTCCTGCGCCTGGATGTACTGGATGATGGCGTCCGCCCCCGCCCAATAGGTCGCCGGCGCGGTGAACACATAAGGGAAGACGGAGCCGACAGTGGCGTCGGCGCGGCCATAGCCCATCGAGAAGACCGGAATCTTATCCGCCGTCGCGCGCTCGATCAGCGCGTAGGTGATGCCCGTGGCGTAGGGGTTGAAGACCGTCGCGCCGGTCGGCCCCTGCTTCTTCAAGCGCTCGTAGCACTCCACGCCGCGGTCGTTATTGTAGTTGGTCTCGCACTCTTCCCAGGTGATCTTCACGCCGTTGATGCCGCCGTCGCGGGCATTGATGAGTTCGAAATAATCGACGAACCCATTGGCCAGCGGAATCCCACTCGGCGCATACGGGCCGGTGCGATAGACCAGCAGCGGCATGAACTGCTCGTTCTGCGCCGCCGCCGGCATCGCCAGCAGCGGGGTTGCAACGACCGCCGCTGCGGCCGCCGACAAAAGCATCTTCTTCATATTCATTGCTTTTCACTCCCTGTTTGTTCAGTTTTCCCTGTTTTCCGGGACTCTGCGGTCCCTTGTCCAAAGCCCCCTTCACCTCTCGCCCGTCCGGTTCACCCGGTCAGTAGGGGAACGGCCACAGCCGCATCTTCTCCTTCGCCAGTGTCCACAGCCGGGCAAGCCCGTGCGGCTCGACGATCAGGAAGAAGATGATGAGCGCCCCGAAGATCATGAATTCGAGATGCGCGATCACATCGACCGGGATATGCCAGCCGATCAGTCCCGGCACATTGTTCAGCAGGATCGGCAGCAGCACGATGAAGGCCGCCCCCAGGAACGACCCCAGGATGCTGCCCAGCCCGCCAATGATGATCATGAACAGCACCTGGAAGGAGCGGTTGATGTCAAAGGCCAGCGCCTCGACCGAGCCGGTATAGATGAAGGCCCAGGCCGCCCCGGCGATGCCGATATAGAAGGAAGAGATGGCGAAGGCCGACAGCTTGGCCATCAGCGGCCGGATGCCGATGATCTCAGCGGCGATATCCATATCTCGGATCGCCATCCAGGACCGGCCGATCTTGCAGCGCGTCAGATTCTTCGCTGCCAGCGCCATGACCGCCACGAAGGTCAGCAGGAACAGGTATTTCACCAGCGGGCTGGATTGCGGCCCGGTGATATAGACGTCGCCGAACAGATGCATCGGCGGGGCCGAGATCACGCCGGACGGGCTGTAATTGTTGAACCAGCCGAACTTGTTGAACATCCAGATCAGGAAGAACTGCGCGGCCAGCGTCGCCACTGCCAGATAAAAGCCCTTGATGCGCAGGGACGGAAGGCCGAACAGCACACCGACCGCCGCCGTGATGGTGCCCGAGAGCAGCAGCACGATGACGATGTGCAGATCGGGGAAGGCCGTCGCCAGCTTGTAGGCGGCAAAGGCGCCGCAGGCCATGAAGCCGCCGGTGCCGAGGCTGAGCTGCCCGGCATAGCCGGTCAGGATGTTCAGCCCGATCGCCGCCATCGAGAACACCAGGAACGGCACCAGGATGGATACCAGCCAGTAATCATTGGCCACCGACGGAATCGCCAGATAGGCGATCAGCAGAAGGGCCACCATCCCCATGCGGTCCAGGCGGATCGGAAAGATGCCCTGATCCGCTGCGTACGACGTCTTGAATTGTCCAGCCTCGCGATAAATCACGGCGTCATACCCTTTCGATGATCTTTTCGCCGAACAGGCCCTGCGGCCGGAACAGCAGCACCAGCATGGCCAGCATGTAGGCGAACCAGTCCTCGATGGCGCCGGCCAGGAACGGCCCGACGAACACTTCGGCCAGCTTCTCGCCCGCGCCGATGATCAGCCCGCCGATGATGGCGCCGGGGATTGAGGTGAAGCCGCCCAGGATCAGCACCGGCAGCGCCTTCAGCGCGATCAGCGCCAGCGAGAACTGCACCCCCAGCTTGGAGCCCCACATGATGCCGGCGACCAGCGCCACCAGCCCGGCCACCGACCAGACGATGACCCAGATGACGCGTAGCGGAATGCCGACCGACATCGCCGCCTGATGATCGTCGGCGACGGCGCGCAGGGCGCGGCCAATGCGGGTCTTCTGGAAGAACACCGCCAGCACCCCGACCAGCGCGCCCGCCACCACCGCGGCGACCAGATCGAAGCTGTTCACCAGGATATCGCCGAAGAACAGAGGCTGGGTCGGAATGCCGATATCCAGCGTGTGAACGTCCGACCCCCACAACGTCTGACCGAACCCGTCGATGAAGAAGGTGATGCCGATGGTCGCCATGAACAGAATGATCGGCGGCTGGTTCACCAGCGGCCGCAACACCGCGCGCTCCACCGCATAGGCCAGCAATATCATGACGGCGATGGCGATCATGATCGCCAGCGGGATCGGCACGCCCATATTGATGAAGCCAACCAGCGTCAGCGCGGCGAACAGCACCATCGCGCCCTGCGCGAAGTTGAACACGCCCGATGCCTTGAAGATCAGCACGAAACCGAGCGCCACCAGCGAATACATGACGCCGGACAGCAAGCCGCCGATCAGGACCTCGAAGAAGAACGGCCAGGAAAAGAACATGCCTCGTTACCCCTTGGAGATCAGTGGCTGACGCCGAGATAGGCATCGATGACGCGCTGGTTGGCGCGGACTTCGTCCGGCGTGCCGTCGGCGATCTTCACGCCGTAATCCAGCACCACGACACGGTCGGAAATATCCATGACGACGCCCATATCGTGCTCGATCAGCACGATGGTGGTGCCGAACTCCTGATTCACCTCCAGGATGAAGCGGCACATATCCTCCTTCTCCTCGACATTCATGCCGGCCATCGGCTCGTCGAGCAGCAGGATGTCCGGCTCCATCGCCAGCGCCCGGCCCAGCTCCACGCGCTTTTGCAGGCCATAGGGCAGCCGGCCGACCGGCGTGCGGCGGACCGCCTGGATTTCCAGGAAATCGATGATTTTCTCGACCGCCGCGCGGTGCTCCAGCTCTTCCTTCTGCGCCGGCCCCCAATACAGCGCCTGCCAGAACATGCCGCGCTTCATCTTCAGCATCCGCCCGGTCATCAGATTGTCCAGCGTGCTCATGCCCTTGAACAGGGCGATGTTCTGGAAGGTCCGGGCGATGCCGTTCTTGGCGGCGGTATTGGGGTCCATCGCCCGCAGGCTGCGCCCCATGAACTCGATGGTCCCGGACTGCGGCTTGTAGAAGCCGTTAATGACATTCAGCATCGAGGACTTGCCGGCGCCGTTCGGGCCGATGATCGCCAGAATCTCGCCTTTGCGGACTTCCAGGCTGACCTTGTTGATCGCCTTCACGCCGCCGAAGCCAAGCTCGATATCGTTCAGCCGCAGCACCGGCTCGCCGACCTGTGCCACCTCGGGCATCGGTTTGAGTGCTGCCGGGGATGCTGCCGGGGGTGCTGCCATCGCCGAATCCGCTTCCGCCATCGCTCAGCTCGCCTTCTTCATCGTTGCGGACTCATGCGGCGTGCCCACCGTCATGATGCGCATATCGGCCTTCACCTTGCTCTTGCGCCCGTCCTCGTAGGTGACTTCGGCGTCGAGATGCGCGGTGGTGGCATCGGTGTAGAGCGCGTCGATCAGGCCGCCATAGCGCTCGCCGATGACACCGCGCCGCACCTTGCGCGTGCGGGTCAGCTCGCCATCATCGGCATCCAGCTCCTTGTAGAGCAGCAGGAATTTGCGGATGCGCTGGGCCTCGGGCAGGCTGGCATTCACCTGCTCCACCTCGCCGGCGATCAGATCGTAGATCTGCTGCTGGTTCGACAGATCGGTGTAGGAGGAAAAGGCGATACGCTTCTTCTCGGCCCATTTCGAGACGATGGAATAGCGCACGCAGATGATCGCCGTCAGATAATCATGGCCCGCCCCCAGGATCACCGCCTCGGCGATATAGGGAGAGAATTTTAGTTTGTTTTCAATATATTGCGGGGAGAAGCGCAGACCCTGCGCTGTCGTTGCGATATCCTTCAGCCGGTCGATGACGATCAGCCGCCCCTTGTCGTCGAAATAGCCGGCATCGCCGGTGTACATCCAGCCATCGCGCATGTCGGCGCGGGTCGCCTCCTCGTTCTTGTAGTAACCGAGGAACATGTTGTCGTGCCGGGTGACGATCTCGCCGACGCCGCTGGCATCCGGATCGGCGATGCGCACATCGGTCCCCGGGAAGGGCGGCCCGACCGTGTCGCAATCGACCTCCTTGCCGTCCTGCAGCGTATAGGCGCCCATCAGTTCGGTCTGGCCGTACAGCTGGCGCAGCGGCACGCCCATGGCGAGGAACAGCTTGAAGGTCTCCGGCCCCAGCGCCGAGCCGCCGGTGGCGGCAGAGCGCACGCGGCTGAAACCCAGCCGGTCGCGCAGCGCCGAGAACAGCATGGTATCCGCCAGCGTGGAGCGGCCGCCGCGGTCCAGCGCCTCGATCCCCAGCTTCACGCCCTTGTCGAAGATCCAGCGGTTCAGCGCCGAGGCGTCCATGACGCGGGCGCGCATGTCGGCGGCCAGCTGCTCCCACAGGCGCGGCGCCATCAGGAAGAAGGTCGGCCCGATCTCGCGCAGATCGTGCATCATGGTGTCCTGGCTTTCCGGGTAGTTCACCTTCATGCCCGCAACCAGGGAAAAGCCGATGCAGTAAACCTGCTCCATGATCCAGGGCAGCGGCAGGACGGAGACATATTCGTCCGTGCTGTCCTTCGGATCGACCGTCAGGTAGCGGTGCACATGGCGGATCATGGCGCCCGACTGCAGCATCGCCAGCTTCGGGTTCGAGGTGGTGCCGGAGGTCGTGCACAGGATGGCGACGTCGTCACCCTCCGTCGCATCGACCAGCGCCTTGAAGCGTGCCGGCTCGCGCGCCTCGGCCTTGCGGCCCAGCTCCTTCAGCGCATCCAGCGACAGCACGCGCGGGTCGGTGACCGTGCTCATGCCGCGGGTATCGCAATAGACGATGTGCTGCAAATCCGGCAGCCGCTCACCCAGATTCAGGAACTTGTCCACCTGCTCCTGATCCTCGGCGAGCACCGCCTTCACGCCGGCATAATCGGCAAGGTAGAAGACCTCCTCATCCAGCGCGTCGCGATAGATGCCGAGGCTCATCGCCCTGAGGCAATGGGTTGCCAGCTCGCCGCACACCCAGTTGGTGTCGTTGTCGCCGATCAGCGCCACCACGTCGCCGCGCCCGATGCCCAGCGTTTCGAGGCCGAGCGCCATCAGCTTCACGGTCTCGGCGTAATCGCGCCAGGTCATTTCCCGCCAGATGCCGAAATCCTTCTCGCGCATCGCCACCGCATCGGGGTGGGTCTGGGCGTTGTGGACCAGCAATTTCGGGCAGGTATCGAAACGGGCGGCATCCGGATACGTCGCCGTCACCGTGCCCTCCCGTTTTTCAGCGGGGCGGGCGGACTAATCCCGTAATCGGCAAAGGGCATACCGAGCACTGATCTTCTCCCTGTCTTGCGCGCTTTTTTTGCCGGTCTTGTGCCAGACTGATTAGCCAGCGCGCTTTGTTCTTGTGCTACTAGCAGTAATCCATGCGCCGTTCAGGGTCAAGCAGTGCGCATGGCACCCACGCGGCAAGCGCATGGCGTGCATATTATCGTCATATTAGGCAGTGCGGCTTTGTACTCCGCGCTTGCGGCGCGTCGCATTTTCCTCTGTCCTCCTGGCATGAGCGACACCGATCCCATGACAATCTGCCGTACCGAGACGCGGTTCCGCTGGCAGGGCAAAAGCCTGCCCGGCCTTAGGCTCGACCCGCCCGCAGTGCCGCCGGCGGACGCCCCCTGCCTCGTCTTCCTGCATGAGGCGCTGGGCTCGATCCGGCTGTGGCGCGATTTCCCGGATGCCGTCGTTGCCATGACCGGCCTGCCGGCGCTGGTCTATGAACGGCTGGGTCATGGCGGCGCCGGTCCGCTGACCCTGCCGCGCGGGCTGGATTATCTGCATGTCGAGGCCGAGCAGGTGCTGCCTGCCGTGCTGGAGCAGGCCGGCATCGGGCGCGCCATCCTGATCGGACACAGCGATGGCGGCTCCATCGCGCTGCTGCATGCCGCCGCCTTCCCGGAACGGATAATGGCCGCCGTGACCCTGGCCGCGCATGTCTTCGTCGAGGAAGTCACCGTGGCCGGCGTGCATGAGGCGATGGCAGCGTGGCGCACCACCGATTTGCCCGACAAGCTGGCGAAATATCACGGGTCGAACACGGAAGCACTCTATCGCGCCTGGGCGGAGACCTGGACCTCGGATGAATTCCGCCCCTGGAACATCGAGGACTGTCTGCCGCGCATAAGCTGCCCGCTGCTGGTCATTCAGGGTGCGGAGGACGAATACGCCACCCCGGCGCAGGTGCAGGCCATCTGCCGCGGTGCCGGCGGTCCGGCGACGCCGCTGCTGATCCCCGATTGCGCACACCAGCCGCACCGCCAGCAGCGCGATGCCGTGCTGGATGCGATAACCGCCTTCGTGCGGGAGATGGTCTAGGCCGGCTGCGCGCCGGCCTTGCCGGCCTCGACCGCGAAGCTGGCGAGCCGCGAGACGGTGCCGTCCGGTCGCTCCACGCTATCCACCGCCTCCAGCCCGAACAGCGCCTGTTTCGGCGTGAGATCGAGGCTGGCATAGCCGCGCTTGTCGCCGCGCCCGTAGCGGATATGCGGATTGTCCTCGCGGCCGGCCTGCATGGTCTTGGCACTCGGCCCCTGCGAGCTGACCGAGGTACAGACCACCTCGGTCGCCAGCGTCGGCGAGGAAGGATTCTGGAAATCCTTCTTCAGGTCGGACACCCAGAAGGCGTGTACATCGCCGCCGATCACCAGCGGATTGGCCGGCTTGTGCGTCTCGATGGCGGACAGCAGCCGGTCACGGCTGGCGACATAGCCGTCCCAGCCATCCAGCGCATAGGCCCTGCCCGGCCCCGGCTCGCGGTCCAGCTCCGACACCAGCGTCTGCTGCGCGACCAGCGTCCAGCGCCCCTGCGCATCCTGCAGCGCGCCATCCAGCCAGGCTTCCTGCTCCCGCCCCAGCAGGCTGCGCGCCGGATCGAAGCGCTCATCGCAACTGGCCCCGCCGGATTTGTTGATGCCGCAGGGATGCGGCGAGCGGTACTGCCGGTCGTCCAGCAGCGTCATATCCAGGAGATCGCCGAAGCGGTAGCGGTCATAAATCCGCAGGGACGGCCCTTGGGGCGCCATCGAAGGCGGCACCGGCATATGCTCGTACCAGGCCTGATAGGCGGCGGCGCGGATATCGAGAAACTGGCCCGGCTGCTTCGTCTTCGGCGAGTGATCGTCGGCGTAATTATTGGCAACCTCGTGATCGTCCCAGATCGCCAGCCAGGGGGCCGCCGCATGGGCTGCCATCAGGTCCGGGTCGGACTTGTAAAGGGCGTAGCGGTCACGGAACTCCCAGAGCTGCGTGGGAATACCGGTGCCATGCTGGCGGACATATTTCTTGCCCCAGGACATCTCGTAGATGTAGTCGCCAAGATGCACGATCAGGTCGAAATCCTGCGCGGCCATATGGCGGAAGGCGGTGAAATAGCCATGCTCATATTGCTGGCAGGAGGCGAAGGCGAGGCGCAGCCTGTCCGTCGCCGCCCCCAGGGCCGGCGCGGTGCGGGTGCGGCCCGCCGGGCTCTGCTGCCCGCCGGCAATGAAGCGGTAGAAATACCAGCGCCCCGGCTCCAGACCGGTCACCTCGACATGGACGGAATGGCCCCAGTCGTCGGTCGCCAGCGCGGTGCCTTTGGCGGCGATGCGTTGAAAGCCCTCGTCATGCGCCAGTTCCCAGTCCACCTCGACCGGCCCTTCCAGCGCCGGCGGCGCGGCGGCGAACAGGCTACCGCCCGCCTCCTCCGCCTTGGGCACGAGGCGGGTCCACAGCACCACGCTGTCGGGACGCGGGCAGCCCGAGGCCACGCCCAGCGTAAAGGGATCATCCTCGAACCGCACCTCGGCGGCACGCAGGATCGCCGGGCGCGCCAGCAGGGCGGCGCCGGCCGCCGAGCCGATCAGCAGGGTGCGGCGGGAAACCGGCAGAAGCACAGGCATGGAAAGACCCTCAGTTCGGCGCGGAGGCAATGATCCGGCGCACGAAATCGCCGATTCCAGTCTGGCGCTCGCGCTTCAGCCGCTCGCCGCGCAGGATGGCGCGCACATCGGCGACGCTGCGCTCCAGATCCTCGTTCACGATGACATAATCATATTCTGACCAGTGGCTGATCTCATCCGCTGCCTTGCGCATGCGGCCGGTCACCACTTCCTCGGAATCCTGCGCGCGGCTGCGCAGCCGGCGCTCAAGCTCCTCCTGCGAGGGCGGCAGGATGAAGACGCTGACCACATCCTGCGGCACCTTCTCGTTCAGTTGCTGCGTGCCCTGCCAATCGACGTCGAACAGGATGTCGTTGCCGGCGGACAGCGCGGTTTCCACCGCCGCGCGCGGCGTGCCGTAGCAATTGCCGAACACCCTTGCATGCTCCAGCAACTCGTCCGCCGCCACCATCGCGTCGAAGCGCGGCAGGTCGATGAAGTGATAATCCTTGCCGTCCACCTCGCCCGGACGCGGCGGCCGGGTCGTGACCGAAACCGACATGGCGAGCCGGCTTTCCTCCTGCAGCAGCCGGCGGGAAATGCTGGTCTTGCCGGCACCGGAAGGCGAGGACAGAACCAGCATCAGGCCGCGCCGGTGGATATCCGATCCCTGGCTGCCGGCGCCGAGAGATGCCTCACTCGACATTCTGCACCTGTTCCTTCAGCTGATCGATCACCGCCTTCAGCTCCAGCCCGATGCGCGTCAGCTCGGTATCGCCGGACTTGGAACAAAGCGTGTTGGCCTCGCGGTTGAATTCCTGGCACAAGAAGTCGAAGCGCCGGCCGATCTGGCTGCCGGCCTGCATCAGCTCGCGCGCGGCGGCGATATGGGCGGCCAGCCGGTCCAGCTCCTCGCGGATGTCGGCCTTGGTGGCAAGCAGCGCCGCCTCCTGCGCCAGCCGGTCCTCGTTCAGCGCCGGAGAAGCCTCCAGCAGTTCCAGCACCTGCTGGCGCAGCCGCGCCTTCAGCGCCTCCGGCTGCACCGACCCCAGCGCCTTGGCCTGCGTGGTCAGTTCCTCGATACGGTCGAGATGGCCGGTCAGCATGGCGGCCAACCTTGCCCCCTCCTCCAGCCGCGAGGTGACCAGCGCCTTCACCGCCTGTTCCAGCCCGGCCAGGACATCGGCATCGCGGACGGCGCGGGCTTCCTCGTCGGCATCCTCCTCGCCGGCCTCGACCACACCGCGCACGGCGAGCAGCGAGTCCAGCCGCGGCGGCGCGGCATCGACCCTGCCGGCCAGTTCCGCCTGCAAGGCCAGCACCTGATCCAGCACCGCGCGGTTGATGCGGATGCCGGCCTCGCCGGCGCGCCGCTCCACGATGAGCGAGACATTCACATTGCCGCGCTTCAGCGCCTCGCCCAGCTTCTGCCGGGCCAGCGGCTCCAGGCTCTCGAAGCCCTGCGGCGCGCGGGTGCGGATATCGAGGCCGCGCCCATTCACGGATTTCAGCTCCCAGGCCCAGCCGAGCCCGTCATGCTGGCCCTCGGCGCGGGCGAACCCGGTCATGCTGGATAGGGGCGCGGAACCAGGTTTCACAGCGTTTTGCCTCTGTATCTTGTAGGGTAGCAGCGGGAGGCGGCACTATATCCCCGCAATACCGCACCAGCAACCGGACAGGCACATGCGCGACCCGAAGCATATTCTCATCACCGGGGCCAGCAGCGGCCTCGGCGCGGAACTCGCCCGCACCTATGCCGACCCCGGCGTGACGCTGGCGCTGACCGGGCGCGATGCGGCGCGGCTGGAGGCGGTGACGGAGCAATGCCGTGCCAGCGGCGCTGCCGTCGAGGCGGCGGTGCTGGACGTGACCGACGCGGCGGCGCTGGCAGCCTGGATGCTGGCGCGCGACGACGTGCTGCCCCTCGACCTGGCTATCGCCAATGCCGGCATCTCGGCCGGCACCGGCGGCGATACCGAGCCGGTGGAGCAGGTGCGCCGCATCTTCGCGGTGAATGTCGATGGGGTGATGAACACGGTGCTGCCGCTGATCCCGCGCATGCAGGCGCGGCGGCACGGTCAGATCGCGTTGATGGCGTCGATGGCCGGGTTCCGGGGCTTCCCCGGCGCGCCCGCCTATTGTGGCAGCAAAGCCGCCGTGAAAATCTATGGTGAGGGGCTGCGCGGCATGCTGGCCGGCAGCGGCGTCGAGGTGTCGGTGGTCTGCCCCGGCTATGTCCGCACGCCGATGACCGACCGCAACGGTTTCCCCATGCCGTTCCTGATGGAAGCCGGCAAGGCGGCGCGGATCATCCGCGACGGGCTGACCCGCAACAAGGCCCGCATCGCCTTCCCGCTGCCGATACTGGCGGCGGTGTGGCTGCTGCAGGCGCTGCCCCCCGGTTTGATCGACCCCCTCATGCGCCGGCTGCCCTCGAAAAGCATCGACGCCGCTTAAAGGCACTGCCTAGAGTGCGGAAACATAAGCTTTCCGCATCGGGATCCCCGCCGTGCCTATCCCCGACGATCTGACCGTCGCAGCCTATGGCTTCGCCTTCGTCCTGATCCTGGCAGCGTCTTTCCTGCGCGCCTTCACCGGGTTCGGCTTCGCGCTGCTGGCCGTACCCGGCCTGATGCTGCTGATGCCACCGGTTGCCGCCGTGCCGATCGCCATGCTGCTGCAGCTTGGCGCCGCCGCCGCGATGGTGCCCTCGACCCGGAAGGAGATGGACTGGCGATCCCTGCGCCTGCTGCTGCCCGGCGGGGTGCTGCTGACGCCGGTCGGCGCCCTGCTGCTGGCGGTCGTCGATCCGACGCTGCTGAAGCTGGCGATCTGCATCATCGTAATGCTGATCGCGCTGGCACTGTGGCGCGGCTTCCGCCTGAAGCGCGCGCCGGGCCCTGTCGGCAGCTTCCTCGCCGGGGCCAGCGCCGGATTCCTGGGCGGGCTGGCAGCGATCCCCGGTCCGCCGGTGATCCTGTTCTACCTGTCCGCCCCCGGCAACCACGCCTCGACCCGCGCCTCGCTGAACGGCTTCTTCCTGATCCTGAACATCCTGGCGGTCGGCACGCTGGCGCTGAAGGGCGCGTTCGACCTGCATGCCATCGCCTGGGCGGCCGCCCTTGGCCCCGCCATGCTGCTGGGTTCCTGGCTGGGCAGCGCCGGCTTCCGTCGCGCCGACCCGGCGCTGTTTCGCACCGTCGCGGTCGGCCTGCTGTTCGTCACCGGTGCCGCCGGCATCGCCTCCTCCTTCTGAGTTTCCGCCATGTCCGCGTTCCTGCCTGCCGCCCTGCTGCCCGACGCCCTGGGCCCGCTTGCCTTCGCCGCGATCTTCGCAGTGGTGGTCGTGGCCGCCGTGATCCGCGCCTTTACCGGCTTCGGTTTCGCCCTGCTGGCAATACCGGTGCTGGTGCTGATCCTGCCGCCGGCGCAGGTGATCCCCTTCATCTTCCTGCTGGAGCTGGTGATCAGCGTCACGCTGCTGCCGCGCCTCTGGCACGAGGTCGATTTCAGCGGGTTGCGCTGGCTACTGCCCGGCGCGCTGCTGGCCACCCCCATCGGCGGTTATGTGCTGCAGATCGCCTCGCCAGAGGCGCTGCGCCTCGCCATCGGCCTGGTGGTGGTCACAGCCGCACTGCTGATGGCGCGCGGCCTGCGCTTCCGCAACCGGCCGGGGCCAGCCGCCAGCTTCGGTACCGGCCTTGTTTCGGGAACGCTGAACGGTGCAGCCGGCATCCCCGGCCCGCCGGTGGTGCTGTTCTACCTGGCGACGCCCGCCGCCGATTCGGTCAGCCGCGCCACGCTGATCGCCTATTTCACCGTGACCGACATCATGGGCATCGGCGTCGCCGCCTGGAACGGGCTGTTTACCTGGGACACAATGCTCTGGGCACTATGGCTCACGCCGGCCATGCTGATCGGCTCGGTCCTCGGACAGACCGCCTTCAGCCGCGTGAATCCAAACCTATTCCGCCGGATCGTGCTGGGCGTACTGCTGGTAACCGGGTTGATCGGCGTCGCGAAGGCGCTGATGGACCTGCTTCAGTAAGTTCCGGCTTCAGTAGGCCTGCACAAGCTCGCCATTGCGGGTGCAATCGGCGGCGGCCAGATCGACGAAGCAATCGGTGATCTGTTCCGGCGTGCGCAGGGTCATCGGATCCTCGCCCGGCATCGCCTGGGCACGCATCGCGGTGCGGATCGGCCCCGGATTGACCAGATTGACGCGCAGCGGCGTGTTCTCCATCTCATCGGCATAGGACAGCACCAGCGTGTTCAGCGCCGCCTTGGTGGCGCCGTACAAACCCCAGAAGGCCTTACCCTTGGAAGCGCCGGAGCTGACGAAGATCGCCCGCCCAGACTCCGAGCGGCGCAGCAACGGGTCCATCGAGCGGATCAGCCGGTAATTCGCCGTCACATTCACCGTCATCACCTGGTCCCACTGGCGCTGCGCGATATGCGGCACCGGCGTCAGGTCACCCAGCAGGCCGGCATTGCCGACCAGCACATCCAGCCGGCCAAAGCGTTCGGCAATTGCTGCGCCCAGCTGGTCGATCTGGTCGAGCTGCCGCAGATCCAGCGGCACCAGCGTCGCCGTACCGCCGGCGGCGCGCACCACATCGTCAATCTCCTCCAGCGCGCCCTCGGTGCGGGCGGTCAGCACCAGATGCGCCCCTTCGGCGGCGTAGCGCTGGGCGATGGCGGCGCCAATGCCGCGGCTGGCGCCGGTAATCAGGGCGATGCGGCCGGAAAGCCGTCCGGTCTGGGTCATGATGTCCTGTCAGATAGAAACGGAAAGTTACGCCGCCGGCTGTTCGGTCAGCAGGGAGAGTTGCGTCGACTCGCCGCCATTGTCGAAATCGGTCAGCGAGATCGGATAATCGCCGGTGAAGCAGGCATCGCAATATTGCGGCATGGCGTCGTTGCGCGCCGGCAGGCCCATCGCCCGGTACAGCCCGTCGATGGTGATGAAGGCGAGGCTGTCAACGCCGATCACCTTGGCCATGCCCTCGAGGTCGTAATTATGCGCCAGCAGCTTTTCCTTCTGCGGCGTATCGACACCATAGAAGCAGGCATTGGTGGTCGGCGGGCTGGCGATGCGCATATGCACCTCGGTCGCCCCGGCATTGCGCACCATCTCGACGATCTTCTTCGAGGTGGTACCGCGCACGATGGAATCATCCACCAGCACCACGCGCTTGCCCTCGATCTGCATGCGGTTGGCGTTGTGCTTGCGCTTCACGTCATAGTGGCGAATCTGGTCGGTCGGCTGGATGAAGGTACGGCCGACATAATGGTTGCGGATGATCCCCAGCTCAAAGGGCAGGCCCGATTCCGCGGCATAGCCGATGGCGGCTGGCACGCCGGAATCCGGCACCGGCACGATGACATCGGCATCAACATGGCTCTCGCGCGCCAGCTCCATGCCGATATTCTTGCGCGCCTCATAGACCGACTGGCCTTCGACATTGCTGTCGGGCCGCGCGAAATAGATGTACTCGAACACGCAGAAACGCTTGCGGCCGGGCGGAAAGGGCCGGTGGCTGGTCACCCCCTCGCCATTCAGCACGATGATCTCGCCCGGCTCCACATCGCGCACGAATTCCGCGCCGATAATGTCGAAAGCACAGGTTTCCGAGGCCAGGATATGGGCGTCGCCCAGCTTGCCGAGCACCAGCGGCCGCACGCCGTTGGGATCGCGCACGCCGATCACCCCCTGGGCGGTGAGGGCAACCAGCGAATAGGCGCCCTCGACCTGCCGCAGCGCATCGATCAGCCGGTCCAGCACGGTCGCCCCCTGCGAGGTGGCGATCAGATGGATGATGACCTCGGTATCGGTGGTGGACTGGAACAGGCAGCCGCGCTTCACCAGCTGGCGGCGCAGCTTCAGCGCGTTGGTCAAATTGCCGTTATGGCCGATGGCCAGCCCGCCGAACTCGAAATCCGCGAACAGCGGCTGCACGTTGCGCAGCAGCGTCTCACCTGTGGTGGCATAACGATTGTGGCCGATGGCGGCATGGCCTTCCAGCCGCGCCATCACATTGGGCGAGACGAAGATTTCCGACACATGGCCAAGCCCGCGATGGGCATTGAAGCGCTTGCCGTCGAAGGCAACGATCCCGCTGGCCTCCTGTCCCCGATGCTGCAGCGCGTGCAGCCCCAGGGCCGCATGCGCGGCGGCATCCTGCGTGCCGAAGATGCCGAAGATCGCGCATTCCTCGCGCAGGTGATCGTCGTCTTCGGTTTCAGGCGTTTCGGGCATGTGGAACGGGTGGGTGGTGATCATCGTATCCTGCCTGGCCTTCGCTGCGCGCCGTCGCGGGCGCCCGGTACGGTCGAGTATTGCCATCGGACCGCTACTGCGTTTTCTGGATCAACCGATCCATGTCCTGCCGTTCGTCGGTCTTATACCCCGATGACGGGGACTGTGCATCGTCTTTCCGTTCCCCGTCTTTCCGTTCTCCGGGCGTTGCCGGCGGATTGACGAGTTGGTTGTAAATTTCCCGGCGCACCCGCTGCTCGCTCTCGCGCCGCGCCGCTTCCGCCTTGGCGGCGGCATCCTCGCGCGCCTCCGAGGGGACAAGCGTCATGATGAAGCCGGCCCCGCGCTCGACCAGCGGCATGGTCTTGGCCCCGGTTATCCAGTCCGGCCGGTCCTGTTCGGTGACCGCCCAGTCCAGTACCAGGAAGGCGAGGCAGACCAGCACGGCACCGCGCACAAGCCCGAACAGGAAGCCCAGCGAGCGGTCCACCGCATTCAGTGCACTGCCCTTCACCAGCCCGGCCAGCATATTGCTCACCACAGATAGGATGATCAGCGCGATTATGAAGAGGCCAGCCCCGGCGATGATGTCGGCGATCATGTCGATGCCGATCAGATCGCGGGCATAGGGCCGCACATGCGCGAAGCCGTAGAGCGTCGCGAAGGCGGCGCCGACCCAGGCACCGACCGACAGCACCTCACGCACGAAACCGCGGAAAAACGCCAGCAAACCGGAGATCAGCAGGATCGCGAAGACCAGAATGTCGGTGGCGTTGATGGGGAGATTGTCCATGAACCTCTCCTAACCCTGGCCGCGGGCGGCCGGTCGGGGCAACCGACGCGCATGGCTGCCATCGTCGAACAGCAGGGTCAGATCGCCGAGACGCGACAATTCGATCATCTCGATGGTCTCTCCCCGTCCTTCTCCCTTGCCACCCCGCTTACGCCGGGCCGGCATCAGCGCCTTGGCGAAGCCCAGCTTCGCCGCCTCCTTCAGTCTGGTGTCCATCTGGCTGACCGCACGCACCTCGCCGGACAGGCCGATCTCGCCGAACACCACCGCCTCCTTCGGCACCGGCACGCCGGTCAGCGAGGAGACCAGCGCCGCCGCGACGGCCAGATCCATCGCCGGCTCGGCAATCTTCAGCCCGCCGGCAACATTCAGGAACACGTCCGCGCCCGCCACCTCGACGCCGCATCGCGCTTCCAGCACCGCCATCACCATGGCAAGCCGTCCGCTGTCCCAGCCGACCACGGTGCGGCGCGGGGTGGAAAACGGCGATGGCGCCACCAGCGCCTGTACCTCGACCAGCACCGGGCGGCTGCCCTCCATGCCGGCGAACACGGCGGCGCCGGAGACATCCTGCTTGCGGTCGGCCAGGAACAGCTCGGACGGGTTGGCGACCTCGACCAGCCCGCCATCGGTCATCTCGAACACGCCGATCTCGTCGGTTGCCCCGAAACGGTTCTTCACCGCGCGCAGGATGCGGAACTGGTGGCCGCGCTCGCCCTCGAAATACAGCACCGTATCGACCATGTGCTCCAGCACCTTCGGTCCGGCGATGGCGCCTTCCTTGGTGACATGGCCGACCAGGATGACGGTGAACCCCCGGCGCTTGGCCAGCCGGATCAGTTCCTGCGCGGCGGCGCGCACCTGGGCAACCGTGCCGGGCGCCGATTCCAGCGAATCGACATACATGGTCTGGATCGAATCGATGACCACGACGTCCGGCGCGTCGGCGCCATCCAGCGAGGCCAGGATGTCGCGCATCGCCGTCGCCGAGGCCAGCATCACCGGCGCGTCGCCGACATTCAGCCGCTGCGCGCGCAGGCGGATCTGATCGACCGATTCCTCGCCGGAGATATAGGCCGCCAGCCCGCCCCGTGCGAGGCTGGCCGTGGCCTGCAGCAGCAGTGTCGATTTGCCGATGCCGGGATCGCCGCCGATCAGGATGGCGGAGCCGGGAACCAGGCCACCGCCGGTCACGCGGTCCAGTTCGGCAATGCCGGTGGTGCGGCGCGGCGGCGGTGCGCTGGCGCCGGTCAGGCCGACAAACTCGATGCGCCTGCCGCCAGCGCGGCTCTGGCCTTTCGGCAGGGCGGGCTCCACCGATTCCTCGACGATGCTGTTCCATTCCCCGCAGGAATCGCATTTGCCGCTCCAGCGCGATGTCACCGCGCCGCAGGACTGGCACACAAAGCGGGATTTGGGTTTCGCCACGCCTGTCAGCCTTCCCTTGCCATCATGGCCGCATCACCTGCATCTGGATCGGCCCCTCGGCCCGGCCATGAATGAACTGATCGACATGGTCGTTGCCGGAACGATCGATCTCGCCGACCGGGCCGTCCCAGATGATACGCCCTTCATAGATCATCGCGATACGGTGGGCGATCTTGCGGGCGCTCGCCATGTCATGGGTGATCGACAGTGTAGTCGCGCCCAGATCCTTCACGCAGGCGACGATCAGGTCATTGATGACATCGGCCATGATCGGATCAAGGCCGGTGGTCGGCTCGTCGAAGAAGATGATCTCCGGCTCGGTCGCGATGGCGCGGGCCAGCGCCACGCGCTTCTGCATGCCGCCCGACAGCTCCGACGGCGAGAGGCCGGCGACCGCCTCGCCGAGGCCGACCTGCGCCAGCTTGGCGATGGCGGTCTCGTGCGCCGCCGCACGCGGCGTGCCGGATCCCTGGATCAGCCCGAAGGCGACATTCTCCCAGACCGGCAGCGAATCGAACAGCGCACCGCCCTGGAACAGCATGCCGAATTTCTTCATCACCCGGTCGCGCTCGCCGCCCGACAGGCCAACGGTTTCCTCGCCATCAATCTCGATGGAGCCTGCATCGGGCGTGATCAGCCCGAGAATGCACTTCAGCAGCACCGACTTGCCCGAGCCGGAGCCGCCGATGATGACCAGCGATTCGCCCTCCGCCACATCGAGGTCGATGCCGTTCAGCACATGCTTCGGACCGAAGTGCTTTTTCAGGCCGCGGATGCGGATTTTCGGCGGCTGGCTCATTTGGCAAAAAACAATGTGGTGATGATGTAATTGGAAATCAGTATCAGGATCGAGGCCGACACCACGGCGTTGGTGGTGGCCGCGCCCACGCCCTGGGCGCCGCCACGTGACTTGAAGCCGTGATAGCAGCCCATCAGGGCAATCAGGAAGCCGAAGGCCGCCGCTTTCACGAGACCGGAGAACACATCGACGAACTCCAGATACTCGATGGTGCTCTTGATATAGGCCGCCGGGTTGAAACCCAGATTGTAGATCGACACGACATAACCGCCGAACACCCCGATGACATCGCCGACCGCCACCAGCACCGGCAGCATCAGCGTCGCCGCCAGCACGCGCGGCACGATTAGATATTTGAACGGGTTGGTGGACAGCGTGGTCAGCGCGTCGATCTGCTCGGTCACCCGCATGGTGCCGATCTCGGCCGCCATCGCCGCGCCCACGCGCCCGGCCACCATCAGCCCGGCCAGCACCGGCGCCAGCTCACGGGTGATCGACAGCACCACCACGGTGGCCACCGCGCCCTCGGCCGAGAAACGGGCGAAGCCGCTATAGCTCTGCAGCGCCAGCACCATGCCGCTGAACAGCGTGGTCATGCCGACGACCGGCAGGGAGTAATAGCCGATATCGATCATCTGCCGGCCGATCAGCCGGAAATAGAAGGGCGGGCGGAAACAATGCGTCACCGCCGTCAGCGCAAACAGCATGATGCGCCCGACACTGGCGAGGAACTCCAGGAAACCGGCGCCGATGGTGCGAAGAACGCGGATCATGCGGCTCTATTCTCCGGCGCCGATATAGCGCCGGGCATAGCGGCCGCCCAGCGAGGTCAGGATTTCATAGCCGATGGTGCCGGCATCGCGTGCCGCATCGTCCGGCGTATAGCCCTCTCCCAGAAGCTCCACGAGCCCGCCCGGATGCACCAGCCCTTCCGGCAGCCCGGTGACGTCGAAAGTCAGCAAATCCATCGATACCCGCCCGATCATCGGCACGTCATGGCCCGCGATCCGGGCGCTTCCCCGATTGCTGAGAGCCCGCAGGTAACCATCCGCGTAACCTGTTGCCACAGTTGCAATTTTCGAGGGTTTATCGCATGTGCGGGAGGCACCGTAGCCAACCCCCTCCCCCCTGTCAACGTGACGGACCTGCAGCACCCGCCCGTCCAGCCGCACCGCCTGGCGCATCGGATTCGGCGCGCCCGGTGTGGGGTTCACGCCATAAAGGGCCGCCCCCGGCCGCACCAGATCGAAATGATGATCGGGGCCAAGGAAGATCGCCGAGGAGGCGGCAAGGCTGCCCTTCGCCCCCGGCAGCGCCGCCAGCGCTGCGCGGAAACGGGCAAGCTGCAGCGCGTTCAGCGGATGCGCAGGCTCGTCGGGACAGGCCATATGGGTCATGACATAGGACAGATCGATCCCGTCCAGCAGCGCGGGATCGGCGGTCAGCAACGCGGTTTCTGCAGGGTCAAGGCCCAGCCGGTTCATGCCGGTATCGACATGCAGGATCGCCGGCGCGCGGCGGCCGGCCTTCGCGGTTTCCTCGCGCCAGCGCGCGGCCTGCCCCAGATCGTTCAGCACCGGGATCAGCCGGTCGCGCAGGAAAATCGTCGCCGTGCCCGGCAGCAGCCCGCCCAGCACCGCAACCTCGACCTGCGGCAGCAGGCTGCGCAAGCGCAGCCCCTCATCCAGCGTGGCCACGAAGAACAGCGTGCAGCCGGCATCGGCCAGGGCGGGCGCGACCTGTTCGATGCCCAGCCCGTAGGCATCCGCCTTCACCACGGCGGCACAGGCGGCCGGCGCCGCGCGGTCACGCAGCAGCCGCCAATTGTCGGTCACGGCGGTAAGGTCGATGGTCAGGATGGAACAGGCGGCCTCGGTTTGCATGGCGTGGTCATCGCCCATCCGGTGCCGGGGGTCAATACGTATCGGGCAGGTGATCGTCCGCGACGTAGTTCGAGAATTTCGTGGTGTTGCCATCGAAGCGCAGCGTGATCTTGCCGGTCGGGCCATGGCGCTGCTTGCCGATGATGACTTCCGCCTTGCCGTAGGCAGACTCGCACAGCGCCTGCCACTGCGCATGCCGGTCGTGGAATTTCTCGTCACCCTCCTCGGGACGGCGCACAGGTTCGGCCCGGCCAAGATAATATTCCTCGCGGAACACGAACATCACGACGTCCGCGTCCTGCTCGATCGAGCCGGATTCGCGCAGGTCAGCCAGCTGCGGGCGCTTGTCCTCGCGCTGCTCGACGGCACGCGACAGCTGCGACAGGGCGATCACCGGCACATGCAGTTCCTTCGCGATGGCCTTCAGGTTCCGGGTGATCTCGGAAATCTCGTTCACCCGGTTCTCGGCCCGCCCGCCGACGGGCCCCTGCAGCAGCTGCAGATAATCCACCACGATCAGATGCAGCCCGTGCTGGCGCTTCAGCCGCCGGGCGCGGGTCCGCAAGCTGGACACCGGCAGGGCCGGGGTATCGTCGATGAACAGGGGTGTGCGCTCCAGCCGCTGGGTCGCCTGCACCAGCTTCTGGAAATCCTGGTCGTTCAGCTCGCCCTTGCGGATCTTCTCGGAGGGAATCCCGGTCTGCTCGGCGAGGATACGGGTGGCCAGCTGTTCCGCCGACATTTCCAGCGAAAAGAAGGCGACGACGTAGCGGTCATCCTGCTCCAGCGTCCGCGTGGCGGCGTAGAAGGCGACGTTGGTGGCCAGCGCCGTCTTGCCCATGGCGGGGCGGCCCGCCAGGATCAGCAGGTCGGAGTAATGCAGGCCGCCCAGCATCTTGTCGAGTTCGGAGAAACCGGACGGCACGCCGGCCAGCCCGCCCTCGCGGCGATAGGCGCTGGCCGCCATCTCGATGGAATCGGCCATCGCCTTGGAGAAGGTCTGGAAGCCGCGTTCGCTGCGCCCGGTCTCCGCCAGGCCGAACAGCCGGCCTTCCGCCGCCTCGATCTGGCTTTCGGCGGTGGCATCGAGATCGTGCTTGAACGCCTCGTTCACCACGGTCTCGCCGAAATCGATCAGCTGGCGGCGCAGATAGAGGTCATAGACGGTGCGGCCGTAATCCTCGGCATTCACCACGGTGACGACCGAGGCCGCCAGCTTCACCAGATACTGCGCGCCGCCGACATCGGCCAGCGATCCGTCCTGGTCGAAGAAATTCTTCAGGGTGATCGGATTGGCCATCTGGCCGCGCTCGATCAGCTTGCCGCAGGCCTCATAGATGCGGCCATTCACCGGATCGGCGAAATGATCCTTCTGCAGGAACTCGGAAACCCTTTCATAGGCGCCGTTATTCACCAGGATGGCGCCCAGCAGCGCCTGCTCGGCTTCCAGGTTATGCGGCGGGATGCGATAGGCAGGGCCCTTGGGGTCCGCCGGGGAGAGCGGCTGCCCTTCGGTCGTCCGTTCTGGCAGGCTGGTGATCGTCGCGCTGGTCTGATTTCCGTCGGTCATGACTGCACTCTATCCCCGCAGGCGCGACATCGGAAGATGCCCGCCGCCAAGGATGTCGGGGATGGTTTTTATCCACAGCCTGTTAACTGCGTGGATAAGCAGGGTCGAGCAAAGAAAAACGGCGCCCCGCAGGGGGCGCCGTTCCGCCGTAAAAAAAACCGGATGCGCGGGGATTAATCGCGCGAAGACATCTCGTAGCCTTCGGCGGCAGCATCCTCGGCGGCCTGGATCAATTCCTCGATCTCGTCCACCGGTTCGTTGCTCATGAAGGCCTCGCCGGTCTTCGCCTGGGTCTCGGCCTCTTCCAGCGAACGGGCGATGTTCACCTTGATGCTGACCGCGACTTCCGGATGCAGCACGACGCGCACCCCGAACAGGCCCAGCGTCTTGATCGGCCGGTCGATGATGACCTGGCGGCGCTCGATGGTGACGCCCGCCTCGGTGACCGCCTCGGCGACGTCGCGCGCCGTCACGGAACCGAACAGGTTGCCCATCTCACTGGCCTGGCGCACCAGAACCACCGTCAGACCGTCCAGCTTGCCGGAGACCTGCTCGGCCTCCTGCTTGCGCTGCAGATTATCTGCCTCAAGCTGCGTCTTGCGGGTCTGGAACTGCTCCAGATTCCCCTTGGTCGCGCGCAGCGCCTTGCTCTGCGGCAGCAGAAAATTACGGGCGAAGCCGGGCCGAACATTGACCACGTCGCCCATCTGGCCGAGCTTCTCGACACGCTCGAGCAGGATGACTTCCATATTCTTCACTCCTCGCCTTGGGTCGGACCGGCGAAGCGACGCCGCAGCCCGAAAAGCTGATCGAGGATACCGAGCAGCATCACCAGTAGAACCGGCCAGCCGAACAGCACCATCGTCACATACACGACAACCAACAACACCTGTCTTGCGGTCAGCCTCAGAATGAAGCCATGCACCACCGCCAGACCGGCGAACAAATACGCCATACCCAGCACGACCAGCAGGTTGCGCCCGATATAGCCCAAACCGTCGGGCGCCACCAGACCAACCACCGCCGCCACGACCAGCGCCCCCAGCAGCACCCGGGGCAATTCCAGCGTCGCCATATCCGGCGACGGGCGGAGATTGCGCCCGAAACGCGATGCCAGCCCTTGGGCCAGCGCGCCATTGACCGCGATCATCACGACCCAGGAGGCCGCCGCGATCCCTGGAAACAGCGCCGCCATCAACGCGATGGCGGGCGTCATCTCCTCGGCTTCCGCGCCGCCTGCCTGCAACATTCCCTGCAAGCCGGCGTTCAGGAACATCTGAACCGTGCCTTCCAGCCCACCCTCGCTGCCTGCGAAGACCAGCCAGATGACCACCAGCACCGCGGCAGCCATGGCGACCAGCAAACCCGTCAGACGGCCCACCGGGTACCATTCGAGGGCACCGGCGCCAGCACCGTCCGCCACACCGCCCACAACGGGCCGGGACAGCAAGGCCTGGCGCACCAGAACCGCGATGGGCAGCACCTCGATCCCGAGATACAGCCCCGCCGCAATCACGCTACCGCTGGCCAGGGCCACGATAACGCAGGCTGCGGCACCAGCCGCCAGCAGGGCGCTAAGCCCCAGGGCGAGACCGGCCAGGAACAGCGGCAGCGGCGCCAGATAGGCCAGAAGGAAGGCGCCGGGAGACCCCAACACCACGGACAGATACAATGCCGCGCTTGTCAGCCCGGCCGCACCGGCCCATCCCCAATAGCCTGTCATCGTCCTCCCACCGCTGCCCGGTAACATCCGCCCATCAGGCCAATGCCGCCGGGATAGCCCTTAACCGGTTGGACCTAGTCCAGCACGTACGGCAGCAGCGCCAGGAAGCGCGCACGCTTGATGGCCTGGGCCAGCTCGCGCTGCTTCTTGTTCGACACCGCCGTGATACGGCTCGGCACGATCTTGCCGCGCTCGGAAATGAAACGGCCGAGCAGGCGGACGTCCTTATAGTCGATCACCGGCGCATTCGGGCCGGAAAACGGACAGGACTTGCGACGGCGCGTAAACGGCCGGCGACCACCACCACCACCAGGACGCATGCTCATGCGGCGTCTCCTTCGCTTCGGCTCTCATTCGACTCGGCACGGTCGAAGCTGCGCGGACCGCGATCCGGACGGTCGCCGCGCGGACCCCGGTCACCGCGATCGCCACGATCCGGACGGTCACCGCGATCACCGCGATCCGGGCGGTCGCTACGCTCGCCGCGCTGCTGCAGCATGACCGACTGGCCTTCCTGCAGCGCATCGACCCGCAGGGTCAGGCAGCGCAGGACGTCCTCGTTCAGGCGCATGTTGCGCTCCATCTCGGCAACGGCGGACGCCGGTGCTTCGATGTTGAACATCACATAGTGGCCCTTGCGGTTCTTCTTGATCTTGTAGGCAAGGCTGCGCAGTCCCCACTGTTCGTTGGACTTCACTTCGCCGCCATTATTCTTGATGATCTCCGAGAATTGCTCGGTCAGGGCTTCCACCTGCGTGGTGGAAATGTCCTGGCGTGCGATCCACACGCTTTCATACAAAGCCATTTATAACCCCTTCTGGCTATATCGGCCCCCGCCGGACCTTCCGAGCATCGGAAAATCGGACACAGGCATAGCCGGCCCCATTGCCGGCAAGGGAAAAACGAAGCGCCGCTTATACACCATGCCGCGCCGCGTTCAAGCACAGATTTGGCCAAACCGGATGCGGGTGCGGGCGCAGGCCCGGACGCAAGACAGGTGCGGCAGGGCTTGACAGGTGAGTCTGGCAGGCTATCACTTGCCGCCATTTCGCGGCGAGTCGGAAAGAACATGATGAAACGCGCATTCGTATTTCCCGGGCAGGGATCGCAGGCTGTCGGCATGGGCAAGGAGCTGGCCGAGGCCTACCCCGTCGCCCGCGAGGTCTTCGATATGGTGGACGAGGCGCTGGGCGAGAAGCTGTCCGCGCTGATCTTCGACGGGCCGCTGGAAACCCTGACGCTGACCGAGAACGCCCAGCCGGCGCTGATGGCCGTGTCCGTTGCCGCCGCTCGCGCGCTGGAAAGCGTCACCGGCAAGCAGCTGGCCGAGATGGGGCACTTCGCCGCCGGCCATTCGCTGGGCGAATATTCGGCGCTGGCCGCGTCCCGTGCGCTGGAGCTGGAGGACGCCGCCCGCCTGCTGCGCCTGCGCGGGCGTTCCATGCAGCAGGCCGTGCCGGTCGGCGCCGGCGCCATGTGCGCCATGCTGGGTGTCGAGATCGAGCTGGCCCGCGAGATCGCTTCAGAGGCTGCCGCAGGGGGTGCTGGCGATCAGGTCTGTGATATCGCCAACGATAATGGCGGCGGCCAGATCGTGCTGAGCGGCGACAAAGAAGCGGTCGAGCGCGCCGTCGCCATCGCCACCGCCAAGGGCGTCAAGCGCAGCATCATGCTGCCGGTCAGCGCGCCGTTCCACTGCACGCTGATGGCCCCCGCCGCCGATGTGATGGGCCAGGCGCTGGCAGAGATCAGCCTGCAGAAGCCGTCCATCCCGGTGATCGCCAACGTTTCCGCCCAGGCCGAGACCGACCCGGCCAATCTGCGCCAGCTCCTCGTGCAACAGGTGACCGGCATGGTACGCTGGCGCGAATCGATGACCTACGCCGCCGACCAGGGGGTGACCCAGCTGGTCGAACTGGGCGCCGGCAAGGTGCTGACCGGTCTCGCCAAGCGCATCGACCCGCGCCTGGAAGGCGCCGCCATCGGCACGCCGGCGGCCATCGAGGCTTTCGCCGCGACGCTGGGCTGAAGAGTTTGGGCTGGCCGACTCGGACCGGCTTTATAAGAACAGGGAGTACCGCATGTTCGATTTGACGGGTAAGGTCGCGCTGGTCACCGGCGCGTCGGGCGGCATCGGCGGCGCCATCGCGCGCGCCCTGCACGCCCAGGGCGCCACACTGGCGTTAAGCGGCACCCGCACCGGGCCGCTGGAGGAGCTGGCCGCTGCTCTCGGCGAGCGCGCCATCGTCACCCCGGCCAACCTGACCGACACCGCCGCCACCGAGGCGCTGATCAAGACTGTCGAGGAGCAGGCGGGCGGCCTGGATATTCTGGTGAACAATGCCGGCCTGACCCGCGACGGCCTGCTGCTGCGCATGAAGGACGAGGACTGGCAGACCGTGCTGGACGTCAATCTGACCGCTGGCATGCGCCTTGCGCGCGCGGCCCTGCGCGGGATGATGAAGAAGCGCTGGGGCCGGATTGTCGGCATTTCCTCCGTGGTCGGCGCTACCGGCAATCCGGGGCAGACCAACTACGCCGCATCCAAGGCCGGCATGATCGGTTTCTCCAAGGCGCTGGCCGCCGAGGTCGCGGCGCGCAACATCACGGTCAATCTGGTCGCCCCCGGCTTCATCGCCACGCCGATGACCGACGCCCTGTCGGAAGAGCAGCACGCGAAACTGTCCGAGCGTATCCCGGCCGGCCGGCTGGGCACGCCCGAGGATGTGGCCGCCGCCGTGCTCTATCTCGCCAGCGACGAGGCATCCTATGTGACCGGCCATACGTTACATGTGAATGGCGGAATGGCGATGCTGTAACGGCTTGAATGCGACACGAAACCAGCGCAAAAGCGGTTTCATGTTGCATTTGTCGAAGGCTGGCCTGAAAAAACAAAGTGTGATAGACAACCCCACCTTGCCGCCCGAGGGAAGTATCGGCCATTGGCGGCGCCTTCGGTAAACAGGTATTTTTCAATACAAATCAAGGGACTGCTAATCATGAGCGATGTCGCCGAGCGGGTGAAGAAAATCGTCGTCGAGCACTTGGGTGTCGATGAGGCGAAGGTTACCGAAGATGCCAGCTTCATTGACGATCTGGGCGCCGACAGCCTGGACACCGTCGAGCTGGTGATGGCGTTCGAAGAAGAATTCGGTTGCGAGATCCCGGACGATGCGGCGGAGAAGATCCAGACCGTCAAGGACGCGATCAGCTTCATCGAAAAGAACTCTGCCTGAGCGTCGCTGTCCTGTCGGTGCTGTACGCAGGATGCACGGATTCACGTAACGAACAGCGGTACAGAGCATGAGACGTGTCGTCGTCACCGGGATGGGTCTGGTCACACCGCTGGGATGCGGTGTCAGTGCCACCTGGGATCGCCTCGTTGCCGGACAGTCCGGAATTACCGGCGTACAGCATTTCGATGTCTCGGACCTGCCGGCGAAGATCGCCGGTCAGGTACCGTCTGGTCCGGCGTCGGAGGGCAAGTTCAACGCCGACGAATGGATATCGACCAAAGACCAGCGCAAGATGGACCGCTTCATCATCTATGCGGTGGCTGCGGCCGACCAGGCGGTAGCGGATTCCGGGGTTGCGCCGCAAACCGATGAGGAGAGCGAGCGCGTCGGCGTCATGATCGGTTCGGGCATCGGCGGGCTGGAGACCATCTATAATGGCTCCATCACGCTGAAGGAACAGGGCCCGCGCCGGGTCACGCCGTTCTTCATCCCGGCCGCGCTGATCAACCTGGCCTCCGGCCATGTCTCGATCAAATACGGCTTTCGTGGACCGAACCATGCTCCCGTCACCGCCTGCTCGACCGGCGCGCACGCCATCGGCGATGCGGCCCGGCTGATCATGCATGGCGATTGCGACGTGATGGTCGCCGGCGGCGCGGAAGCAGCGGTCAGCCGCATCGGCATCGCCGGTTTTTCGGCGGCCCGTGCGCTCTCCACCAACTACAACGACACGCCGGAAAAGGCCTCCCGCCCCTGGGACAAGGACCGCGACGGATTCGTCATGGGCGAAGGCGCCGGCATCGTCGTGCTGGAAGAGTATGAGCGCGCCAAGCGGCGCGGTGCGACGATCTATGCCGAGCTGGTCGGCTATGGCATGTCGGGCGATGCGCACCACATCACCGCCCCGGCGGATGATGGCAATGGCGGCTTCCGCTCCATGCGCAACGCGCTGCGCGATGCCGGCCTGTCGCCCGAGGATATCGACTATGTGAACGCGCACGGCACCTCGACGCCGCTGGGCGACGAGATCGAGCTGGGCGCGGTGAAGCGGCTGTTCGGCGATGCCACCAAGTCGATTTCCATGTCCTCCACCAAATCGGCCATCGGCCACCTGCTGGGGGCCGCCGGCAGCGTCGAGGCGATCTTCTGCATCCAGGCGATGCGCAACAGCCTCGTGCCGCCGACGCTGAACCTGGACAATCCGTCCGAGAGCTGCACGGGCATCGACCTCGTGCCGCACAAGGCGAAGGAGCGGAAAGTCCGGGCGGCGCTCTCCAACTCCTTCGGATTCGGCGGCACCAACGCCTCGCTGATCTTCACGGCGATTGCCTGAGCGGGCGTCCGATGGGACGCCTGCTTTCCGGCTTTCTGACCTTCCTGCTGCTGGCCATGCTGGCCGGCGGCGGCCTGCTGGTCTGGGGCTATGCCCAGTTTACCCGGCCCGGCCCTCTGCTGACCGAGACCGCGCTGGTCATCCCGCGCGGCAGCGGTGTCGAGGGCATCGCCCGCCGGCTGGAGCAGGCCGGCATCCTGCGTTATCCCGAACTGTTCATGGCCGCGGTAAAGCTGAAGGGCGTCTCCGGCGCGCTGAAGGCCGGGGAATATGCCTTCAAGCCCGGCATCAGCCCGCGTGAGGTGATGGCGCTGCTGCAAAGCGGCGAGACCGTGGTGCGCCGCCTGACCATCGCCGAAGGGCTGACGGTACGGCAGATCGCTGCCCAGCTCGCCGCCGTCGAGGGGCTGGACGGCGACCCCGCCCCGCTGCCGCCGGAAGGCGCCCTGCTGCCCGAGACCTATCATTTCTCCTATGGTGACGAGCGCGCGGATATCCTGCGGCGCATGCAGCACGCCATGCGCGAAACGCTGGACCGGCTGTGGGAAAGCCGCGCGCCGAACCTGCCCTTCGATACCAGGGAGGAGGCGCTGGTGCTGGCCTCCATCGTCGAACGCGAGACCGCGATCCCGTCAGAGCGCCCGCGCGTCGCCGCCGTGTTCGTGAACCGGCTGCGCAAGGGCATGCGGCTGCAATCCGACCCGACGGTGATCTATGGCCTCAGCGACGGCCTCGGCACGCTGGACCGGCCCCTGCTGCGCGTCGATCTGCAGAAGGACCACCCCTACAACACCTACACGCGCGATGGGCTGCCGCCGGCGCCGATCTGCAATCCCGGCCGCGATTCGCTGCGCGCCGTGCTGAATCCGATTTCCAGCGACGAGTATTATTTCGTGGCCGATGGCAGCGGCGGCCATGCCTTCGCCCGCACGCTGGACGAGCACAATGCCAATGTCCGGCGCTGGCGCCAGTTCCAGCGCGAGCAGCGTCAGTAGGGCGTAACCTTACTTCTTCTTGCTGGCATAGGGGTTGCGGCCCTTGCGCAGATAGAGCCTGACCGGTACCCCCGGCAAATCGAAATCCTGCCGCAGCCCGTTCACCAGATAGCGCTGGTAGCTGCCCGGCAGCTCGTCCGGCCGGCTGGCCCAGATCGCGAAGGTCGGCGGCCTTGTCTTGATCTGGGTCATGTAGCGCAGCTTCAGCCGGCGGCCTGCGACCAGCGGCGGCGGATGCATCTCGGTAAGGCCGGCCAGCCAGCGATTGAGCTGCGCCGTGGAGACGCGGCGGTTCCAGGTGTCATAGACCTGGAAGACGGCCCCCATCAGCTTGTCGAGATTGCGGCCCTTCAGCGCCGACAACGTCACCACCGGCACGCCCTTGACCTGGCTGAGGGAGACTTCCAGCCGGTCGCGCAGATCGGCCAGCGCGGTTTCCTTGTCGGTGACGGCGTCCCACTTGTTGAAGGCGATGACGAGCGCGCGCCCCTCCTCCTCCACCATGCGGGCGATGGTGAGGTCCTGCTTGTCCATGCCAAGCTCGGCATCCAGCATCAGCACCACGACATGGGCGTAGCGGATCGAGCGCAGCGTATCCTGTACGGAAAGCTGCTCCAGCTTCTCGTCGATGCGCGCCTTGCGGCGCATGCCGGCGGTATCGACCAGCCGCACCGGACGGCCGCCATATTCCCAGTCGGTGGCGATGGCGTCGCGGGTGATGCCGGCCTCCGGGCCGGTCAGCATGCGCTCCACGCCCAGCAGCTGGTTCACCAGCGTCGATTTTCCGGCATTCGGTCGGCCGACAATGGCCATCTGGATGATGCGGGGCGCATCGTCTGGCAGCAAATCGCCATCCAGCACCTCCACGCCATCCGCGTCCACGACCGCTACACCGGCCACCGCTGGCACCGGCAACGGCTCATCCTCTTCCGCCGGCTCTTCCGGCTCCTCCGGCATATGGGCGACGATGGCGTCATACAGATCGGACAGGCCGATGCCATGCTGCGCCGAAAACGGGATCGGATCGCCCAGCCCCAGGGAATATGCCTCCAGCAAGCCGGGCTCGCCCGCCCTGCCCTCGCATTTGTTGGCGACAAGCACGACCGGCCGGCTGCCCTTGCGCAACAGCCGCGAGAAGGTCTCGTCCAGCGGCGTCAGCCCGGCGCGCGCATCCACCACCATCAGGGTGAGGTCGGCCTCCTGGATGGCCCGCTCCGTCTGCTGGCGCATCCGCGCTGGCAGGCTGTCATCGTAGCTTTCCTCGTAACCGGCAGTATCGATCAGCCGGAAGCGCAGCGGCCCGAGCCGGCCCGCCGCCTCGCGCCAGTCGCGGGTGACGCCCGGCGTATCCTCGACGATGGCCAGCTGCTTGCCGGCCAGCCGGTTGAACAGCGTCGATTTACCGACGTTCGGCCGGCCGACGATGGCGATGGTAAAGCGAGTCATGTCGGTCAAGTGACCTGTCCCAACCTGATGTGTGTCGGGCTCAGCGCAACGCCAGCAATTCGGCGGCGTCGGTGAGAATGTAAAGCGTGTTGTCGGCCACCACCGGCGATATCGAGACGCCATCCGGCAGTTCGAAGCGACCGAGCACTTCGCCGGTATAGGGCGAGACCGACATCGCCTCGCCATGCGAGCCGGCGACGATCAGCCGGTCCCCCGCCAGCACCGGGCCGGACCAGAAGATCGGGTCTTCGCGATCCTCCTCATCCTCGAAGCGCGGCAGCCGGGCGATCCAGCGGATATACCCTTCCTTGCGGGTCAGCGCCACCAGTTCGGCATCATTGGTCACGACAAACACGTAATCGCCGGCGACCCACGGCATCTGCGTGCCGCCAATATCCTTTTCCCACAGGCGGGCGCCGATCCGGCGGTCCACCGCGGCCATGCGGCCGCTATGGCTGACCGCCAGCACGATCTCGCGATCGATCACCGGCAGGCCACGGATATCGGCCAGGCTGGAGATCGCATCGACGCGGCGCACGGCGGTCAAATTGTCGGTCCACAGCAGGCGGCCATTCTCCGCCCGCAGCGCGAAAATCTCGCCGGAGGAGAATGGCACGACCACCACATCGCGCTCCACCGCCGGGCTGGCACCGCCGACAAGACCCGCCACTTCGGAGATACCGGCATGGCCCCACAGGCGTTCGCCGGTCTCCGCGTTCAGCGCAATCGCCTGATTGTCCAGCGTGACGATGAAGACGCGCCCGTCGGAGACGGTCGGCGCGGCACGCACCGGGGCCGGCATGTTGGCGCGCCAGACCTGCTCGCCATTCTCCGCCGAGAGGGCCAGCACCTGGGCATAGCCGCTGCCGACATAGATCCGGCCATTGTTATACCCGAGCCCGCCGCCGACCACCGCACTGTTCTCGCCTTCCGGCGCGGTCTCGACCTGCCAGAGCCGGTTACCGTTCCCAGCATCGAAGGCGCTGACCATGCCCTCGGCATCGATGGTGAATACCTTGCCGGATGCGACGATGGGCGGCGCGGTCAGTACCGCGTTATCGTCGGAGCCGGTGCCGGCATCCGCGCGCCAGACGACGCCCGGCATATCACCCAGCGCCAGATGATGCATGGCATGGCTCGGACGGCCGCCGGCCATTGCCCAGTCCGGATTGACGACCGGGCGCGGTAGCCTGACCGCCTGCTCGGCCACCTGGGGATCGGCCTTCAGCTCGCTGTCGAACAGCAGCACCGCCATGCGCTCGCCCGGCAGCGGCGGCGCTTCCTTGGCGCCGAACCAGCCGCAGCCGGCAAGGGCACCGGTAAAGGCAAAGCTGACGGAAGCCGCCAGGGTCCAGCGAAGCAGGGCACGAAATCTGGTCATTTCGGGTCTATTCCGGCAATGCCTGGAGCAGTTCGGCCGCGCGGGCGCGGGCACCCTGCGGGGCTTCCAGATCGTCGGTCAGCTTGCGCAGCAGCTCGCGCGCTTCCGCCCGGTTGCCCTCGGCCTCGGCGGCCAGGGCGGCCAGCTCGCGCGCCAGATGCCGCCAGGCGCTGTCGCTGTCGATAAGGGTGGCCAGATGCGTCTTCACGCCGGCACTCTCGCCCGCTTCCAGCCGGCGCTGGGCACCCAGCACCGTCGCCAGTTCGCGCAGCGCCGTGGGGGCGGCGGAATCGCCAGCCAGCGCATCCAGGGCGGCGATGGCCTCAGCCCGCTTGTCGTCCTGCCACAGCAGGGCTGCCTGCTCCAGCCGTGCCAGCGCGGCATAGCCAGTGCTGCCCGACTGCGCCAGATCGGCGAAGCGGTCGGTCGCCTCGGCATTCTGTTCGCCGACGAGGGCCAGCGCCGCCGAATAGCTTTCCGCGGTCGCCGCCTGCTGGCGCGACTGGTATTCCTTCCAGCCGACATAGCCGGCGGTGCCCAGCAGCAGCGCCGCCACACCACCCACAATCAGGTATCGATAGCGCGTCCAGATGCGCTTCAGATTGTCCTGACGAAGTTCCTCGTCGATTTCGCGAAAAATATCGGCCACGGGCAAGCTTCTCGCTAACGGGAGGACCGGATCGGTCCGAAAGCGGCGTAAGGTAGCCTCCACGCCCCGGCAATGCAATGCGAAGCGGTGCCGCAGAGACGAGTTCGCTTCCTTCGGGCTTTACGCTGCCGGCAATTTTGGCAAAACTGTTACAGCAACCCTAACCGGAATAGGTGCCGAGACCGCCTTATGAACCAGTTCGTCCGCCTGGCCGATTATCAGAAGCAACGCCGCAGCACCTATTTCAGCCGGCATGAGCTGGGCAGGATACTGGATGTGTACAGCCGCCGCGTGGCCTCGGGCGAATGGCGCGACTACGCCATCGACCATGACGGGCAGGTTGCTTCCTTCTCGATCTTCCGCCACACGCATGAACGGCCAATTTTCGCCATCCAGAAATGCAACAAGGGGCCGCAGCGCCCGGTTGAGTATTATCTGGTCAGCGGCAAGCAGCAGCTGAAGCGCGGCTCGACGCTGGAGGAGGTGCTTGAAGCCTTCGACCGCCGCCTAGAGGTGGTACGCTAGGGTGGGGTGCTGAAAACAGCATCAGGATCGACGCCGCAGCCCGCAGCCGCTATTGTCTGGCGCAATCCTTGCTTGGCTCGCAGCATGAGCCGATACGCAACAGATGCCAGGGCGAAGATGTCGCAAAGTTCCTATCGAAATGGCGGACAGGCGGGCCGGCCGCCCCGTCCTGCCCCCAGGCATGTCTCCATGCCGCCGCTGAAGATCGCGCCTTCCCGCGAAACACCGGGACCGAAGAAGCGGCGTTCCGACATGACACATGACGAGCGCGCGGCAGAGATCGTCGATCATCTGCGCGACGTCATCGAGAGCCGCAAGGAAGTCAGCGACAAGACCGGCGGCGGCATGTCCTACCGCGACTGGCGCAAGCTGGCGCAGCAGGAAATCGCCGAAGCACTGCGCGACACCGCGCTGCGTGCCGCTGTGGGCGAGGTGATGTCGGCCCGGCGCATCGGCAATCTGGTGCTCAGGGTCGGCTTCATGCTCCTGGCCGCCGTCGCCTCCTTCTTCGCCTTCTGGTTCGGCGTGGTCTGGATCGGCCAGGAATTCGGCGCCGCCTGGAGCACGCTGGCGACAATCACCGCCCTGCTGCTGACCGGCGCCTTCATCGCCGGCGGGCTGATGGTCGGCAGCCGCGATGGCGACCCGAAGGACCAGATCGACCCCGACCGGCTGTAAATATTTGCGTCAGTAAGTACGCTCCCCTTCCCCCCTATCCGCCTCGCCTGATACATCTTGAACCCAATCAAGAAGCACAGCGGAGGGTCCCCCATGCAGCTCAGCCTCAACGGGCGCAACGCCATCGTCACGGCGGCCGGCGGCGGCATTGGCAGGCGGATTGCCGAACTGTTCCACCAGGCCGGCGCCCGGCTGTTCCTCTGCGACATCGATGAGAAGGCGCTGGACGAGATCATCGCCGCCCTGCCCGGCAGCTTCGGCATGGTGGTGGATGTCGCTGACCGGGCGCAGGTGGACCGCTTCATGGACAGGGCGCTGAAGGAACTGAACGGCCTCGACATCCTGGTCAATAATGCTGGTATCGCCGGGCCCACCGGCCCGATCGAGGAGATCGACCCGGATGAGTGGCAACGTACCCTGGATGTGAATCTGAACGGGCTGTTCTACTGCACCCGCCGCGCCGTACCGGCCCTGAAGCAGGCGGGGAAACAGGCGGGTGGCGGATGCATCGTGAACCTGGCCTCTGCCGCAGGGCGCTTTGCCT
This sequence comes from Oceanibaculum nanhaiense, assembly GCF_002148795.1. NCBI lineage: Bacteria > Pseudomonadati > Pseudomonadota > Alphaproteobacteria > Rhodospirillales > Oceanibaculaceae > Oceanibaculum > Oceanibaculum nanhaiense. The sequence goes on along the minus strand of NZ_MPOB01000004.1, from coordinate 36,199 downwards.
TCCCGATGCGCAGCCCCTATTCGGCGACGAAATGGGGCGTGGTCGGCGTCACCCGCACCCTGTCTGTCGAGCTTGGGGAGTACGGAATCCGGGTGAACGCCATCCTGCCCGGCTCGGTCGCCGGCCCGCGTATCGAGGCGGTGCTGTCGGCCAAGGCCAAGGCGCGCGGCATCGGCGAGGAGGAGATGCGCGCCGAGATGCTGGCGCCGATCTCGCTGAAGGAATTCGTGACCGCGACCGATGTGGCCAACATGGCGCTCTATCTCTGCTCCGATGCCGGACGGCACGTCACCGGGCAGAGCCTGAATGTCGATGCCGGCACCGAATATCTCGTCTGACCCCTTATTTCAGGATAACGCCATGACCGCACCCTTCCGCACCCTGACGCCGGACGCGCAATATCATGACGGCGCGCTGGTCGAGCGCGAGGCTGCCGCCGGCCTGCTGAATCTGGTTACATTGCGCGAGCGCAGCAGCGACGCCATCCCCGATGCCGAATGGGAACAGGCGGAGGCCATCCTGCTGTGGCACGAATGCCCGATCACGCCCGCACTGGTGCCGAAGCTGAAGAAATGCCGCATCATCGTGCGCTGCGGTGCGGGCTTCGACCATGTCGAGCTGAAGGCGACGGGGGAAGCCGGCATCCCGGTCTGCAACGTGCCGGATTATGGCACCAGCGAGGTGGCAGACCACGCCATCGCCCTGATGCTGACGCTGCGCCGCAACATCGTGCAGTATAATGACCGCATCCGCACTGACCCGGTGGCCGGCTTCGACTGGAGCGGCCCGGCGACCACCATCCGCCGCATCCGGGGCCAGAAGCTGGGCATCGTCGGGCTCGGCCGCATCGGCACCGCGGCGGCGTTGCGCGCCAAGGCCTTCGGGCTCGATGTGCTGGCCTACGACCCCTATCTCGCCTGGGGGCAGGAGATCGCGCTGGGCGTCACCCGGATGGCCGACCTGCATACGATGCTGGGCGAGGCCGACATTGTCAGCCTGCACGCGCCGCTGACCGAGGAGACGCGGCACATCATCGACGCCGCCGCGCTGTCTGCGATGAAACCGGAAGCGGTGCTGGTGAATACAGCGCGGGGCGCGCTGATCGACCTTGATGCCCTGCACGCAGCGCTGAAAGACAACCGCATCGCCGCCGCCGGCCTCGACGTGCTGCCAAAGGAGCCGCCAGAAGCCAACCATCCGCTGATGCGCGATTTTCGTGATCAGCCGGACTGGATCAAAGGCCGCCTCGTCGTTACCCCGCACGCTGCCTGGTACAGCGTGGAGAGCCAGACGGACGCCCGCCGCAAGGCGGTGGAGACCGCCATCGCCTACCTACGCGACGGCGAGCTGCGCAACTGCGTGAATGGGACGTATCTGAAGCGGTGATGGCTCTTGTGGCAGGTCTCGCACCCCCCTGCCCATCCACCCTAACCGTCACCCCCGCACTTGTTGCGGGGGTCCAGGCTTCCGCCTGCTGGAGCATCGACTGAGTAAGCTGAACCCTGGATTCCCGGCACCCAATGGAACATGGGGCCGGGAATGACATATCGAGGAAAATCTGTCAGCGCCTAACCCTGCTTCTCGTCCGCCGGTTCGACCGCTTCGTAATGCTCCAGGAAGCTGTCGAGATCGCCCTTCACGCGCTCGACCATCAGGCGCACCATGCGGCGGTCGGGCGTGGCGCACAGCGCCTCCGTCGTCGCCGTACCCAGCTGGTTGACCGCATGGGCCAGCAGCTTAATCGCCATCTGATCCGCGAACTTCATGCCTGCCTCGCTCCTGCCCTTAAGAGCCTGTTCCATATTGCCCGCCAGCCTATAGATTGGACCCGGCTTTGGCAAAACCAGGACGCACCCGCCCGTGAACATCATCTTCCTCGCCATCGTGATGATCGCCTTCCTTGTCGCCGCCATCCGGCAGATCGCCTGGGAGGGGATAGATCAGTCGCCGATGGAGCTGCTGGGTGCCGGCATGATCAAGGCCGCCGAGGGCTCGGTGACGCTGGCCATCGGCCTGATTGGCGTGATGGCGCTGTTCCTCGGCCTGATGAAGGTGGCGGAGGCCGGCGGCCTGCTGACCATCGTGGCGCGGCTGCTGCGCCCGCTGATGGTGCGGCTGTTCCCCGAGGTGCCGGCGGATCATCCGGCGATGGGCGCCATGATCATGAATTTCTCGGCCAATGTGCTGGGCCTCGGCAACGCCGCCACGCCGTTCGGCATCCGCGCCATGCAGGAGCTGGACAAGCTGAACCCGCACAAGGGCACGGCGACCAACGCGATGGCGCTGTTCCTGGCGATCAACACCTCCTCCATCACGCTGCTGCCGACCGGCGTCATCGCCATCCGCGCGGCAGCCGGATCGGCCGATCCCGCCGGCATCCTGCCGACCACCCTGTTCGCCACCATCTGCTCCACGACGGTCGCGATTCTGATGGCGAAGATGTTGCAGCGCTATTGGAGCACCGGCCCTGCCGATCTTCCCGCCGACCTGCCTGTTACCGCGGAAAGGCCCGAGGAAGAGCCGGTCTCCGTGCCGCTGCCGGAAGCCGAATCCTACCCGACCGGAGAGGGCTATCCCGCCTGGGTGTCGATGCTGGCGCTGGGCACCATCCTCGCCATGGTGCCGGTCACCATCATCCATGGACGGACCATCGCGCCCTGGATCATCCCCGGCCTGATGGTGCTGCTGCTGGGCTTCGGCGCCATCAAGCGGGTGAAGATCTACGAGGTATTCGTCGAGGGCGCCAAGGACGGCTTCCAGGTCGCGGTGCGGATCATCCCCTATTTGGTGGCGATCCTGGTCGCGGTCGCCATGTTCCGGGCCAGCGGCGCGCTGGAGATGCTGATCGTGCCGCTGGGCACCGTCACCAACCTGGTCGGGCTGCCGCCGGAGGCGCTGCCAATGGCGCTCTTACGCCCGCTCTCCGGCTCCGGCGCCTATGGCATCATGGCCTCGATCATCAACGACCCCGCCATCGGGCCGGACAGCTATACCGGCTATCTGGTCTCCACCCTGCAGGGCTCGACCGAGACCACCTTCTACGTGCTGGCGGTCTATTTCGGCGCGGTGAACATCCGCCGGCTGCGCCACACGCTGTTTGCCGCGCTGTCGGCTGATCTGGCCGGCATCATCGCCGCCGTGACAATCTGCCTGCTGCTGTTCGGCGCGCTGCGCTGACCCGGCCTCAGACGAAGCGGGTCACGCCGCCATCGACGCGCAGGCTCTGGCCGGTGATGTAGCTCGCACCATCCGACAACAGGAAGGCGGTCGCCGTAGCGATCTCCGAGGCATGGGCGTAGCGCTGCATCGGGATGCGGGCACGGCGCGCCTCCTTCTCCGGCAAGCTGTCCACGAAGCCCGGCAGCACGCAGTTCATGCGGATGCCCAGCGCGGCATGCTCGTCGGCGTAGAGCTTGCTCCAGGCGCTCAGCGCGGCGCGCAGCGTGCTCATCGGGAAGTCCGCTTCCGGCTCCAGCGCGGCATAGGAGGAAATGTTGACGATGGCGCCCTTGCCCTGCTTCTGCATGATCGGCGTCACCAACCGCGCCATGCGGATGACGTTCAGCAGCACCATGTCGAGGCCCTTGTGCCAGTCGGCATCGCTGATCTCGAGCAGCGGCCCCTTCGGCGCATGGCCGGTATTGTTCACCAGCGCGTCGATGCGGCCATAGCTGTCCATCGCCAGCGCGACCAGCGCCTCAAGGTCAGCGGGTTCGGTCACGCTGCCGCGGATCGCCTTGCCGCCCAGCTTTTCGGCCAGGTCGAGCACCGCTTCGCCGGGCGACAGCAGCACGGGCCTATAGCCCTGCGCCGCCAGTTCCGTTGCAATCGCCGCCCCGATGCCGCGCCCCGCCGCCGTGACCAGCGCCACCTTCTCCGCCATCGCCCCATCTCCTGTCCAAATGATCGGACGCGAAGACTAGGCGAGGCGGATCAGGTCGGCAAGTAAAGGGGTTACAGCACCGTCAGCATGCTGGCGACCAGCGGGTGGCGAACGATGTCCTGCTCGCGCAGACGCACCACGGCGACATCCTCCAGCGCTTCCAGCCGGCGGGAAATCTCGGCGAGGCCGGACAATTCCGGCAGCAGGTCGGTCTGGTCCGGGTCGCCGGTCAGCACCATGGTGGAGTTCCAGCCCAGCCGGGTCAGCAGCATCTTGATCTGGCCGTAAGTGCAGTTCTGCGCCTCGTCGATGACGATGAAGGCGTTGTTCAGCGTGCGCCCGCGCATATAGGCAACCGGGGCGATCTCGATGGAGCCGTCGGTCATCAGCGTCTTCAGCCGCTTGCCGCCCAGCCGCTCGTTCAGCGCGTCATAGAGCGGACGCAGATAGGGGGCCAGCTTGTCTTCCAGGCTGCCCGGCAGATAGCCCAGGCTCTCGCCCGCCTCGACCGCGGGCCTCGTCAGCAGGATGCGCGCCACCTTGCCGGCCTCGAACGCCTCCACCGCCTTGGCGATGGCCAGGTAGGTCTTGCCGGTGCCGGCCGGCCCGACCGCGACCACCATGTGTTTCGTCTCCATCGCGGTCAGCAGCGCGTTCTGGTTCTCGCCCATCGGGCGCACGGATTTCACGTAACGCTGCTCCCGGCCGGCCTCGTCAAAGCCCTCATCCAGCGGATGCCAGCCTGGAGCGCCGGGAAACAGCGCCCTCACATTCGCTTCACGGGATCGGGATTCGCGGACCTGCGCCTGACGGGTGGAACGCTTGGCCATACTGCAAGCTCCTCAGGTAAGAGACGGAAATGTACGGGGAACGCCGGAAACGAAAATGCCTCCCAATGGGAGGCATGCGCGATCGATCATTCTGAAGAGGCTGGCGAGCGGGCTTGCGGGCGATAGCAAAACCGGCCTGTTCCGCCTCGGTAGCATGAGGGGCGTAGGGCAGCCTGCTGATGCCGGCAAGGGAAGCATGGGCCAACCATCCTTCAGTCCGTTTCCAAGAAAATCATACCGCGCTGCAGCAGCCCTGTCCGCATCAAATTGCGGCTTCACCAAAGATTCACACAAGATGTGGTGGACGCGGTAGCATCACCGGATGTCCTGCGGGGGGAGGAGAAAGACCGATGGCCAGCAAGAAGAAACAACCGCAAGCCGAGAGTTTTCTGGTCCAGGGCCGGCCGCAACTGGACCGTCTGGCCAACGACCATGACGTCAGCGACAGCGTTTTCGACAAGCGCATCAAGCCACTGCAGGAAGCGCTCCAGCGCATCCAGCAGGCCTATCTGGGCAGCCGCGAACGCGCCGTCATCGTGCTGGAAGGCTGGGATACCGCCGGCAAGGGCGGGCTGGTGCGCCGGCTGGGCTGGACCTTCGACCCGCGCAGCTTCCGGGTCCATTCCATCGCCGCGCCGAACAGCATCGAGGCGCGCCAGCATTATCTGCAGCGTTTCTGGGAAAGGCTGCCGCAGCACGGCCAGATCACCGTGTTCGACCGGTCCTGGTATGGCAGGGTGCTGGTGGAGCGGGTCGAGAACCTGACGCCGGAACCCGACTGGCAGCGCGCCTATGCGGAGATCGACAGCTTCGAGCGCATGCTGGTCGATGATGGCGTGCGGCTGGTGAAGCTGTTCCTGCACATCAGCCATGAGGAACAGGCACAGCGATTCCGCGACCGCATGGAAAACCCGCTGAAGCGCTGGAAGCTGAGCTATGAGGATTTCCGCAATCACGCGCTGTGGGATGGCTACCAGACCGCCATCGAGGACATGGTGGAGCGCACTTCGACCGAGGCCGCGCCCTGGCACATCATCCCATCGAACGACAAGCCCTTCTCGCGGCTCGCCGCCTTCGGAATTATCGCCGACAGGCTGGGCCAGGGAATCGATACCACGCCACGCGAACTGGATGCCGAAATCCGCTATCTGGCGGAAAAGACGCTGGGCGGCGGCTGACGCAACTACAGGCTGGTCTCGCTCCAGGGGGCGGCCCCATCGAGCGGGATATAGGTCCGCACCTGGCGGATCGGAACCGGCCCGGATGGGTTGTTCGGCGCGACCCAGGAATGGGTGGTCGCCCCCAGGATTCGGTTGACGCGCCCGGTCTTGTCATCGGCTACCGGCAGCAGCAGGCGTTCGCCGCTGGCCGGCCGGGTCGCCTCAGAATAGACGCGGCCCGCGATATGAACGACGGCGGGGCGCGAAATCGCGATATCGAAATAACCCATGACGCGCTGCTGTGCGGATCGCTTCACGATCTCGTCGAGATAACGCCCCACGATGCTGCCGCCATAGGCAATCTTCACATGATCGCCAATGCTGAGATAGCGGAACCGGCGCGGGTGTCCCTGCTCCTCGACCAGCCAGTGGATATCCAGCAGTTGCGGCCCCATCACCGGCTGCAGGCGCTCGAAGGCGGGCGGACTGCCGGTATCGCTCAGCGCGTCCTGCCACTGGCTCGCGAGGGCGAGCAAACGGGAATCCTGAATCTCGGTGGCGGCGATAATATCGATCATGCTGACCTTCTTGTCCGGCGCTGGCGTTCTGCCATTGCTGTTGCTGTGCCTCAAACGGCGCAGCGTCGTTTAAGAAATCTATTCGAACAGGAAAGAAATAGAAGAAAGCATTTTGTCGGCCAGCCGCATATTTAACATTACCGAAAAGAAAAGGGGGCCGCTGGCCCCCCTTTCCATTTCCCATAGATCGCTTTGGCCGTCAGGCGTACGCCCTGGGCGTTCGCCCGAGGCGTTCTCCCCAGGGCGTTCCTCCTAGGCATTCTCGGTCTTGCGCATGGCCGCCTCGCCGCCGGCAATCGCCGCCTGGGCGGCGGCCAGCCGGGCGATCGGCACCCGGAAGGGCGAACAGGACACATAATCCAGCCCGACCTGCTGGCAGAACTGGATCGAGGCGGGATCGCCGCCATGCTCGCCGCAGATGCCCAGCTTGATGTCCGGGCGTGTGGACCGGCCGCGCTCGGCGGCGATGGCGATCAGCTCGCCAACGCCTTCCGTATCCAGCGACTGGAAGGGGTCGTTCTCCAGTATCCCCTGATCCTGGTAATCCTTCAGGAAGGAACCGGAATCGTCGCGCGACAGGCCGAAGGTGGTCTGCGTCAGATCGTTGGTGCCGAAGCTGAAGAATTCCGCGCTCTCGGCGATCTCGGCGGCCTTCAGCGCGGCGCGCGGCAGTTCGATCATGGTGCCCACCAGATAGTCGATCTTGTGGCCGCTTTCCTCCATCACCGCCTTGGCGGTGCGGTCGATGATGAGCTTCAGTATGTCCAGCTCCTTGCGGGTGGCGACCAGCGGAACCATCACTTCCGGCGTGACCGTATCGCCATCCTGCTTCAGCACCTCGGCAACCGCCTCGAAGATGGCGCGCGCCTGCATTTCGTAAATCTCCGGGTAGGAGATGCCAAGGCGGCAGCCGCGATGGCCGAGCATCGGGTTGGATTCCTTCAGCTGCACGGCGCGCTGGCGCAGCGCCTCGGCATCCACACCGGCGGCCTTGGCGACGGAGGCAAGCTCCTCGTCAGTGTGCGGCAGGAATTCGTGCAGCGGCGGGTCAAGCAGCCGGATGGTGACCGGCAGCCCCTTCATGATCTGGAACAGCTCGACGAAATCCTGACGCTGCATCGGCAGGATCTTGGCCAGCGCCTGGCGGCGGCCCTTCTCGGTCGAGGCCATGATCATCTCGCGCACGGCGACGATGCGCTCGGCATCGAAGAACATGTGCTCGGTCCGGCACAGGCCAATGCCCTCTGCCCCGAACTTGCGGGCCGCGCGGGCATCCGCCGGGGTTTCGGCGTTGGTGCGCACCTTCATCGTGCGAAATCGGTCGGCCCACCCCATCAGCTCGGCGAATTCGCCGGAAAGCTGCGGCTGGATGGTCGGCACCTCGCCCAGCATCACCTCGCCGGTGCCACCATCGATGGTCAGGATGTCGCCTTCCTTCACCACCTTGTCGCCGGCAAACATCTGCTTCTTGGCATAGTCGATGCGCAGCTCGCCAGCGCCGGACACGCAAGGGCGGCCCATGCCGCGCGCCACCACGGCGGCGTGGCTGGTCATGCCGCCGCGCGTCGTCAGGATGCCGCGCGCCGCGTGCATGCCGTGGATATCCTCGGGGCTGGTCTCGATGCGCACCAGCATCACGGCCTCGCCCTTGCCGGCCTGTGCCTCGGCGGCATCGGCGGTGAACACCACCTTGCCGGAAGCCGCCCCCGGCGAGGCCGGAAGGCCGCGACCGATGACAATGCGTTCGGCCTTCGGATCAAGCGTCGGATGCAGAAGCTGGTCCAGTGCCGACGGATCGACGCGCTGCACGGCTTCCTGTTCGGTGATCAGCTTCTCACGCACCATATCGACGGCGATCTTCAGCGCCGCCGCGGCAGTGCGCTTGCCGGTACGGGTCTGCAGCATCCACAGCTTGTTCTGCTGCACCGTGAACTCGATGTCCTGCATGTCGCGATAATGCGTTTCCAGCTTCTCGCGCACATCCATCAGCTGGCCGAACACCTCCGGCATGACTTCTTCCATCGCCGGCAGCCCGTCGTCGGAAGTCGCCTTGCCGGCAATGGTCAGCGGCTGCGGCGTGCGGATGCCGGCCACGACATCCTCGCCCTGCGCGTTCACCAGGAACTCGCCGTAGAACAGGTTGTCGCCGGTCGAAGGGTCGCGGGTGAAGGCCACGCCGGTGGCGCAGTCATTGCCCATATTGCCGAACACCATGGCCTGCACATTCACCGCCGTGCCCCAGCTGGCCGGAATCTCGTGCAGCCGGCGATAGACGATGGCGCGCTGGTTCATCCAGGAGCTGAACACCGCGCCGATGGCGCCCCAAAGCTGCTCCTGCGGGTCCTGCGGGAAGGGGCGGCCCAGCTCCTCCTCCACCTTCGCCTTGTAGCCGGCGACGACCGCCTTCCAGTCCTCGGCGGTCAGCTCGGTATCGAGGCGGTAGCCCTTCTCGTCCTTGGCATTCTCGAGAATTTCCTCGAAATGGCCATGATCGACCTCCAGCACCACGTCGCTGTACATCTGGATGAAGCGGCGATAGCTGTCATAGGCGAAGCGCGGATCGCCCGATTTCTTCGCCAGACCTTCGACCGTGGTGTCGTTCAGGCCGAGATTGAGCACCGTGTCCATCATGCCCGGCATGGAGGCGCGCGCGCCGGAGCGCACGGAGACCAGCAGCGGGTCCGCCGGATCGCCGAACTTCATGCCCAGTGCCTTTTCCAGCACCGCCAGCGCGGCATCGGCCTGCGCCTTCAGCTCGTCCGGGTACTGCTTGCCATGGTCATAGAAATAGGTGCAGACCTCGGTCGAGATGGTGAATCCCGGCGGGACCGGCAGGCCCAGGCTGCTCATCTCAGCCAGATTGGCGCCCTTGCCGCCCAGAAGATTGCGCATCGCGGCACTGCCATCGGCCTTGCCGTCTCCGAAGCTGTACACCCATTTCGTCATCGTCGTTCCGCCTTGGCGTTGGACATCTGCCGGCACCCGCATGGTGGCCGGCTCGCTATAGCGCCGCCCTAAAGGCGGCCTCCGCCTTTCCCCTTGGGGAGAGGCTAACCCTCGACCTTCGAGAAGTCGGCAAGCTGGTTCATCGTATCGCGAATCTTCGTCAGCAGCTTCAGCCGGTTCTCGCGCAAGGCCGCATCCTCGGCATTTACCGTCACACTCTCGAAGAACCGGTCCACCGGCGCGCGCAAGCTGGCCAGCGAGGCCATGGCGGCGGCGAAATCCTCCGCCTTCAGCGCATCGGCGATCTTCACCTCGATAACGCCCAGCGTGCCGTGCAGTTCCGCCTCGGCCACCTCGCCGCGCGCCTTGATGAGCTTCAGGTCGGCGCGGCCCTCATAGGCGCGGCCGTCCTTCTTCTCCTCGATGGCGACGATATTGGCGGCGCGGCGATAGGCGGTCAGCAGGTTGGCGCCATCCTCGCTGGCGAGGAAAGCCGCCAGCGCGTCCACCCGCTTCAGCAGGCGCACCAGATCATCCTCATCGCCCAGCGCGAAGACAGAGGTGACCAGATCGTGCCGCACGCCCTGCTCGCGCATCGCCACCTTCAGCCGGTCGGCGAAGAAGCCCATGAGGTCGGCGACGACATCGGATTTCGCGCCGGCCTTGGCAAACACCGCCTCCAGCGACAGCCGCAGGCCATTCTCCACAATCAGCCGGATGATGCCCAGCGCGGCGCGGCGCAGCGCATAGGGGTCTTTCGAGCCGGTCGGCTTCTCGTCGATGGCGAAGAAGCCCACCAGCGTATCGATCTTGTCGGCCAGCGCCACGGCAACCGAGTCCGGCGCGGTCGGGCAGCGGTCGGACGGGCCCAGCGGCGAATAATGATCGGCAATCGCCTGGGCCACAGCCTCGCTCTCGCCATCATGGCGGGCGTAATACCGGCCCATGATGCCCTGCAATTCGGGGAACTCGCCGACCATGCCGGTGACAAGGTCAGCCTTGGCAAGCTCCGCCGCGCGGTCCGCGCGTTTGGCATCCGCACCGGGGATCAGCGTCGCCAGATAGGCCGCCAGCTTGCGCACCCGGCCCACCTTGTCGGCCAGCGTGCCCAGCTTCGCATGGAAGGTGATGTTGGCCAGCGCCGGCAGGCGGGAGGCCAGCGTGTGCTTGCGGTCCTGGTCCCAGAAGAATTTGGCGTCGGACAGGCGGGCGCGCAGCACACGCTCATTACCGCCGACGATCACCGCGCCGCCATCCGATGGCTGCATGTTGGAAATGACGATGAAATGCGGGGCAAGGTCGCCGCTCTTGGTCTCCACCGCGAAATATTTCTGGTGCGCCCGCATCGAGGTGGTCAGCACCTCCGGCGGCACATCCATGAAGGCCTCGTCGATGCGGCCCATCAAAGCCACCGGCCATTCGACCAGCCCGGTGACTTCGTCCAGCAGACCGTCATCCTGCTTCAGCACCAGCCCGGCATTGGCGGCCAGAGCCTCGGCCTGCTGCAGGATCGAGGCACGGCGCTCCGCCGGGTCGAGGATCACCTTCGCGGCCAGCAGCTTGGCCTTGTAATCCTCGACATTATCGACCGCCAGCGCGGCCGGGGCCAGGAAGCGGTGACCCTGCGTGCGGTCGCCGAACAGGATTTCCCGCCCACCGCCGAGATCGAGCCGGCCCGGCAGTTCCTGGCCGTTGAACAGGCACAGGATGGAGTGCATCGGGCGGACCCAGCGGAAATCGGTCTCACCCCAGATCATCGATTTCGGCCAGGGCAGCTTGCGGATCGCTTCGACCAGCAGGCCCGGCAGCACGTCCTGCGTGGCCGCGCCCTGCTTCTCGACAGTCAGGAAATAGAATACACCCTTGCCGGTATCGCGCTGTTCGCAGGCGTCGATGGAGGCCAGGTTGTTGGCCTTCAGGAAGCCGGCCAGCGCCTGTTCCGGCGATCCCACGCGCGGGCCGCGGCGTTCTTCCGTCACATCCGGCTGGGTCAGCGGCAGCCCCTCGACCGACAGCGCCAGCCGGCGCGGCGTGACATAGGCGGCGGCGCTGTCGAAGCTCAGTCCGGCAGCGGTCAGGGCGTCGCAGACCAGGCGCTTCAGATCCTCGGATGCCCGCGCCTGCATGCGCGCGGGGATTTCCTCGGAGAAAATCTCCAGCAGCAGATCGGCCATCGCTTACGCCTCAACCTTATGGGAGGCAACCCCATGAGAAGCCACCCACGCCTCGCAGCAGCCCTTCGCCAGCGCGCGCACCCGGCCGATATAGGAGGCGCGTTCCTGCACGCTGATGACGCCGCGCGCATCCAGCAGGTTGAACAGATGGCTGGCCTTCATGCACTTGTCATAGGCCGGCAGCGCCAGCGGCTGCGCCAGACCCAGCAGATGCTGGCATTCCGTCTCGGCATCCTTGAAATGCTGGAACAGGGTGTCGGTATCGGCATGTTCGAAATTGAAGGCGCTGAATTCCCGCTCGGACTGCAGGAAGACATCGCCATAGGTCTTGCCGCCCTTGTCCTTGGGCACGCCGTCATAGTCCAGATCATAGACGTTCTCGACGTCCTGGACGTACATGATGAGGCGTTCCAGCCCGTAGGTCAGCTCGACCGGCACCGGCTTGCACTCAATGCCACCAACCTGCTGGAAATAGGTGAACTGCGTCACCTCCATGCCGTCGCACCAGACTTCCCAGCCAAGTCCCCAGGCGCCCAGCGTCGGGCTTTCCCAATCATCCTCGACGAAGCGGATATCGTGTTCGTGGGCATGGATGCCGATGGCCGCCAGACTGCCCAGATACAGCTCCTGGATATTGTCCGGCGAGGGCTTCATCAGCACCTGGAACTGGTAATAATGCTGCAACCGGTTCGGGTTGTTGCCATAGCGGCCATCGGTCGGACGGCGCGACGGCTGCACATAGGCACAGTTCCAGTGATGATCGGGCCCCAGCGCGCGCAGCGTCGTCGCCGGATGGAAGGTGCCTGCACCCACCTCCAGATCGTAAGGCTGCAGGATCACGCAGCCCTGTGCGGCCCAGTATTGCTGGAGCGTCAGGATAATTGACTGGAAGCTGGTGGCGGCGGCTGGCCTACCGGCGGACATTGCTTCTCTCGCGCTAGGATGGAACCGGTTTTTCGGTGCGCCGCAACATAGCGACCTCACCCGGCAGGGTCAAGAAACGGTCATGCGGGGAAACACCGCTGTTTTTACGGCCCGTCTTTTACGTCCCGTAGGGGCACAGCTCCCGGCCGCAATCGCGGGCACCCCTGGCCGGCACATAGGTGCCGCAGGTCGGGCAGGCCCGCATCTCGTGGGTATCCTCGGTGGCGGCCGCCTGTTTGTCTCCCCTAGCGCGCCGGAACATGCCGCCGAGGCCGCCATCTTCCTTGCGCGGCGCCGCCTTCCTGGCCTCGCTCCGCATCTCGCCCCGGGCGACGTCGCGGCGCGCCTTTTCCAGCTTGGTCACCATCTTGAAGAAGAAGATCACCCCGGCGATCACCGCCGCCAGAACCAGAAGCTTGCTGAAACTCAAACCGAACATCCCTGCCCCATCTTCCTTATAAGCCGTAACGCGCCCACAGCGCCCGTTCCTCCGCCGCACCCATGGCCGCTTCCGGCAGTGCCGCGGCCCAGCCCCCGGCGCGCGCCGCCCCGCCGGCCCGGAAGGACAGCAGCGGCCGGCGCATGCCGACCGGGCGCAGCCTCACCTTGTCGCCGAAACGGGCGCGCAACAAGCCCCGAAGATCGCCCAGGCCATCGGCAAGGCCAAGGGAAACCGCCGTGCGGCCGGTCCAGAAGCTGCCATCGAACAATTCAGTCTCGCCGGGATGCAGCCGTTCGCCGCGCCGGCTTTCCACCAGCGCGCGGAAACTGGCGTGCATTTCCTCCTGGATCGCGCGCAGCCGGGCGACATCCTCCGGATTCTCCGGCTTGAACGGATCGAGCATGGATTTCGACTTGCCCGCCGTATAGACCCGGCGCTCGACGCCGATCTTCTCCAGCAGGTCCGGAAAGCCGAAGCCCGCCGTGATCACACCGATGGAGCCCAGGATCGAGTTCTCGTCGGCGAAGATTTCGTCGCCGGCGCAGGCCAGCCAGTAGCCGCCCGAGGCCGCCACATCCTCCACGAACACCAGCACCGGCAGCTTCTTCTCCGTCGCCAGGTCGCGGATGCGCTTGTGGATCAGCGCCGACTGCACGGGCGAGCCGCCGGGCGAATTCACCACCAGCGCCACCGCCCTGGCATGGCGCATGGAAAAGGCGCGCTCCAGCACCGGGGCAAGGCCGGTCAGCGTCAGGCCGGTGCGGAACGGCCCGACCTGCCCGATCACGCCGGCCAGCCGGACCACCGGCACCAGCGGCGCACGGCGCCGGGCGATCCAGTCGCCAATCCGGGAGAAGATCGAACTGTCAGCCATCGTCGAACCTGCTTTCCTCGTCCGGTGAATAGTGCCGGCCCTTATTGCCGCCTTACCGTGGCCAGATAAAGGCCGGGCAGAATCAGCGCCGCCCCCAGCAGATGGTAGCCGCGTACCGGCTCGTCCAGCAGAAGATAGCCAAGCCCGCTGGTATAGAGCGGCACCAGATACATCAGCAGCCCGGTGCGGCCGGCGCCCAGTACGTTCTGGATCTTCGCATAGGCCTGATAGGCGCCGAAGGAGGCGAAGCAGGCCAGGAACAGTACCGCCAGCACGCCCTCGCGGCTCATCGGCATCGGCTGGCCCGACAGGCTCTCCCACAGATAGAAGGGCAGGATGACGATCAGCCCGCCCAGTATGATGGCGGCAAAGCGGGTCATCAGGCCCAGCCGGCTCGGCCGGTATTTCAACAGGATGGCATAGAGCGCCCAGCCGGCCATCGCCGCCGCGATCCACAGATCACCGATGGTGAAGGACAGGCCGATCAGGACCGCCGGGTCGCCCTTGGCGATGATCGCCAGCACACCGGCCAGCGACAGCACGATGCCGCCGCCCTGCCGCGGCGTCACCCGCTCGCCATAGAACAGCCCGGCGATCAGCACGATCAGGATCGGCGAGGCGCTGTAGATCAGGCCGATATTGCTGGCTGGCGTGGTCTGCGCGCCGATATAGACGAAGGCGCCGCACACCCCCATGCCGAGCGCGCCCAGCACCAGCAAATCCTTCCATTCCGCCAGCGCGTCGCGCCGCTGCCGCCAGAGCTGCGGCCCGACCAGCGGCAGCAGCAGCAGGAAGGTCACCGCCCAGCGCCAGAAGGCGAGGCCCACCGGCGGCACCAGATCATGCACCAGCCGCGCCGTCAGCATGTTGCTGGCGAACAGGGCCGGGGCGATGGCCAGCAGGATGTAGGCCAGCCGCTGTTCGTTCATAAAGCGGGCATCGGGCATCAGGCGATGGCCATCAGGCGACGGCGCGCTTCTCATCATCGGCGGGCGGTTCCACCAGCCGCAACTCATCCACCCGGTCCAGCGCCTCGCAGGCCGCGACGACAGGATCGACAGGCCGTTCGGATTCCGGCTCCAGTGCCTCGCCGGCATCGGACTGGGCATCGGACCGGGCCGTGCGCCGGCGGCCGCTATCGACATGGCGGAAGGCATCGACCAGCGATTCGATCTCGGTTTCCGGCACGCCGATCTTCGCCAGCACTTCCGCGCCCAGCTGCAGGCTGGCCTCCAGCAGCTCCGGCACGGCGACATAGGCGCCCGCCGCCTCCAGCTCGCGTGTCGTCTGTGCGTCAGGCGAGCGCGCGAAGATGGTCAGGTTGGGGAAGTCCTCGCGGATCTGGCCTACCAGCCCGGTCAGATGCTTGTGGCGGTCAAGGGTCAGCACGATGCCGGTGGCCTTCTCCGCCCCGACCAGCCTCAGGATATCGGGCCGGGCGGCATCGCCATAATAGACCGGGCGGCCATTGGCGCGGTTCTCCGCCACATTGGCGGCGTCCATGTCGAGCATCACCACGGTGACGCCCTGCGCCTCCAGCAGCCGCGCGATGATCCGCCCGAAGCGGCCATAACCGGCGATGATGACGTGATTCTCCAGCGTGCCGCACTCGTCCGGCCCGAGCTCCTCCAGATGGCTGTTATCCATGCGCCGGGTCAGCCGGTCCACGATCAGCATGACCACGGGTGTCAGCGCCATGCTGACAGAGACGACAAGGAACAGTACCTGCACGGTCAGCGTGTCCAGCACGCCGGCCCCGATCGCCACACCGAAGATGACGAAGGCGAACTCGCCGCCCTGGCACAGCAGCGCCGCGATGCGCAGCGAGGCCAGAACGCCCTGCCGGAACAACATCGACAGGCCGAACAGAACCAGCATCTTCACCGCGATCAGCCCGCCGATCAGCAGCAGCACCGTATCGAAATGATCGAACGCCAGTCCAAGATTGACCGACATGCCGACGGTCATGAAGAACAGGCCGAGCAGGATGGCACGGAACGGCTCGATATCCGCCTCGACCTGATGGCGGAATTCCGATTCCGAAATCAGCAGACCGGCGAGGAAGGCGCCCAGCGCCATCGACAGGCCCGCCATCTGTGTCGCCGAGCCGATGCCCAGCACGACAAGCAGGGTAAGCGCGGTGAAAATCTCGCGCGAGCCGACCGACGCCATCAGCCGGTAGAGCGGGCGCAGCAGCAGCCGGCCGATCAGCACGATGACCACCAGGGCGACGATCGCCTTCAGCACGGCGATGACGAGGCTGAACGCGATCGCCCCCTCCGACGGCGCGTTCAGCAGCGGCACGATGACCAGCAGCGGCACCACCGCCAGATCCTGGAACAGCAGTGTGGCGAAGGCGGCGCGGCCGTGATGCGTGGCGAACTCGCCGCGTTCCTGCAGCAGCTGCACCACGAAGGCGGTGGAGGACAGCGCCAGCGTGCCGCCAATGACGATGGCGGCCGGCAGGTCCAATCCGACGGCAACGGCAATGCCGGCCAACGCGATGCCGGTCACCAGCACCTGCGCCGTGCCCAGGCCGAACACCAGGCGCCGCATGATCCGCAGACGCTCGAAGCTGAGTTCCAGACCGATGGCGAACAGCAGGAAGACGACGCCGAATTCCGCCAGATGCCGCGTGCCCTCGACATCGGCGACAAGGCCAAGCCCGAACGGGCCGATCAACGCGCCGGCGGCAAGATATCCCAGCACCTGGCTGAATCTGAGCCGCCGGAACAGCGGCGCGAACATCACGGCGGCGATCAGGAAGACGAGAACATCGGCCGTTCCCGTGCCATGCATCGCGTCGGGATTCCAGAGCAGCTTCGCGATATCGTCCAATGGCTCGGTCCCGTCCTGGCAAAGATGGTGCGCCAACAGTAAGGCCCAACAGTAAGACCAAGCGGCCCCGGCTGTCAGCATCCGTCGAAGCACTCCATCCGAAGCCGCCCATCAAGCAGCTTGACCTTGCCGGCGGTCCACGTAGCTTGCTGCGCATGGCCGACAGCGACACCTCCCTGCCCGACACCTTACCCCGCCCCCTTCCCCGGGTGGCGCTCGTGACGGGTGCCGCCCGCCGCATCGGGCGCGCCATCGCGCTCGACCTCGCCCGCCAGGGCTGGGATGTGGCGGTGCATGCCAATAATTCCCGGGACGAGGCCGACAGTCTGGCACAGGAGATCGTGGCACTCGGCCGGCGGGTTGTCGTGCTGCGCGCCGAGCTGACGAAGGAAGCCGAGGTCTCCGCCCTGCTGCCGGCCGCCGCCGCCGCGCTGGGACCGGTCGGCCTGCTGGTCAACAACGCCTCGATCTTCGAACAGGACGATATATCCTGCATGGACCGGGCGGGCTGGGACCGCCATATGGAGGCCAATCTGCGCGCGCCGGCGCTGCTGATACAGGATTTCGCGGCCGCACTACCGGCCGACGCCGAGGGTGTTGTCATCAACATCATCGACCAGCGCGTGCTGCATCCCGGGCCGGACTTCCTGTCCTATACGCTGAGCAAATCCGGCCTGTGGACCCTGACGCGCACCCTGGCGCTGGCGCTGGCGCCGCGCATCCGCGTGAATGCCATCGGCCCCGGCCCGGTGCTGCGCAGCATCCACCAGACGGAAGCGGCATTCGCGGCGGAAGTGGCCAGCGTGCCCCTGCAACGGCAGACCGATCTTTCGGAAATCTGCCGGGCCATCGGCTTCATCCTGTCGGCGCGGTCGATGACCGGACAGATGATCGCGCTGGATGGCGGCCAGCATCTTTCCTGACCAGTATCTTTCCTGGCGAGTGATGCCGGACTGCCGCAGCCGCAGCCCGGATGCCGAATATGAAGGAATGGTTAAATAGGGCGTTAATATGACGCTGTAAGCGCTTCAAAAATGACGCTATTCCGGTTTCGGATAGACCGCATTAGATGAAAGTTGTGCACAGCAAAAACCATGGACGAGGAACGCCCGTGACTGTCAACGGGAAAAACTCCAGAGTCCCTATTTTCTCGGATTGACATAAAAACACGTAATAAAATCAACGAATTAATTGTTTGCCTATTTTTTGGGCAATAACGGCAAAGCCTAGGAAGCCCGTTGCTGGCGCACCACGTCATTTCGGTTGCACACAAAGTTATCCACAGGAATCGTGGATAGCCGGAAGAGTTCCAACGTTAACCAAGAGCTGGCCGCCATACAGGCCCTACACAGGCCCCCTACACAGAAATGCCCGACAAGGGTAATAAGTTCGACACATGGCCAAGGCAGCACGCGACACTCATCCTTTCAAACCGGCGCCGGGCCGCGAGCCCCCGCACGAACCGGACGCAGCAACACCCGCGCCCACCGTGTCGCTGGAACGCGGCGTCGCCGTGCTGAAGGCAAAGCTGCGCACCCTGCCGAATGCGCCCGGCGTCTATCGCATGCTGGATAAGCGCGGCGACGCGCTTTATGTCGGCAAGGCGCGCAGCCTGAAGAAGCGCGTCGTCGCCTATACCCAGCCGGAACGCCTGCCCTACCGGCTGCAGCGCATGGTGGCCGAGACGGTGACGCTGGAGGTGGTGGTCACCCACACCGAGGTCGAGGCACTGCTGCTCGAGAGCAATTACATCAAGCGCTTCATGCCGCGCTACAATGTGCTGCTGCGCGACGACAAATCCTTCCCCTATATCCGGATCAGCGGTGACCATGATTTCCCGCAGATCCTGAAGCATCGCGGCGCACGCACCGGGGCCGGCGACTATTTCGGCCCCTTCGCCTCCGCCGGCGCCGTGAAACTGACGCTGACCGCCTTGCAGCGCGCCTTCCTGCTGCGCAACTGCACCGACAGCATGTTCGCCAGCCGCACCCGGCCCTGCCTGCAATATCAGATCAAGCGCTGCACCGCGCCCTGCGTCGGCTATGTGACGAAGGAGCAATATGCGGAGCAGGTGCGCGAGGCGCGCGACTTCTTCAGCGGCAAGAGCCGGCAGATCCAGGAAATGCTCGCCCGGCGCATGCAGCAGGCCAGCGAGGCGCTGGATTTCGAGGCCGCCGCCCTGTTCCGCGACCGTATTCGCGGTCTGTCGCACATCCATGCGCATCAGGATGTGAATGTGGCCGGGCTGGAGGATGCCGATGTGATCGCCGCGCATCAGGAAGGCGGCAGCACCTGCATCCAGGTGTTCTTCTTCCGCGGCGGGCGGAACTACGGCAACCGCGCCTATTTCCCCAGCCATGAGAAGAATCTGGAGCTGCCGGCGGTGCTCGCCTCCTTTATCGGCCAGTTCTACGACAATAAGGAGCCGCCGCGCGCGATCCTGCTGAGCCATGCGCCGGATGAGCAGGAGCTGCTGGCCGAGGCGCTGGCGCTCAGCGCCGGCCACCGGGTCGAGCTGGTGGTGCCGCAGCGCGGCGCCAAGCGCAAGGTGATCGATCAGGCGGTCAATAATGCGCGCGAGGCGCTGGGCCGGCGGCTGGCCGAAAGCAGCTCGCAGCGCAAGCTGCTGGACGGGGTGGCTGCTGCCTTCGGGCTGGACGGGCCGCTGGAGCGGGTGGAGGTGTATGACAATTCCCATGTCCAGGGCACCAGCGCCATCGGCGCGATGATCGTCGCCGGGCCAGACGGGCTGATGAAGAACGCCTACCGCAAGTTCAACATCCGCGCGACCGAGGTGGCCGGCGACGATTACGGCATGATGCGCGAGGTGCTGACCCGCCGCTTCGCCCGTGCGCTGAAGGAAGACCCGGACCGCGAGACCAGTGCCTGGCCCGATCTGGTGCTGATCGATGGCGGGCTGGGCCAGCTTGGCATCGCCGTCGAGGTGCTGGCGGAACTCGGCATCGACGATGTGCCGCTGGTCGCCATCGCCAAGGGACCGGACCGCAATGCGGGGCGCGAGCGCTTCTTCATGCCGGGCCGCGAACCCTTCAGCATGGAACTGCGCGACCCGGTGCTGTATTTCCTGCAGCGGCTGCGCGACGAGGCGCACCGTTTCGCCATCGAGACGCACCGCGCCAAACGGGCAAAGGCACTGCACCGCTCCAGCCTGGACGATATCCCCGGCATCGGCGGCAAGCGCAAGAAGGCGCTGCTGATGCATTTCGGTTCCGCCCGCGCGGTCGAGCGTGCCGGCCTCGCCGATCTGGAGGCGGTGGAGGGAATAAGCCGGGCAACGGCGAAAAAAATCTATGCCCATTTCCATGAGGAAGGGTAAAGTCCTGAAACGCCTCCCGAAGCGAAGAGAATCGGGGCACCCATGCTGACCAGCCTGCCGAACCTGTTGACCCTGTCGCGAATCCTCGCGATTCCAGGTCTCGTGGCCTTGCTGTTTTTCGACGCGCCGCTGTATCGCTGGCTGGCCTGCGGCCTGTTCGTGCTGGCCGCCGTCACCGATTATTTCGATGGCTATTTCGCGCGCACCATGGGGCAGATTTCCGCCTTCGGCCGGTTCCTAGACCCCATCGCCGACAAGCTGTTCGTCGCCGCAGCCCTGCTGATGCTGGTGCATGCGGAACGGGTCAGCGAGCTGAGCGTGCTGGCCGTGCTGGTCATATTGTGCCGGGAAATCCTGGTTTCCGGTCTGCGCGAATTCCTCGCCGGCACCGCAATCAGCCTGCCGGTCACCTGGCTCGCCAAATGGAAGACCGGCCTGCAGATGGTCGCCATCGCCGTGCTGATTGTCGGCGATGCCGGGAACGGGGTGCTGAACCCGCTGCTGAAGCTGACCCTGCCGATCACGGTGATTGGCGAGGTGCTGCTGTGGGGCGCCGCCGGGCTGACGCTGATCACCGGCTATGACTATCTGCGCGCCGGCATCCGCCACATGCGGGCGGAAGATGCGCGCCAGACGCCGGCACAGCAACCGCTGAAGCCGGCGCAATCGTCGCCACCCGCCGAATGATGTTCCGCAGACAGACAGACCCGCAATGAAGATTTTCGGCGTCGCCGGCTGGAGCGGCAGCGGCAAGACCACCCTGCTGACCAGCCTGATTCCGCTGCTGGTGCGCACCGGCATCACGGTTTCCACGGTGAAGCACGCGCATCACGCCTTCGATGTGGACCAGCCCGGCAAGGATTCCTACCAGCACCGCGAGGCCGGCGCGACTGAGGTGATGATCAGCTCCGCCGCGCGCTGGGCGCTGATGCACGAGCATCGCGGCGCGCCGGAACCGACGCTGACCGACCTTACCCGCAACATGACGCCGGTCGATCTGCTGCTGGTCGAGGGCTTCAAGCATGAAGGCCATGACAAGCTGGAAGTCTATCGCCCCTCGGTCGGCAAACCGCCGCTCTACCGCGACGATCCGAAGGTTGTCGCCATCGCCAGCGACGCGGTACTGGAGGATGCAAAAGTGCCGGTGCTGCCGATCAGCGATCCGGACGCTATCGTCCGGTTCATTTTGACCCATTGCGGTCTGTCGCAACGCTGACCAGTATCTTCCCATGGCACAGCTTACCGACGATTGCTTCGCTTTTGGCGGCCGGCTGATTCCGGTCGCGGAGGCGCTTGCCGAACTGCGCGGCCGGCTAGCGCCGCTGACGGCGATGGAGAGTGTGCCGCTACGCGCCGCGCTGGGGCGCTGCCTCGCAGAACCGCTGACGGCGCGGCTGAACGTGCCGCCGCACGATAATTCCGCCGTCGATGGCTATGCCGTCTATTTCGACGATCTGCCCGCCGAGGGCGAGGTCCGGCTGCCGCTGGCCGGGCGCGTCGCCGCCGGCCACACGCTGGATGGTCCGGCCCGGCGCGGCACCGCCATCCGCATCTTCACCGGCGCGCCGATGCCCTCCGGCGAAGGCAACAGCGGCCCCGACACGGTGATGATGCAGGAGGATTGCCGGGAGGAGGATGGGCATGTGGTCATCCCCGCCGGCATCAAGCGCGGCGCCAACCGGCGCGCGGCCGGCGAGGATGTGCGGCAGGGCGACAGCCTCCTGCGCCAGGGCCAGAAGCTGCGGCCGCAGGATATCGGCCTGGCCGCCGCGCAAGGGCTGACCGAATTGCCGGTACACGTGCCGCTGCGCGTGGCGATCTTCTCCACCGGCGACGAGGTGCGCGACCCGCCCGCTCCGCTGCCCGCCGGCGGCATCTACGATTCCAACCGCTTCACCCTGGCGGCCTTGCTGGACGGCATGGGCTGCGCCGTCACCGATCTCGGCATCCTGCCCGACGACCGGCAGGCGATCACCCAGGCGCTGGACCGGGCCGCCGGCGCGCATGATCTGCTGATCACCTCGGGCGGTGTGTCCGGCGGCGAGGAGGATCACGTGAAAGCCGCCGTGGAGGCGCTGGGCTCGCTCTATTTCTGGCGGCTGGCGATCAAGCCGGGCCGCCCGGTGGCGCTGGGCCAGGTGAAAGGCACCGCCTTCATCGGCCTGCCGGGCAATCCGGTCGCGGTCATGGTCACCTTCCTGCGCGTCGCCCGGCCGATCATCGAGCGCCTGTCGGGCGCGGAGGAGAGCGAGCCCCGGCTGTTTCCCGTGCTGGCGGGCTTCGACTACAAGAAGAAGCAGGACCGCCGCGAATATGTCCGCGTGCGGCTGGAGCGGCGCGGCGACGGCCAGCTCGTCGCCCATCGATTCGAACAGGACGGGGCCGGTGTGCTATCCTCCATGGTCGCCGCCGACGGGCTGGTCGAACTGCCCGAGGAGGCGACGCGGATCGCGGCCGGTTCCGTGGTTCCCTATCTGCCGTTCAGCGAGGTCGGACTGTGAAGCTGCTCTATTTCGCCTGGGTGCGCCAGAAGATCGGTACCGCCGAGGAAGAGGTCTCGCCCCCCGCCGAGGTCACCGACGTGGCCGGGCTGCTGGACTGGCTGAAGGCGCGCGGCCCCGGCTATGCCGAGGCGCTGAAGGATGCCCGCGTGGTGAAGGTCGCGGTGAATCAGGAATATGTCCGCCCCGACCATCCGCTTAAGCCGGACGACGAGGTGGCGATCTTCCCGCCGGTGACGGGGGGATAGGCCATGATCCGGGTGCAGCGCGAGGATTTCGACATCAGCGCGGAGATTGCGGCGCTGACCGACGGCAACCGTGCCATCGGCGGCGTGGCCAGCTTCGTCGGCCTCGTGCGCGACATGGCTGGCAATGCCAGCATCGGTGCGATGACGCTGGAGCATTATCCCGGCATGACCGAAAAGGCGCTGGCCAAGATCGAGGCCGAGGCACAGGAACGCTGGCCGCTGCAGGCCAGCCTGATCATCCACCGCTATGGCCGGCTGGAACCGGGCGACCGCATCGTGCTGGTGGTCACCGCCTCGGCGCACCGGCAGGCGGCCTTCGAGTCCGCCATGTTCCTGATGGATTATCTGAAGACCAAGGCCCCTTTCTGGAAGCTGGAGGAAACCGGCGACAGCGCGCAGTGGGTCGATGCCCGCGAGAGCGACGATCATGCGCTGGACCGCTGGGCGCAGCCGCACGGCAAGACCGACGCCGCGGAATAGAGCACCGCTTTTTTTCAACCGACAAGAGAACCAAACGCGTCCTTCTGCGTTACTCCAGGACGAACCAAGAGATCGCGCCGTTTTCCTGGCCGGTTTCCTGGGCTGTTCGAAATAATTTTCGGCCCTGATTCGGGAACGACTATACCCGCAGGGCCAGGAGGGCAGAAATGTCGGTTATTTCCTTGATTCTTACTCTTGTTATCGTCGGCGTCGTACTGTGGGCGATCAACCGCTACATCCCGATGGATCACAAGATCAAATCGATCCTGAACATCGTCGTGGTGATTCTGGTCGTGATCTGGCTGCTGCGCCTGTTTGGCGTGCTGGGCGGCAGTGTCCCGACGATCAACTGACCCTAGCCGATCAGAGAGGCGGCGCGGGTTAGCGCCGCCTCGGCTTCGCCCGCCATACGTTCCAGGAGAGTGGCGGCCGGCGCCACATCGGCAATCAGATCGGCCCCCTCTCCGGCGAACACCCCCATGATTTCCAGATCCAGCGCCGAGACAGCCTGGTTGTAGCGGTCCACCGCCCCCTTGCCCTCGGCAGCCAGTTCGGCCTCGCGCCCCTGCCATTCCGCCGTCAGCGCATTACGCGCGCCGCGGATGGTGAAGGGCTTCGGCCAATCCTTCTCCCGCACGATGTCGAACACGCTGGTGCGCAGCGTATCGTCGCCGCCGATATCGGTGATCCGACGCTTCACCGCGTCCGGCGCCAGCGATTCGGCAGCCGCGTAGAAGCGCGTGCCGACCAGCACCCCATCCGCACCCAGCGCCAGCGCCGCCGCCAGCCCGCGCCCGTCGGCAATACCGCCCGCCGCCAGCACCAGCGTCTCCGGTGCGTTCCGGCTCACCAGATCGACCACTGCCGGAGCCAGCGCAATGGTCCCGCGCGTCGCCCCATGGCCGCCCGCCTCCGTACCCTGCGCCACCAGAATATCGGCGCCCGCCGCCAGCGCTTCGCGTGCATGGGCAAGGGTCTGCACCTGGCAGATCAGCGGGATCCCCGCAGCCTTCACCTTCGGCGCGAAGGGGGCCGGATCGCCGAAGGACAGCATGACCGCCGCCGGCCTGTGCTCCAGCGCCAGATCCAGCAGATGCGGTTGCTGCGCCAGCGACCAGGTGATGAAGCCGCAGCCGACGCGCTGGTTACCGGCCGCCGCCAGTTCACGCCGAAGCCACGCCTCGTCGCCATAACCGCCGCCGATCATGCCAAGCCCGCCGGCCCCGGTGACGGCGGATGCCAGCGCCCCGCCGGAGACCAGCGCCATCGGCGCCAGCATGATGGGATGGCGCAGATCGAGGCGCTCGGTCAGGCGGGTGCGGATCGGCATGGGATTTTCCTGTCAGCAAGACTCGGCAGAGAAGGCGGTGAGCGGTATCAGCAGGCGGTTTGGCCCCGTGACATCCGATCTGTCATCCATTTCCGCGATGTTATAGCTGGTGGCGCCCCAGATAAAGCTGGGACGACCCTCCTCGTCCAGTGCCGGCAGCAGCAGCCGTTCGCCGATGCCATACCGCTCCAGGCTCTGCAGATAGACGCGGCCCGTCATATAGCCGACGCCCGGCGTGGCCAGGATCGCTTCGTGATGCGCCATCACGTCCGGCGCATGCTGCACGCGGATCAGGTCCAAGAGGGAGCAGCCGACAATCGGACGGGCATACATGCTGCGGACATCGTCGCCGGCCAGGCGGCAGACGAAATCATGCTTCGCGATCCGCTCATAGATCCAGACCTTCGGCAGCGCCTTGTGAAAGGCCAGCGGATCGATCTGCGCCTTGCGGATGACCGCGTCGCTTTCCCGGAGATGGGCCAGGAAATAGTCGAGGATGCCCTGCAGCAGGGAATCGATCCCGTCAGGCATCCGGTCGGCAATGCGAAAGGCGCCGTTGCCGGTACCGTGACCCGTCACCCGCTGATTGCGCTTGTCATGGGCCATTGAGCCCCCGGCCAGGTTTCCTTCAGGGCGCCCCCCTTTCGAAGCGCTCCCCTGACGTCAGCCTAGAGGCTTTGCCGCTTCCACGGAAGCGTCCGCGACTGACACCATTCCGTCACCATTGCTGACAATCAACTGTAACGCCCCGGCGATAGAAGGAGAGCTGCAAGCAGAGCGTGCCGGCGAACCGGCCCGCCATGCAGCTTTTCCCTCCTAGCTGCGGAGCAAGCCGATGAGCGCCTATGAACAGGATTACCCGGATCACACCCAATCCCCCGACTATCAGCCCGGCGACGAGCCGCGCTGCAATCTGTCGGCCAACGAGACCTTCCATGATGTGCTGGAAAGCCGGCTGAAACGCCGCGACGTGCTGGTTGGCGGCCTCGCCACCGCCGTTGGCGCGCTGTTCGCCGGTACCGCTCTCAATACCGTCGCCCGTGTCGCGACCGCGCAGGCCGCTTCCGGCGGGCTGGTCGGCTTCCAGTCGGTACCGGTCAGCAGCGCCGATACGGTGGTGGTGCCGAAGGGCTACAAGGTGCAGGTGCTGGCGCCCTGGGGCACGCCGATCTCCGGCGCCATGCCGGCCTTCGCCCCGTCCAACAGCGGCGCTGACCAGGCGCAGCAGATGGGCATGCACCATGACGGCATGCATTTCTTCCCCATCGACGGCAGCGCGACCGACGGGTTGCTGGTCATGAACCATGAATATGTCGAGCCGCGCTTCCTGCACAGCGCGCGCTATGCCGGCAAGGAGCTGAAATCGAGCGAGGTGCTGCTGGAGAACGGCAAGCGCGCGGATGACGAGGTGCTGAAGGAGATGAACGGGCACGGCATCTCCGTGGTGCGCGTGAAGCGCGGCACCGATGGCGCCTGGGCGGTGGTATCCGATCCGCACAACCGCCGGGTCACCGCACTGACGCCGATGGAGATTTCCGGCCCGGTGCGCGGCACGGCCCATCTTGTCACCAAATACAGCCCGGACGGCACCCGCACGCGCGGCACGCTGAACAATTGCGCCCATGGCGTAACACCCTGGAACACCTATCTGGCGGCCGAGGAGAACTGGGCCGGCTATTTCCGCAATGGCGACCAGCAGGACCAGAAGCCGAACCTGCCGCGCGAGCAGGCCCGCTATGGCGTGCGGGCCGGCGGCATGTCGCGCTATGGCTGGGAGCTGGCCGAGGGCGGTGCCGATGCGTATGTGCGCTTCGACGCCAGCAGCACCGGCGACAGCGCGGCTGAGGATTACCGCAACGAGCCGAACGGCTTCGGCTGGGTTGTCGAGATCGACCCCTTCGATCCCGGCAAGGCACCGGTAAAGCGCACCCATCTCGGCCGTTTCGCGCATGAGGGCGTGGTGTTCGCCCCGGCAGTCGCAGGCAAGCCAGTTGTCGCCTATGCCGGCGACGATGCGCGCTTCGAATATATCTATAAATTCGTCTCGGCCCGGCCCTATGACCCGACCACGGCCAGCGGCGCGCTGCTCGACGCGGGCACGCTCTACGTGGCGCGCTTCAACGCCGATGGCAGCGGCGACTGGCTGGCGCTGGCGCCGGGCCAGAACGGGCTGACGCCGGAGAACGGCTTCGCCGATCTGGCCGATATCCTGGTGAACACCCGCCTCGCCGCCGACAAGGCCGGGGCGACCAAGATGGACCGGCCGGAATGGGGGGCGGTCGATCCGCGCACCGGGGCGGTCTATTTCACCCTGACCAACAACAGCCGCCGCACCGAGGATCAGGTCGATCCCGCCAACCCGCGCGCCAAGAGCCAGTATGGCCACATCATCCGCTGGACTGAGGCCAGGGGCGACCATGCCGCCACCAGCTTCCAGTGGGATATCTTCGTGCTGGGCGGCGACGAGCAGGCCGGGCGCGGTCCGAACGGCCAGAAGCTGACCGCCGACAACATCTTCGCCTGCCCGGACGGGCTGTGGTTCGATTCCGAGGCCCGGCTGTGGATCCAGACCGATATCGGCGAGAGCGCCCAGAACAAGGGCGACATGGCGGTCATGGGCAATAACCAGATGCTGTGCGCCGACCCCGCAACTGGCGAGATGCGCCGCTTCCTCACCGGCCCCATCGGGCAGGAGATCACCGGCATCACCGGCACGCCGGACGGCCGCACCATCTTCGTGAATGTGCAGCATCCGGGCGCCACCACCGCGCCCAAGGACTGGGCGGCCGGCAAGCTGGTCAGCCACTGGCCGGATGGCGGCAGCGCCATCCCGCGCTCGGCGACGCTGGTGATTTTCCGCGAGGATGGCGGCGTGGTCGGCTCCTGACCGTCCACCCGTACACAAAGCAAAACGGGCGCTCCTTACCGGAGCGCCCGTTTCCGTTTGATATCAGAGAGCGATCAGCAGCCCGAGACGCACTTCGCCGCGCCATCGAACACCATGGTGCGGCCGGACAGCGGCAGATGCACCGGTGCCGTCACCGCCTTGGCGAAGATGTCGGTGCGGCTACCGGCGATCAGCTTGCCGCCCTCGGTAGAGGGCTGGTTGGCATGCGACGGAATCACCGCCGCCGGCTTGATCAGCTCGTTCACCACATAGGCGGCCTCGGTCGGGCCGGTGGTGAAGGTATCTCCGATATTCATGACCACAAGCTTCGCCTTGTACTGGTCGCCGACCACCACCTGCTGCTCGGCAGTCACGCCGGTATCACCGGACAGGTAGGCGACGAGGCCATTGCTGAAGGTCAGCACATAGCCGGTCGGCGGGCCGGCATAGGCGGTGAGCCCGGCCTTGGAGAGCATCTCGGCGAACGGGCCGCCGATCATGCCGGGCGCGATGCCGTTGGAGTGTGCCGCCGGCACGGTGGTGACGGTAACGCCGCCGACCTTACGCGAGGCGCCGAAGCGCACCAGCTCGGATTTCTGCGGGTCGCCGCCAACTTCCTTCAGCTTGGCGGCAAAGAAGGACGGCATCTCGCTGCCGGTCACGATCCTTGCCCCCTTGGCGGCGGCGATCTTCACCGACAGCGTGTCGGGCAGCGCCACGGTGGCGATGTCCGGCCGGCCACAGGCACCGGCCCCGACCGCCGGAATATGGCGGTCGCCGACATGGTCGCCATGCATGTGGCTGACCAGCACGGCATCGATCTTGCCGAGGCGTGGATCATCCACACCGGCAACCGTGCGCCCGGCATCGTAGAGGATGCGCGTGCCGTCCGGGTCCTCGAAGACCATCGCCCGGTCGAAGCTGCAGAATTCGCCCTCATGGCTACCCAGCGGCGTGATCTTCACCGTGGCGGCCTGGGCCGCACCCGCGACAGCGAAGCCCAGCGTCACAGCAACCGCTGCGGCAGGCAGACTAAAGCCCCTGATTTTCATCTCGGTCTCTCCCTGACATGCGTCATCATGGCCTGACGGCCATCGTCGCCATTGAAGTAGAGCGCGGCGGAAACGGGTCCAGCCGCCCTTTCAATCACAGGCTAGCATGATGTCGGAGAGCGGATAACGGCTATATATTAGCGGAACAGCATGACCGGGATGAGGCAGGAGCGGATCATCTCGGTCGTGGTGCTGCCTATGATCAGGGTGCGGATGCGGGAATGGCCATAGGCACCCATCACCAGCAGGCCGATGCCCTCCTGCTCGACAATGCGGGCGATCACGGCATCCGGCTGCCCGGCCTCGATGCCGGCAGTGACGTCATAGCCGGCGGCGCGCAGCTTGGCCGCCGCCGCTTCCAGCTTCGCCTTCATGGCCGCGTCCGGCTGGCCGGTCATCAGCAGGCGGCAGGCCAGGCCAGGGAAAAGATGGCCCCCGGCGATATGATCCACCGCCTTCTCGGCGCTCGGCCCACCATCATAGGCGATGAGGAAGCTGCTCACCGGCTTGAAGGCGCGCGAGGCGACCAGCACCGGCTTGTGCGAGGCGCGCACCACGCGCTCCAGATTGGAGCCGAGATGCAGGCTGGCAAAATCCGCCGCCTCACCGCGCTTGCCGATCAGGATCAGGTCGGCCTCAGGCTCGAATTCCTGCACGGTTTCCAGCAGATCGCCATTGCGCAGCTTGGTCGCGACATCGGCGACACCGGCCTGGGTGAGCTGCGCCTTGGCCTCCTCCAGGATCAGCCGGCCGCGCTTCTGCGCCAGCTTCGCCTGCTGTTCGTCGAGGCTGGTGAGTTCCTCCAATAGGGTGTCGCGCGCATCGGCGTTCAGATTGCCGCTGAAGTCCGCCGGTACGTTCGAGACTGTGCGCCGGCCCAGCACATGCAGCAGATCGACCGAGGCCTTGGTGCGCCCCGCCACCCAGGCGGCATGGTCGCACACGCTTTTCGAATAGGTCGAACCGTCGATCAGCACGAGCAGCTTGGTCATGGTCGTTCCTTCCTCAATGCCCCATGAGGCGTTCGAGCGCCCCGGGCTTATCGTGGATGCCGAGCCTGTCAACGATGGTCTCGCTGGCCTGGTTGAGGCCGATCAGCTCGACCTCGGCGCCTTCGCGGCGGAATTTAAGCACGACGGTATCGACCGCCGCCACGCTGGATATGTCCCAGATATGCGCGCGGCTGAGGTCGATGGTGACTTTCTCCAGCGCCTCCTTGAAGTCGAAGGAGGCGGAGAAATCCTCGACCGAGGCAAAGAAGACCTGGCCTTCCACCACATAGGTGCGCGCCGCGCCATCCTCGGACAGCGTCGAGGTGACGCGGAAGATCTGCGCGATCTTCCAGGCGAAGAAGATGCCCGACAGCAGCACGCCGACCAGCACGCCGATGGCAAGGTTATGCGTCGCCACCACGACCACCACGGTGGCCAGCATGACAATGCTGGAGCTGCGCGGATGGTCCTTCAGATTGCGGATCGAGGCCCAGGAGAAGGTGCCGATCGACACCATGATCATGATGGCGACCAGCGCCGCCATCGGGATCTGCTTCACCCACTCGCCCAGCACCACGATCATGAACAGCAGGAAGATACCGGCGCAGAAGCAGGACAGCCGCCCGCGGCCGCCCGACTTCACATTGATGATCGACTGGCCAATCATGGCGCAGCCTGCCATGCCGCCGATGAAACCGGTCGCCGTGTTGGCGATGCCCTGGCCGATGCATTCGCGGCGCTTGTCGCTTTGCGTGTCGGTCAACTCATCGACGATGGAGGCAGTCATCAGCGATTCCAGCAGGCCGACCGCCGCCACCGCCGCCGAATAGGGCAGGATGATCCACAACGTCTCCAGCGTCAGCGGGATATCGGGGATCAGGAACATCGGCAGGGTCGAGGGCAGTTCGCCCATGTCGCCCACGGTGCGCACCTCCAGCCCCAGCCCGATGGACAGGCCGGTCAGCACCAGGATGCAGACCAGCGGCGACGGCACGATGCGGGTCAGGCGCGGAAACAGGTAGATGATGGCCAGCCCGCCGGCGACCATCACATAGGTCAGCCAGGGCACGCCGATCAACTCCGGCAGCTGCGCCAGGAAGATCAGGATCGCCAGCGCGTTCACGAAGCCGGTCATCACCGAGCGCGAAACGAAGCGCATGACGTAGTTCAGTCGCAGGATGCCGGCCAGTATCTGGATCAGCCCGGCCAGCACGGTGGCGGCCAGCAGATATTCCAGCCCGTGATTCTTCACCAGCGTGACCATCAGCACGGCGGTCGCGGCGGTGGCTGCCGAGATCATGCCCGGTCGGCCGCCGACGATGGCGATGATGACGGCAATCGAGAAGGAGGCGTAGAGCCCGATCTTCGGATCGACACCGGCGATGATCGAGAAGGCGATGGCCTCGGGGATCAGCGCCAGCGCCACCACCAGGCCGGCGAGTACATCGCCGCGGATATTGCCGAGCCATTCATGGCGCAGCCGTCCGAAAAAATCGTGCGGAAGGGAAAATCGCGTCAAGGGAGTCTCCGGAAGGCAGGCCGACGCGCGTAAAACGGATCGGCGAAAATCGATTAATGAATGAAAACAGGCCGTGTTTCGGAAAGCCGACCCTGCAGTATCCGCTACACCACCAGGGCCGAGAGACCGGCTTGTAAGCAGGACCATCGGCGGCAAAAAGGGTGCGGAAAGGGTCGGTCGGATCACATCGGCCTGGACACCGTCATTAGGCAAGGCTTGAAAAGACGATGCTGCAATGCAGCACGACAGGTTTACCGCTTAACGTCTGGACAGGCAACCCGGTATGGAGATAAGGCGGACGTTTCGCAGCGATATTGCCGGACCGGCGCAGCAATCCGGCTGTTTCTTGCGCCGCACCATACCCGCGCGATGACCGTCAGATAATGCCGCCATTCACATGAATGACCTGTCCGGTGACGTAGGATGCCGCCGGGCTGCACAGGAAGCCGATCATCGCGGCCACCTCCGCCGGCTCCCCGGGACGGCCCAGCGGAATATGCGCCAGCAGCGGCTTCATCTCCGAATCATCGTAGAACTGCTCGGTATCGGCATCCTTCAGGATCAGCCCCGGCGCCACGCAATTGGCTGTCACCTTGTAGGGCGCAAGCTCCACCGCCAGCGCCCGGATCAGCGCCTCCGACCCCGCCTTGGCCGCTGCCGAGGCCGGGCAGAGCGGATAATTCGGCCGGAACACATGGGCGTTCAGCGTGCTGATGGCGATCACCCGCCCGTCCTGCGATGCTTTCAGCGCCGGCAGCGCCCGCTTCGCCATCTGGAACAGCCCGCCCAGAATAACGCTGTAGCAGCGGTCGAGATCGGCCCGTTCCAGCGCACCGAAGCGCTTCAGCTCCGGAAAGCCGGCATTGGCCACCAGCACGTCCAGCCCGCCCAGGGCGGAGACAGCCTCATCGATCAGCCGGTCGGCCTCCGCCGCCCGCGTGAGGTCCGCCAGAACGATATGGGTTTCGGCGCCCTTGGCCCGCAGCTCATCCGCGACGCGTTCGCAGCCCTCCCGATTCTTCAGCGCGTGCAGCACGATGGATGTGCCCGGCCCGGCCAGTTGCCGCGCCGTGGCCGCCCCGATACCGCTGCCCGACCCCGTCACCAGAATACGCCTCATCGCCGCCGCCTCCTTTTTTGCCCTTACCTGGAAGTCAGTCTAGCAGCGAACAGTTTGGCTTGCCTGCCCTCTTCCATCTGCTAGAGGATAGGCACGACAAGGTCCCGCCCCAGGGTCCGCCCCAGGGGTCCCCCTACCGCCGGACTGGACATGACCGCACGCCCCAGCGACTACACGATCAGCTGCATCGTTCCGGTGCATAATGAAGGGCCCGACATCCTTGGCTTTCTGCGCCAGCTTCATGGCCTGCTGAAAAAGCAGACCAGCCGGTTCGAGATCGTGCTGGTGGACGATGGCAGCACCGACGACAGCCTGTTCGCGGTCGCCGCCGAGGCGGAGGCGCTGGGCCTCGTGCTGGTCCGCTTCTCGCGCAATTTCGGCAAGGAAGCGGCGATGACCGCCGGCCTGCAGAAAGCACGCGGCGATGTCGTCATCATCATCGATGCCGATCTGCAGGAGCCGATGGAGGTGATTCCGCAGATGCTGGAGCACTGGCATGCGGGCTATGACATGATCTATGCCGTGCGCGACAGCCGCAAGGACGAGACGTTGCTGAAGCGTGTCGGCGTGCGGCTGTTCTATTATCTGATGGCGCAGGGCAACAGCACAGAGGTACCGCCCGACGCGCGGGATTTCCGGCTGATGGACCGCAAGGTGGTGGCGGCGCTGAACCAGCTGCCCGAGCGCAACCGTTTCATGAAGGGCCTGTTCAGCTGGGTCGGCTTCCGCAGCCTCGCCATTCCGGTCCGTATCGCGCCGCGCCGCATCGGCCGCTCCTCCTTCAGCTTCCTGCGGCTGGCGGAACTGGCGCTGACCGGCATCACCTCCTTCTCCAACGTGCCGCTGCGGATCTGGGGCGGGATCGGCTTCGTGATCTCGCTGATGGCCTTCCTGTTCGCCCTCTACACCATCGTGAAGACGCTGGTGTTCGGCGCCGATGTGCCGGGCTTCCCCACCATCGTCGTCTCCATCATGTTCTTCACCGGCATCCAGCTGCTGTCGATCGGCATCCTCGGCGAATATATCAGCCGCGTCTTCATCGAGGTGAAGCAGCGCCCGCACTATCTGATCGCCGAGGAGATCGACCGCAGCCCGCTGCGTGACCCTACTGCGTGACGGGGGCTAAAAGCCTCTAGCGGCAGGGCGGCAGCAGCCGGTCGCGGATCAAGCCGCGCTCCACGGCATGGACCGTCAGGCCGTCCGGCAGCGCCGCCCCCGGAACGAAGCCCTGCCAGGCTACGCCATCCGGCCTCTGCAGCCCCAGCGGCACGCCCAGCCCGTGTATGACCCCGTCGCCATCGGCCAGCACGATCCAGTGCAGCCAGCCGCCGCCGGCAATGGCACCGCGCAGCACCCAGCCATCGGCAAGCCCCTCCGCCGGCACCGCGTCCAGGCTGGCGCTGACGCATTCACCGTCCGCGCGGCTGAGGCCAAGATCGTCCAGTCGCCGCCCCGGCCAGCCCGCCTGCGGCAGCGCATGCAGCGCCCAGCCGCGCCGCGCCACCACCGCCAGCCCCTCGGCGCGGGCACGCGGGTTGGAGCGCAGCAGCGCCAGCGTCCGTTCCTCCGGCACGCCGGACAGGATGGCGGCGACCGGCAGGCGCAGCTGGAGATATTCCGCGGCCACGCCCGGCAGCAGGGCGCGGCTGGACAGCGGGAAGATCAGAATGGCCGCCAGCGCCAGCGCGGCCAGGCCCGGCCGCAGCACCGGCCAGCGCAGCGCTGCCCACAAAGCGAGGGCGAACCACCACAGCAGGCTGACCTGCTGGTAGCGCGCCGAGGCCGCCTGCCCCGGCTCGTCCAGCCCGGCGCGGGCCAGCGCCGTCATAAGCGCCGTGCCGATGCAGAACCAGCCCAGCAGCAGGGCCATCCGCTGCTCCGGCGGCACCGGGCGGCGGAACAGTAATGCCGCCAGCGTGCCGGCAGCGAACAGGATGATACCGGCCGCCGCCAGCACCATCAGCACAAGGGACGGTAATTTCAGCCCCAGGCTGCCCAGCAGGAAATCCAGCGGAACGGTCTTCAGCGTCAGGAAATAGCGGGCGACCGCCAGCGGATCGAGCAACGAGGCGGCGATACCGCCCATGCCGACCGGCCCGCCAAGCCCCCGCTGGATGCCGGCCCCGCCCCCCGCCTGAAAGGTTGCGAGATAGAGCAACACCGTCAGCACCCCGATGCCGAGCACGATGGCCAGTGCGATGCCGGGCGGCTGCATCCGCTGCCCGGAACCCGCCCGCGCCAGCAGCACGCCGATGACCAGCATCGGAAACACCACCAGCCCGTAGCCGAAGCTGAAGCTGGCGGCGAGTCCTGCCAGCGCCGCGAGGCCCCAGCGCTCCCGCGCGCCGGCCCAGGCCGCCAGCACCGCCAGCAGCAGCGCCATATGCATGTGCAGCTGCTTCGGCCAGATCAGGTTGGGATGGTGGCCGAGCCAGAACAGGGCCGCCGCCAGCGCCGAGGCCGCGAGCAGCGCCGCCTTCCAGCCCAGCCCGCGCCGGACCGCAAGGAAGATGACAGCCGGCACCGCCAGCAGGCACAGCAGCGACACCGGCAGGGTAATCAGGCCCAGCGAGTCGGCAAGGTGATGGTCGGCGATGAAGACCAGCCGCGGCAGCACCGGGCGGTGTTCATTGTCGGGGAAGATCAGGTAGGGCAGCAGATCGCGGTCGGCATAGCGGCGATATTCGCGGAACATGTCGGAGAACGGCGCCACCACCCGCAGCGCCAGGGCGAACTGCCAGACAGCGGCGACAGTAAGCGCCGCCACCAGCGCCCCCAGAAGCGCAACAGGGCCGGCAAGGCGCGCGCGCAGCGGAAATCCCCTCACGGAATATCTTCCGGATTGCGGCCCGGCCGCCCCTTGTAGGAGGGCAGCGACCAGCCGAAGGCCAGCGCGCCGCTGCGGATGCCCAGCGCCACCGCGAAGCCGGCCCCGGCGGCCAGCGGCAGCGCCAGCCCGATAAGGCTGGCGCCGACATAGCAGAGCCCGCCGGCCATCGCCGCGGTGATATAGATCTCCTTGCGCATCAGCACCGAGGGCTCGCCCGCCAGCACGTCGCGCAATATGCCGCCCAGCGTGCCGGTCAGCATGCCCATGACCACGGCAACCACGGGAGAGCCGGTGACCAGCAGCCCCTTATAGGCGCCGAACACGCCATAGGCGGCCAGCGCCACGGCATCCAGCCAGAGCAGCAGGCGGTAGCGCGATTCCAGCAGGTGCGCGGTGAAGAACAGGCCAATCGCCGTCACCGCGCAGATCAGGATGTGCAGCGGCTGCTCGACCCAGAACACCGGCACGTCCAGGATCAGGTCGCGCGCCGTGCCACCGCCAATGCCGGTGATCGTCGCCAGGAACAGGAAGCCGATGATGTCCAGCTGCTTGCGCGAGGCCGACAGCGCCCCCGTCGCGGCAAAAAGGGCAATGCCCAGAAGGTCGAGGAGGATCGCGCTGTTCATGCGACAGTCTTAGCGCAAGGCGACAGGCCACGGCAGGGGGAAATGGGGGATGCGCCTATTCCTTGCTTGCGCGCCTTCCCTGTCGCCCTTCAGCCTTTCGATTGTGCCGCTCATGCCGCCACCATCGGGGCTTGCCGGAACACAGTACCGCAGGCAGCATGGGGAGTATGTGGAACATCGTTGTCACCACTCTTCACGCCCTGACTCTGCTGGTCATCGCTGGCGGCTATGTGATTGCCAGTGCCAACCCAAGCGGTTGGGCTGAAACGACCTGGGCGACATTGGTCGGCGCCCTGATTGCCGGTGCCATGACGCTTGGCGGTGGTTTCTTGGCATACGTTTCCGCGACATCGGCCACGCGCATTGCCCAACAGAACTATCAAAATGATCGAAATGACAAAGAGCACAACGCTCTATTGTATCTAGAAAGAATTTCCGCAGAAATAAGAAAAGAAATTATCGAAAAGAAGAAGTTTATTGATGTTGCAGAAAGTTATATTGAAGAAAATTCTCCTATGCCAAATTCATTAATAAATGTTATAAAAATTAACAGTCCAGATTTTCTTAAAAATAACGATGATTTTTTCTATCACATTGGGAACGATGCGCGATATTGCATATACCAAAT